>CADCBO010000021.1 GCA_902799685.1 uncultured Bacteroidales bacterium
CCGTGTTGGGCTTTGCCCGACCCCGCTTTCTTGCGGCGTTCGAATATAAGAGTCAAAAAGTGGGTCGAAGTTAAGTTGAGAAGTTAATTATTTATCCTTTGTTAACAAACTATTAACTAAAATATAAGCCCTAACAATATGGCTAATAAAAAGAAAATCAGCAATAAATGATGTTTATTGCTGATTTTATGAAGTTGTCAAATTGTCAATTATAAATTAGTCTTGCATTTTACTGGTGCGGATTCACGTTGCAGCCGATTGAGCGCTGTTACCACATATATATATTGTGTGGTGCCGTCGCGGTAGGGCAGGTTCAGGAACGAGCGGCGGGTTATAGCCACAATATGTGTGGGGTCATCAATATTCACGGTCTCTCCTTTCTCAAAGCGATACACCACATACTGTGTAGCCTTGTCCATATCTTTTTTGGCCTTGGGGGCGGTCCAGAACAGTACAGGGCCGTCTTTGGTCTCTACCGGCATTAGTTTGCGGACTTTGCCCGGCGTGTTCTTGGGCATATTGTCGCTTACAGGCTGCAGTGCCGGCGTGTTATAGTATTCGTTTGCCAGAATGGTTCTATAGTCACGCGGATTATCTACAACTGATTTGGCCGGCCATTGGCAGCTGCCCTGAAGCCCCGGCATTATGCGCTGCAGGTTCATCTTGTGGCGCAACTGGTGGCTCTCGGGATGGTTGGGGTCCTGGCCTATTACCGTACGCTCCACATCCTGACCTATATACATGAGACAGCCTCCTGCGTGGTCTGACCACCATTTGGTCAATATGGAGTAGTCTGCTGCCTTGTTGCCTGTGTTCCAATACACTTGCGGTATGCAGTAGTCCATCCAGCCTTTCTCAATCCACAGCAGAACATCGGCATAGAGTCCGCTCCAGTTCTCGAATCCCGAAGACTCGCTGCCATCAGGATATGCTGCAGATTTGTTGCGGTAGATTCCAAACGGCGATATTCCGAACTTTACCCACGGTTTGATTTCCTTTACGGTGTTGTAAAGCTGCTCTATGAACAGGTTGACGTTGTCCCGACGCCAGTCATCTTTTTTCTTGAATCCGCGTGGATCTTTCTTGAAGGATGCGTCATCATTAAATTTAAGGTCACCGTCGGGATAGGGGTAGAAATAGTCATCAATATGGAATCCGTCTATGTCGTAACGGGTTACGATATCGGCTGCAACCTGACATATATAGTCGCGGTTTTCCTGCAGTGCGGGGTTGAAAAGCGCAAGCTTCCCGAACCTTATTATCCGCTCCGGATGTGTCTTGATCTGATGGTTTGGAGCGAACTCGGTGGTCTCGGTGGTCTTGGCGCGGAATGGGTTTATCCATGCGTGAAGTTCCATCTCACGGCTGTGACACTCATCAATCATGAACTGCAGAGGGTCCCACTCCTCGTCTGGGGCTTCGCCTTGAAATCCTGTCAGATATGCACTCCACGGTTCCAGGTCGGATTTGTACAGGGCATCGGCCTCTACGCGAACCTGAAACAGTATTGCGTTTATGCCGCATGACTGCAATGTGTCAAGCTGACGTATCAGTTCGGCTTTGAGTTGTGCTGTGGGGATACCCTCAAACTGGTGGTTGACAGCCTGTATCCATGCTCCGCGGAACTCGCGTTTGGGTGCGGCGGCACTGCAAAGCAGAACCACGGCAAAAGTCAGGAGCAGGGAGTAGAGTCTTTTCATTATTTATTGGGCAGGCTGTTGTATTCTTCAAGTGCCTGGGCCAGAAGCTTGAGAGCTTCCTTCAGATCCTCGATATTGAGCACGTATGCCAGACGAACCTGGTCGCGGCCGTACTGGGGATCGGAATAGAAACCTGTACCGGGGGCCATCATGATGGTTTTGCCGTCGCGGCGGAAATCGGTCAGGCACCATTTGCAGAATTTCTCGCAGTCATCAATAGGCAGCTTTGCGGTGGTGTAGAATGCACCCATAGGAATGGGTGAATACACTCCCGGAATCTTGTTCAAGCCATCAATAAGATATTTACGGCGTGTTATAAACTCCTCGTAGGTGTTGGTCATATACTCGCGCGGGGCCGATATTGATGCCTCGGCCACAACCTGACCTATCAGAGGCGGGCACAGACGCGCCTGACAGAACTTCATCACGGCGTTGCGCACTTCCTGGTTCTTTGTGGCGATGGCGCCAATGCGGATTCCGCACTCAGAGTAGCGTTTGGATACTGAATCTATCAGTATGACGTTGTTCTCTATACCTTCCAGATGGCAGGCTGATATATAAGGTGAACCGGTGTAGATGAACTCGCGATATACCTCATCGGAGAACAGGTACAGGTCATATTTCTTGACCAGGTCACGCAGCTGTAGCATCTCCTTGCGGGTATAAAGATAGCCCGTGGGGTTGTTTGGGTTGCATATCAGAATGCCTTTGGTGCGCTCGGTGATGAGCTCCTCGAACTTCTCTACAGGTGGCAGTGCGAATCCGTCCTCGATGGTTGACACGATGGGCTTGATTACGGCGCCGGCCGAAACCGCGAAAGCCATGTAGTTGGCGTATGCAGGCTCCGGAACTATAATCTCATCACCGGGGTTAAGGCAGGTCATGAACGCAAACAGTACCGCTTCGGAACCTCCGCTTGTAACGATGATGTCATCGGGCTCAAACTTGATCTGATACTGCTCATAATAGTCGCACAGTTTCTTGCGGAGGCTCAAGAATCCCTGTGAGGGGGTGTATTCCAGCACCTTCCGGTCAATCTTCTTGAGTGTGTCAAGACCTATCTGCGGTGTGGGCAGGTCGGGCTGACCGATGTTAAGATGATAAACCTTGATGCCTTCGGCCTCAATTTTCTGTGCAATGCCTGACAGTTTGCGGATAGGCGAACTGGGCATTATCTCAGCGCGGTTGGAGATTTTCATTGTACTGAAGTGTTCTGTTTGCTTTATTTAATGTGCGAAGATACAACAAACCGCGGGCTTAACACCCACGGTTTGCTTATTATTTTATAATAAGGAGTGGATTAATGTATCCTCTTGCCCAGTTTCAGGTTGTCGCCCGATGCATCGACAGTCCAGATCTCAGGCTTGCGTCCGGTACCTCCGTCATGGTGAACCGAGTAGAGCAACTGACCTTCGAATGTCTTGAACAGCATTCCGTGACCGGAGTTGTCGCCTTTGAATGCAACCTCTTCCTGAATCCACGGGCCCTTGATGCTGCCGCTGGTTGACCATGCAATACCGTTGGCGTAGCGGTTCTCACCCCAGCTAGACCAGAGCATGCCCAGACGGCCGGTCTCAGTGCGGAACATCTGCGGACCATCGGTTACCCAACCCGGCATCTTCATGCCGAATGTGGCCTCGCCGATAGAGTTCATCTCTTTAGACCATGCGGCCTCCGATGCGCGGAATATGGTGGTGGGCTCGGCAAGACGGTGTGTCAGGTCCTTAGACAGAGGCATGTATGCCATAGTTCCGTCAATGAGCTGTGTCCACTCATGTACGAATACCATATATACGGTGTCATTTTCCTCGTAAAGTGTACCGTCAATGATATCCCAGTCAACCGGACCAAGGCAGAATGTGGAGTCTTTTACAAGCGGAAGATACGGACCGTCAACTTTGTCGGAGACCAGAAGTTGAGTCTGGTTCAGGGGTACGTTGTAACGGCGCGGAACCTGCTCGATGCAAACGCCATGGTTGTTCCATGTACCGGCATAGTAGAACTTGCCGTTGAACTTATGGATTTCGGCGGCAGCTACAAAATTGCCCTGCATCCAGGTACCTGACAAGTCGATTACGCTGTACGGGCCGGTCCACATCTCCAGGTCGGTGCTCTTGTAGAGAGAACCGCCGGTACCGGTGAGCCAGTAGGTCTTGGTCTCGGGATCCGGATATATGAACGGGTCACTCATGGAGAGCTCCTTAAGAGACACGGTGCGTACCTGAGGTGCCGGACGCTGCATGCCCTGCGGCGGGCGCTGCATGTTCATTGGCGGACGCTGAGCCTGTCCCTGCGGGCGTGGGCGTGCTGTAGCGCCGGCGGGAGGAATCATGCCGCCAAAGTTTCTTTGCCCGGGGTTGGCAGGAGGTGCTTGCTCGCCGCGAGGTACGTTGGGAATAATGGTTTTGCTGCCGGAGCATGCCTGGCAGTCATCACAGCAACTGCATCCGGTGCAATTGCATTCATTGCAATCCTCACTTGAACAGCAGTTGTTTCCGCTCTTGCATGAAACAGCCAGCATGGCGCTGATTGCCAGAATCAATGATAGTCTGATGGTTTTCATATTTATTTGTGTTGGTTTAGGCTCTTAATCGAAATACAAATATCACAATAATTTTCGTAGAATCTGAACAAATCAAAAAAATAGTTATATTTGCGTCACTAATTTGTATAAGGACACTTAATAAACAAACATTATGAAAAAAGTATTATCTATTCTTCTTGCTGCAACTCTTGTATTCTCTGTTGCAGGATGTTCATCATGGTCAAAGACAGCTAACGGTGGCCTCATCGGCGGCGGTGCAGGTGCAGCTATCGGTGCAGGTATCGGCGTTCTTCTGGGCGGCGATGCAGAGAGTGCAGCCATCGGCGCAGCTATCGGTGCCGGCGTAGGCGGCGGTGCAGGTGCTATCATCGGCAACCGTATGGACAAGAAAGCAGAGGAGCTTGCAGCTCTTGAGGATGCCAAAGTTGAAACCATTACTGACGTAAACGGTCTTGAGGGTATCAAGGTTACATTTGACAGCGGTATCCTGTTCGGCTTCAACAGCTCAAAGCTGAGCGACGAGTCAAAGGAGACACTGACCAAGTTTGCCGAGACAATGAAGGATATGGAGATGACCGACATCACGGTTTATGGCCATACCGACAACATTGGCACAGAGCAGGCTAACGAGAAGGTTTCAGCCAAGCGTGCCGAGGCTGTTGCCGATTTCCTCAAGAAGTGCGGTATGAGCAAGGATCGTCTCATCACCAAGGGTATGTCATTCACAATGCCGGTTGCCAGCAACGATACCGAGGAGGGGCGCGCTCAGAACCGTCGCGTTGAGATTTACATCACCGCCAACGAGCAGATGATCAAGGAGGCTGTTGAAGCCAACTGATTCTTTCAGGACTGAAAGTTAAGAAATGCAGGGTGACTTTCACTCTGCATTTTTTTATTTCATGCTGACATACATGCCTGTTTTTTCTTATTTTTGCACTCACGGACGTGGTATATGTCCGGATTGTTGAAGTTTTTCAATTGTTTATTCAATAGTATGCTTAAGAGATTATTCATTGCTTTGGCCCTTGTGGCTACAGTCGCTTGCGGCTCACAGAGTGGTGTTTCTACAAAGAAACAGAAACCTGACAAGAATTTCTACATCTATCTGGCTTTCGGCCAGTCCAATATGGAGGGTAATGCCCGCATTGAGGACCAGGACCGTGAAGGCATCAGTGACCGTTGGCAGATGATGGCTGCCGTTGATTTTCCTAAGATGGAGCGTAAGAAGTTCGAGTGGTACACCGCTGTTCCGCCATTGTGTCGTGAGAGCAACGGCCTTACCCCGGTTGACTATTTTGGCCGTACCATGGTTGAAAACCTGCCCGAGAAGGTCCGTGTAGGTGTAATATGCGTTGCAGTAGGCGGTTGCAAGATTGAGGCTTTCATGAAAGACCGGGCTCAGGAATACGGAGATAATGCTGCCGCATGGATGAAGAACTGGATTGCCCCTTATGACAACAATTGCTATCAGCGTCTTCTGGAGTGTGCCAAGGAGGCTCAGAAGGTGGGTGTTATCAAGGGATTCCTGATGCATCAGGGTGAATCTAACATCAATGAGGAAGATTGGCCGGAAAAGGTTAAGTATGTATATGAGACTCTGATTGAGGATCTGGGTCTGAATGCCAAAGATGTTCCCCTGCTGGCCGGCGAGGTTGTCAATGCCGATGTACAGGGTCGCAGTGCGTCAATGAATGAGATCATTGCAAAACTGCCGGAAACTCTGCCTAACTCATATGTAATATCATCGGCCGGAGCTACTACTGGGTTTGACCATCTTCATTTTGATGCAGCCGGTTACCGCGAAATGGGCCGCCGTTATGCAAACCAGATGCTCAAACTTATGGGTATCACTCCCAAGGAATGATAGGTTTTGACCTTTAAGAATATAATCTTGCGGGTCTATCTGTTGTATATGGCGATATTCCTGCAAGATTATTTATCTGATAATCAATTATTTGTAAAAGCCATTTAATGCTTTAACGTTGTTTTATCTGAATTTAAACATTTTAATATACAACGTAAGAAAAAAGTACCGACCTTTGCGGTCGAAAACAAAGGATAATTCTCATAAGCATTAATTGGTTAGTAATTAGGTTAGTAATTAGGTTTGGGCCCGAGAATTTGTGAAAATTGCAAGGCTCACTCCAAAGGAAAAAGGTTCCTGCGGAGGAAATTGAAAAAATTGAGTTCACGCGAGTGAATTCATTTTTTTTTGTGCCAAATAGAACCGTCCCCTTTGGCACCTCTGCTCACTTTGAAAGTAAGGCGGCGATGGAATCGCGGTATGATCTTGAGACAGGGATTGGATTGATTCCCTCCTGGTCCAGGATGACGTACAGATTGTCGCGGTCGTTGTTAAAGAACTTGACTTTTGCTATGTTGATGAGGTATGAGCGGTGGCAGCGTGTAATCTGCCCCTCAAGGTCATCTTCAATATTCTTGGCTGTGGTGCGTATCATTGAGTTTTTGACCACTCCGTCCTGCTCATAGAATACTTTCACGTAATTATCTTCAGATACGGCATACAGGATATCCATGATACGGAGTGAAAGTTTTATCTTTCCGTTGTTGTCATGTATGGAGACCATCATGGTGCCCTTAGCGGATGGTTTTTTGTTGCCCGACTGCAGTTTGAGTCCATGGGCATAGCCGAAAAGATAAGCTATTATATAAGGTATGAGCAGTATCAGGAATATGCAGAACAGTGCTCTGGGGAACAGTTCTTCCAGGGTAGTCCCATCCTGCTTGACAAGCAGGGTTATTGAGATGTAAATGACAGATACCATCAGTACTTCTGCAAGTGAGAACAGTATAAGCCCCCATACGCCTACTCCGTGCTTGCGGTTGATTTCCATGAGCAGCACCTTGCTTGCCAGAAGGAACAGTACAGAGAATGCATACATTGTACCTGTGCCGAGCATCATGTAACTGCTTCTTAATGTAAACCAGTAGGTGGATGAAAACGGCGAATAGAGTTGCAGGAAGAGTATTGAAAAGGCTACAATGAACAGGACCGTAAGGAAAAGGAACTTACGGGTAAACATGTAATCGGGTAACTTGTTCATTGCGCTCTGTTTTTGTGCCACGAAGATAATATTTTTTATTGTTCCGCCCAAATCTGGCTGGGTGGGGTGAATTGCCGGAGGCTGGTTGGTGGCAATTCGCCACATTAATGGCACAGGATATCCCTAAAAAGCCTTTTTGTTATTATATCGGTCTATATCGAGGTACCTTTGCAGCCGAAATCAAAAACACTTTTTATGGCAAGATTAATTTACAGAACTCCTGATTGCGACATGAACGCCACGAGCGTCATCAAAATGTATGAAGACAGTTTCCGCCGTCACTGGGACAATGAAGCCCTGGCCGATTTCCGCGGAGAGCGTATAACATATGCCGAGCTGGCCAAGCGCGTTGCGCGCGTACATATCCTGCTTGAGAACGCTGGAATCAATCCTGGCGATAAGGTTGCGCTTTGCGGCAAGAACTGCCTTGCATGGGGAGTGGCTTTCTTTGGCGTATATACATACGGTGCAATTCCCGTACCTATCCTTAATGATTTCAAACCGGGTAACGTCCATACTCTGGTCAATCACTCCGAGGCCAAGCTGCTTATGGTGGGTGATGTGGTAATAAAAGGTATGGTTCCCGCCGAAATGCCTGAAATCCTGGGCATGATCCTGATGAACGATATGTCACTGCAGTTCAGCCGCTCCAAGGAGCTTGACAAGGCTATGGCTACTCTTGATGAGTGCTTTGACAAGAAGTATCCCAAGGGCTTTACCAAGGATGACATCAAGTATGAGGCCGAGAAGGATACCAATGACCTGGCCGTCCTGAACTATACATCGGGCACCACAGGTGATCCGAAGGGTGTTATGGTTCCTTATCGCGCCATGCTGGTAAACCTCAAGTTCGCTTGCGGCGTGCTGCCTCTTACCAAAGGAGAGACGGTGGTTTCAATACTCCCCATGGCCCATATGTTCGGCCTGGCATTCCAGCTCATGTTTGAGCTGCTGCTGGGTGCAAGCATCTGCTATCTGGGCAAGATGCCTTCACCCAAGATCCTGTTTGACGCTTTCGCCGAGGAGAAGCCCAAACTCATCATTACCGTTCCTCTGGTAATAGAAAAGGTAATCAAGCAGAAGATACAGCCGGTTATGGAGAAACCTCTAATGAAGGTGCTCATGGCCATTCCCGGTGTGAACAAACTGATTGGTGGCAAGATCCGTTCCAAGATTATCGATGCATTCGGTGGTGAGATGGACAGCCTGATTGTAGGCGGCGCTGCTTTGAATGCTGATGTGGAGAAGATACTGCGTAAACTGCACTTCCCCTACACCGTGGGTTACGGCAGCACCGAGTGCGCTCCGCTCATCTCATATGTTGACTGGGAGAAGTATAAGGCCGGTTCATGCGGTATCGCCGTTCCCGGCTGCCCGGTCGAGGTGTTCAGCGATGCTCCCGGCAATGTGGGCGAGCTGCTGGTACGCGGTGACAACGTGATGCTTGGTTACTACAAGAATCCCAACGCCACACGTGATGTCATCGATCCCGAGGGCTGGTTCCACACCGGCGACCTGGGTACTATCGACAAGCAGGGTTACATCTATATCAAGGGCCGCAGCAAGAATATGATCCTGGGTCCCTCAGGCCAGAACATCTACCCTGAGGAGATTGAGGATATGTACATGAATCTGCCTATGGTGTCGGAAGTATTGGTTGTGGAGCGTGACCGCAAGCTCGTGGCTCTGGTATATCCGGATTACGATGCAGGCAAGGCCGCAGGTCTCAACCAGCAGCAGGTTCTGGCACACCTTGAGGATGACCGCAAGAAGATAAACGAGATGCTTCCCGGCTACTCACAGGTATCCAAGCTTGAGATCCGCACCGAGGAGTTTGAGAAGACTCCCAAACGCAGTATCCGCCGCGGTCTCTATAAGTAAGATTTTTTTTCCTCAATAAAATATTGAAGACAGAGGCTGACCTGTGACAGGCCGGCCTCTGTCGCATTCCTGCCGCACCTGTTGAAAACTTGTCCCGCAAAAGGGCTGTGAAGTTTTCAACAGACCGTATCAACTGATTGTTTTTATAATATCTTTGTCCGCGTCATTGGTTTTCCAAGGGGCGGCTCCCCAAGGGAATAATCTGGAATCCGGTGTAAGTCCGGGACAGTACCTGCTGCTGTAAATCCCATATTATAAGTCCGATGCACTCTATGCCACTGGCCTTTCGAGGCTGGGAAGGCGCATGGGACGGGATAAGTCAGAAGACCTGCCAGTGACATATTTTCTGCACCTTGCAGGACTACGGGGACGGGATTACATTTATTGATTATGGAGACATATATAGTGAAACGTGATGGCAAACACGAGGTGTTTACCATCGACAAAATCAAGGCTGCTATTGCAAAGTCATTCCTGGCATCGGGGTCGTTTGCCACGGAAGAGGTCATGACCGGAATCCTGAGCCATCTGTACATTCAGAGCGGCATCAGTGTGGAGGAGATCCAGAACCAGGTCGAGGTGGCTCTTATGGCCGAGGGCTATTATCAGGTTGCCAAGACGTACATGCTGTACCGCAACCGTCACGCCGAGGATCGTGAGACCAAGTCCAAGCTGGAATTCCTTATGGGCTATTGTCAGGCTGCGAACGCTGCCGAGGGCAGTAAGTTCGATGCCAATGCCAATGTTGAGAACAAGAACATCGCAACTCTGATAGGTGAGTTGCCTAAAAAGGGCTTTATCCGTCTTAACCGCCGTCTGCTGTGCGACCGCATACGCCAGATGTTCGGCAAGGAGGTGGCCGACCAGTACATGAGCCTGCTGCACCAGCACTTCATCTACAAGAATGATGAGACAAACCTGGCCAACTATTGCGCCAGCATAACCATGTACCCGTGGCTTCTGGGCGGCACCAAGTCAATAGGCGGTAATGCCACACAGCCTACAAACCTCAAGGCTTTCTGCGGCGGTTTCATCAACATGGTGTTCATGGTATCATCCATGCTGTCAGGTGCCTGCGCTACCCCGGAGTTCCTTATGTACATGAACTACTTCATTGAGAAGGAGTACGGCGAGGATTACTACAAGCGTGCCGATGAGGTGGTTGACTTGAGCCTTAAGAAACGCACTATAGACAAGGTGATTACGGACTGCTTCCAGCAGGTGGTATATTCAATCAACCAGCCTACCGGAGCACGTAACTTCCAGTCAGTGTTCTGGAACATCAGCTATTATGACCGCTACTACTTTGAGTCACTGTTCGGTGAGTTCCGCTTCCCGGACGGCGAGAAGCCTCATTGGGAGTCACTCAGCTGGTTGCAGAAGCGTTTCATGAAGTGGTTCAACCAGGAGCGTCTGCACTGCGTGCTTACTTTCCCCGTTGAGACCATGGCTCTGCTTACCGAGAACGGTGACGTTAAGGATAAGGAGTACGGTGATTTTACTGCCGAGATGTATGCCGAGGGCCACTCATTCTTTACCTATGTAAGTGACAATGCCGATTCGCTGTCAAGCTGCTGCCGTCTAAGGAACCAGATTACCGATAACGGATTCTCCTACACACTTGGTGCAGGTGGCGTGAGCACAGGTTCCAAGAGCGTGCTTACCATCAACCTGAACCGTTGCGTACAGTATGCATCACGCATGGGCATACCGTATCAGAAGTACATTGAGGAGGTGGTTGACCTTATGCACAAGGTTCAGCTGGCATACAATGAGAATCTTAAGGAGCTGCAGAACAAGGGTATGCTTCCGCTCTTTGACTCCGGTTACATCAACATCGGCCGCCAGTACCTTACTATCGGCGTAAACGGTTTGGTGGAGAGTGCTGAGTTCTTGGGTATCGAGATCAGTGACAATCCGCGTTACACTGAGTATGTACAGACCGTTCTGGGTATCATTGAGAAACTGAACAAGCAGTATCGCAGCAAGGGCGTGATGTTCAACTGTGAGATGATTCCTGCCGAGAACGTGGGTGTAAAGAACGCCAAGTGGGACAAGGAGGACGGTTATGTGGTACCGCGTGACTGCTATAACAGCTACTTCTATAAGGTTGAGGACAATACCCTGAACGTGATTGACCGCTTCCGTCTGCATGGTGTCAAGTACATTGAACACCTGACCGGCGGATCGGCACTGCACTGCAACCTGGAGGAGCATCTGTCCAAGGCACAGTACCGCCAGCTGTTGCGCGTGGCTGCACAGGAGGGTTGCAACTACTTTACGTTCAACATTCCCAACACCATCTGCAACGAATGCGGTACCATCGACAAGCGCTATCTTAAAGAGTGCCCGCACTGCCACTCTACCAATGTGGATTACCTGACACGTATCATCGGATACATGAAGCGCGTGAGCAACTTCTCGGCTGCCCGTCAGGTTGAGGCCGCCAAGCGTTATTACGCTACGCTTTAATGAAGATAGCATCATACGATATTGTTTTTCAGGACGTTCCGGGAGAGGTTACGCTTTCGCTTAACCTCTCCCAGTGTCCTAACCGTTGTCCTGGCTGTCATAGTCCGCAGCTGCAGGATGACATAGGTCTGCCGCTTGATGATGCTCTTTTGGACGGCCTGCTGGAACGTTACGGCCGTGACGTGACTTGCGTATGTTTCATGGGCGGCGACCGCAATCCGGAGGAGGTGATGCGTCTGGCCGGCCGCGTGCATGCGGCAGGACTCAAGACCGCGTGGTACTCCGGTCGTCAGCAGCTCCCGGACTGCTTCAATGCGGAATTACTGGACTTTGTCAAGGTGGGGCCTTACGTTGAGAGCCTTGGTCCGCTTCCCAGTCCTGATACCAACCAGCGCATGTACAGGATTGAGAACGGGAAAATGACGGATATTACCATTAGCTTCAGAAAAAAATGACCCCCGGGTGATTCTTATATTTATTTAAGAATTATTCAAACAATACAAAGGGATGCTCTCTCTTTGTGTTGTAATTTTGCAGGCATGAATTTGAAGAGGTATTTTGTGACGGTGGCTATGATAGCCGTCTTTGCGGGAGCGATGGCACAGGACTGGAGCAGTCCAGAGACAGAGTCAATGCTTCGCACCTATGTCAAGCAGATATTCCAGATAAACGGTCGTGTTTACGGTATAGATGACTTTGAACCTGAGCCCTATCCGCTACAGGGGGCTAACGTGGTGGTTACCTGCATGGGCGACACCACTTCTTTTGACGGTGCGGCAGCCGATAAGGACGGTAGTTTCTGGACCTACATGTCACGTCGGGACCGGCTTAAGGACACACGTCTGCGCATCAGGATTTCATACATAGGAATGCAGACGCTGGATTCAATCATAGATCCGCCTATGAAAAGGGAGAGCGGTATCCATACCTACACCGTAGAACTGGATTCCATTGTGCTGCGCAGCGATCCGCTTACGGCCGAGGAGTTCGAGATTGTGGCAGAGCTCCAGAGAATGTACCAGCGTGGCGACACTATCATATTCAATGCCGATGCCTACGAGATGCCCACAGGCAGCGTGTTGCTGGATCTGGTGCGCCGTCTGCCCGGACTTAAGTACCAGGATGGCAAGATGACCTATCTGGGGCGTGACATAAATGAGATACGTCTTAACGGTGACTCTTTCTTTAAGCGCGACATGAGCATAGCGCTCAATAACATGCCAACCGAAAAGCTCAAGAGCCTGAAGGTCTATGAAGTGCCCGATGACACTCTGAACGTGATGAGTGACAATCACCTCGTCATGGATATGGAGACCAAGGAACCCATGGACCGTACCATTTTCGCAAACGTTGAGGTGGGTACCACCGAGAACTTTGACAGGTATAGGTTTGAGATTGACGGGTCAATGTGGAAAGAGGGTGGTTCAGAGCTCTATGGATCGTACTCCAGGAATACCATACCCTATGAGTACTCCAACCAGCTCAAGACAGAGAATTCAAACGGCAATCTCTATTACAGCAAGGAGTTTGACAAAGTCTCGGTAAACGCATCGGCAGGTTACGGAAGCAACTATAACGAGAACAAGAGTGCAAACTATAACAAGATGTTCATGCCGGAGTTCACCCAGAACTCCGTGAGTGAGAACGCCAGCTCCAACGGCGGACACAACTGGAACGGCAGTGTGGGGATGAACGGCCGCGTCAACGATAAGACATGGTATAATCTGAACATGGATATGTCCAGGAACTGGAGCAATAACAGCAGCTATTCCATCGATTCCATATCGAATGAGGGCGAAGGTCTGATAAGCTCCACATTCCAGTCAAGTTCAGGTGAGAATACAGGCAGTTCATACAATGTGAACGGAGGGATGAACAAGACATTCGGCAAGGATGACAAGTATCATTTCAATCTTTATATGAGGGTGGGGCGGTCTGATAATGACGGTATCAGTACAAATATTTCCGAGAGCCGTTTTGCGCAGTTGGGAGACAGTATTCGCAAGGTTAACCACAGGATTTACACACCCTCGCATACAAACAGCTATAGTGCCAATATCAGCCTTAACCGCCAGATAGGTGAGTACGGTTATCTGGGAGTTGGTTACAACTTCTCGTTCGATGACGGTAAGAGCATACAGCGTTATGAGGATGTGGGTGCGGACGGCACGCTTAGTGAAGTGGATTCGCTCTATTATGACCGTAGGAACAGCAACCTAAACAACACATTTGATCTGGATTATTTCTATTCTGATTCGGTCTATAGGATAAATATGTCGGCCAATATGGCTCCGGTGCTGATGACCATTGATAACCTGAACAGGGCCAAGGATGACGAGCATATCCGATACTCCGGCATACGATATTCGGTCAATGCCAATTTCAGGATGAAAGTGTTCAAGAAGAGCCAGATAGGGCTGGGGTATAACGGCTCCAACGGCCTTCCGGGTGTGGAGCAGCTCTCCATGGTCACAGACTACAGTGACCCGATGAACATACGAGAGGGTAACAGCAACCTCAAGAACTCTTTCTCTCATGACGTGAATCTTGAGTTCCAGTTACAGTCATGGATGCGTACGCGTGTGAGCTATGGGACGACTTTGAATGCCATTACCACACTCACCCGGCTTGACAGACAGACAGGTGCCCGCATAACATCGCCCGAAAACATTAACGGCAGTTGGAATGTGAGTGAATACCTGTTTCTGACATATCCGTTCCAGGACCTTTCGGTCAACTTTACAGCCAACCACTCGTTGCGTCATAATGTGGCTTATGTACAGTCATTCACTGATGCGTCGGCCCAGAAGAGCGCTACAGACTATCATCAGGTAAGTCTCAATCTGGAGGGCGCATACTCCGATCAGTTCTGGGTCATTCGCGGTGATTTGGGCTACACAATGGATCACAGCAAGAGTGACTATCTGGATAATGCCAGCGGAGGTAAACGGTTCAATGCCAGTGCAGAGCTATCTTACCAGTCATCCATAGGACTTGGCGCGTCAACAAGGTGCAGTTACAACCATCCGTTCGGGTATGAGATGGAGTCTGCCAACCGTCCGGAGTGCCTGTGGAGCATTTCGGCCGAATGGAGCTTCCTCAAGAGCCGTCAGGCAACGCTTAGCCTTACATGGCGTGACATACTCAAGTCCTATAACGGATTCTATGCATCTGTGTCCGGCACAAGCTGGAATGAGAGCCGCACGTTTGGCGACACATCCATGTTCGTTATCTCATTCAGCTACCGTTTCAACAGTTTCAGATAATCCTCCTGATGGGAATTCTTCTTGCGCAGGGCGTTTGGGCTGACTCCGGCATTTTTCTTTATGAACTTGCTGAATGACGCCTGATCCGGGAAACAGAGTTCATTGGCTATCTCCTGTATGCTCATTTCGGATGCCAGTATCATGGCACGGGCGGTAGAATATAAAAGATTTGAAATGATGGAACTCAGTGTCTTGCCGAATACGCTGGTTGCTATCTGATTGAGATACTGCGGGGTGAGGAACATCTGTTCCGCGTAGAAAGCCACCTGATGTTCCTTACGGTAGTTGTTTACAATAAGGTGGTACAACTGTCGTGCAAGATTCTGCTTGCGGGTCAATGGCTTTTCGTTGTCTGTTGCCACATTCTGCTGCTCCTGCATCATGTTGTCAAGTTCCACATGATGCCATGTTATTGCAAGCCTGATGAGTGCAACCTTGTTTGGAGAGTCCGGCCTGATTATCTGTTCAATAATGCGGTCTGTGCACTCCTTCATGATTTGAGCCTCTTGAGTGTTGAGTCTAATTATGGGATTGAAGTAGGTCTGAATCCATCTTTCGGATTTGACAAGATAGTTCAGGTGCACTGACAGATTGTTGCCGTTAGGGTCAAAAAGCAGGCAACGTAACCTGTAATCATCTCCGCACTCTATGATACGGCATGTGTGGGTGGGTGCCAGAATGAACAGATCACCGCGTTCCACTCTATACACCTCATTGTTGAATTCATATATAGCATACCCATGTGTAGTATATCCTATAGCAAAGGCATCAATGGCAAAAAGTCCTTGCGATGATTTCCCGTCGGCAAAATGGGCATCAAATACCGCTATCTGGTCTTTATAAATGACCGCTGGCCATTCTGTAGGTACATTTGCAATCTCTTTGATACTGTATCTCTTCATGATTTCTGTCTTGTTGTTAAACAATAATAGAGAGGCAGGGTTTCGTTTTCGACAACCAAGATAGGACAAATATATAGTGATTGTTTCAAAATTGACAATTTTTTTTATTTTTTGGAATTATCAGTTCCGAATGATATGCTGATATTTGCATTGCAATCTGTGGCTGTCGTGACGACATTCCGGATTGTAAAGGCAATGTTGGAATGAATAGGTGTCCGTAAATGTGTCTTGAGTTCTTTCCTTTTCATGACTCACAGATGCATGGACCCCGGATAGATGGCAGTCTTGTAAGGTTGGCTGCCATTTATTTTTGTACCGCATAAAAATAGCTGAAAACCTGTTGAAAACCTTTTTACGGAATAGCGTATCGCTTGTGGCGAATACGCTATTTTTGTGCTTATCAGTTTAGTATGGCACAGGGATTGACTTTGTTGCGGTTGCCTGAGGGCAGTGAAGAGGGCTGGCGCAGGCTGGTTTTCTGGCTGGCGCTTGAGGAGTGGGCTGTAGAGCATGCTCCCGGCTCGTTCTTTGTGTGGAATGTAAGGCCCACGGTAATATTCGGCCGCAACCAGGACATGGAGGCCGAGGTCAATGTGCCGTATTGTGTTGAACATGGCATAGAGATGTACCGCCGCAAGAGCGGAGGCGGTTGCGTCTATGCCGATGAGGGCAACCTGATGCTCTCATATATTACTGAATGCCCCGATGTGAACCAGGCGTTTGATGAATATCTGTCCCGTCTGGCCGATGCCCTGCGCAGTTTGGGCCTGGATGCGGTGCGAACCCAGCATAATGATGTACTGGTGGGAGGTCGTAAGGTATCGGGCAATGCCTGCTATGCTACAAAGACCGGTTGCATAGTACACGGAACGCTTCTGTATGATACTGATTTCAATGATATGGAGCGTGCCATCACTCCGTCTAAGGAGAAACTTGAAAGCAAGGGAATCAAGTCCGTACGTCAGCGTGTAGAGAATCTGAAAAATTGTGGATTACTTTTTGGCCTTGATGTTTTGAAGTCAAAACTAATTGATTATTTTTGTAAGGATATGCGGTTTTTAAGCAAAACAGAGCTATCTGAAGTGCTTGAGACCGAGAAAACCTATCTTGACGAAAACTTTATAAAATATGGACGAAGAAATTAAGAAAACCTGTCTCCACGCCAGCCACGTGGCATTGGGTGCGCAGATGAGCCCGTTTGCAGGCTTTGATATGCCCATCCAGTACTCAGGCATAACCCAGGAGCATCTGGCAGTGAGGAACAAGGTGGGCATTTTTGATGTCTCCCACATGGGCGAGATATTCATAAGCGGTCCCGATGCCGAGCGTTACGTGAACCACATCTTCACCAACAACATAAGCGGCTACAATCCCGGCAAGATCCTGTACGGCATGATGCTTTACCCGGACGGCGGATGCGTTGATGACCTGCTGGTATATCGCGAGTTTGAGCCCGACCATTTCCTTCTGGTGGTAAATGCCGCCAACATATACAAGGACTATCAATGGATGCTGGACCAGCAGAAAGGTTACGACGTCAAGATAGACAACCAGTCCGATGCCTGGGGCCAGATAGCCATCCAAGGCCCGGAAGCCGAGAAAACCGTAGTTGAGCTCCTGGGCCTTGAGTGTGCCAAATCACTGATGTTCTATGAGTACTGCAACGCCCAATATAACGGTCACCGTCTGATAGTCAGCCGTTCCGGCTACACCGGCGAGGACGGCTTTGAACTCTACGCCACCCCACAGGACACCATACAGATCTGGGACCGCTTGATCAAGGCCGGAGTCCAGCCCTGCGGCCTGGGTTGCCGCGACACCCTCCGCTTCGAAGCCGGCCTGCCTCTGTACGGCGACGAACTGAGCACAGAAATCAGCCCCATAGAAGCCGGCTTAGGCATGTTCTGCAAACTTGACAAAGCCGAATTCATAGGCCGCGAATCCCTAGTTGCCCAAAAAGAGCTGGGAGTTGACAAAAAACTGGTAGGAATAGAGATCTTTGACCGAGCCATCCCCCGCCACGGCTACCCCGTAGAGTTGGAGGATGGAACGCCAGTAGGCGAGGTAACAACCGGTTACCACAGCATCACCCTTGACAAAAGCATCTGCTTTGCCCTGGTAAAGCCAGAGTTCGCTGCCCTGGATACCCCCTTGTGGATCCGTATCCGCAAAAAAGTGTTCCCCGGTAAGGTTGTCAAGAAACGTTTTTATCAAACCAATTACAAAAAATAAAAGCCTGCTGTCCTGAATCTCTTCCTAGTCGAGCAGTTGAGAGAGGGAGAGTTTTGGGTAAGGAAAACCATCGACGCCCGTGTCGCTGTGAACGGGAGGGGCCCGCGGCCAAAGGCCGTGGGAGGGATAGCGCCAAAGGCGCGTAGTTTTATCTACCCAAACTCTCCCGAGACCAACGAACAAAAAAGAAATAACGAACAAAAAAAGAATAATATGAGCAAAGTATTAGAAGGATTAAAGTACAGTGATACCCATGAGTGGGTAAAAGTAGAAGGTGACATAGCAATAATCGGAGTAACAGACTTCGCCCAGAAAGAGATGGGTGAAATAACCTACGTAGATTGCCCCGATGTAGATGACGAGGTAGAGAAGGGAAGTGAGTTCGGGGCCCTGGAGAGCGTAAAAGCCGCCAGCGACCTGTTCAGCCCCGTAAGCGGCACCGTAACCGAGGTAAACGAAGAGGTTGTTGACGATCCCAAGCTGGTCAACGATGACGCATTCGGCAACTGGATTATCAAGGTGCAGATGAGCGACGCATCGGAGCTTGACGACCTGATGGACGCATCGGCCTACAAAGCATTTATCAAGGAGTGATGGCCGGTTTCCAGTATTTCCCGCATACAGACAGCGACATTCGCGCCATGCTTGACCGCATTGGCGTGAAAAGTCTGGATGATCTGTATGCCGACGTCCCGCAGGACTGTCTCTACAAAGGAGAGTATGACCTGCCCGATGCAATGACCGAGCAGCAGGTCCGCGACTTTTTTGAAGGACTTGCCGCCAAGAACCCCAAACTAAAGGTGTTTGCAGGAGCCGGAGCCTATGATCACTATACTCCCGCAGTGATCCCGTATATCACCCAGCGCAGCGAGTTCATTACCGCCTATACCCCGTATCAGTGCGAGATATCGCAGGGAACGCTAAGGTACATATTTGAGTACCAGAGCATGATCTGCACGCTGACCGGAATGGACGTAAGCAACGCCTCCATGTATGACGGTCCCACAGCCGCAGCAGAGTCCATGCGAATGATGGTAGCCCAGGCCAAGAAAAAGAACACGGTGCTGGTGTCAAACACCCTTTTGCCGCAGGTAAGAGGCGTGATAGCCACATACGCCAAGTATGCCGGCATCACTATTAAGGAAATAGCTCAGGATAACGGCCAGACAAGCAAGGCATCACTTGAAAAGTTGATAGCCCAGGGTGATGTGGCTGGAGCGATCGTTCCTTCAGTAAATCGCTTTGGAATAATTGAGAATCTGGAGGGAATGGCCGATGCCCTGCACGCCGACAAGGCCTTGCTTACCGTCTATTGTGACCCATCTGCTCTGGCTGTAGTAAAGACACCTGCAGAGTGGGGTGCCGACGTAGCTGTAGGCGATGGCCAGCCGTTGGGAATTCCGTTGTGCTACGGAGGTCCCTATGTGGGCTTCATGGCCTGCAAGCAGGACTACATGCGCAAACTGCCCGGCCGTATAGTAGGCCAGACTACCGATAAGGAGGGCCGCCGTGCATTCGTGCTCACACTGCAGGCCCGCGAGCAACACATTCGCCGCGAGAAAGCCACCAGCAACATCTGCTCGAACGAGAGCCTGATGGCACTCTGGGTAACCGTATATCTGTCACTGATGGGTCCCGAGGGCATGAAGCAGGTAAATGACTTGTGCTACCAGCGCGCCCATTACCTGTATGACAAGCTCCTTGCAACCGGACAGTTTGAGCCCGTATTCAAGGATGCCACCTTCCTGAAGGAGTTCGTCATCAAGTCAAAGGCACCCGCCGCACAGGTACAGAAGAAACTGGCCGATGCCGGATTCTTCGGCGCCCTTGAGACCGAGGATGGCTACGTGAGTTTCTGCGTTACCGAAAAACGCAGTTATGCCGATATTGATGAACTTGTAAAAGCGCTCTGACTATGAAGTACTACGATAAACTGATATTCGAGTTAAGCAAGCAGGGCCGTACAGGTTACTCATTACCCCAGACCTGCAGCAAGTGCAAAGGCACAGAGGCAATACCCGCCGGACTGCTCCGTAGCAAAGCTCCCGAACTGCCCCAGGTAAGCGAGGTGGATGTAGTTCGTCACTACACCAATCTGAGCCAGATGAACTTTGGCGTTGACACCGGATTCTATCCGCTGGGCAGCTGCACCATGAAGTACAATCCCAAGATAAACGAGGAGATTGCCGCAATGCCCGCATTCGGAGGGGACGCTATATATAAAGGTATAGACAGTGCACTTGCCGCCATAACCGGTATGAAGCACTTTACATTCAAGCCCTGCGCCGGAGCACACGGCGAGCTTACGGGTCTGATGATAATCCGCGAGTACCATATGTCGCGCGGAGACACCAAGCGTACCCGCATCATAGTGCCCGACAGCGCACACGGAACCAACCCCGCCAGTGCTGCGGTTTGCGGACTGGATGTGGTAGTTGTAAAGTCAAACGTCAACGGCCTGGTTGATGTGGAGGACCTCAAACCTCTGCTGGACGATACAATAGCCGGCATAATGATGACCAACCCCAACACCCTGGGACTCTTTGAGAAGGATATTCGCCAGATTGCCGATCTGGTACATGCCGCAGGCGGTCTGCTCTATTATGACGGAGCCAACATGAACCCGCTCATAGGCACCGTACGTCCGGGTGATATGGGATTCGATGTGATGCACCTTAACCTGCACAAGTCATTCTCAACTCCTCACGGAGGCGGCGGTCCCGGAAGCGGTCCTGTAGGCGTATGTGACAAGCTGGTGCCGTTCCTGGGTGTGAACGTATCGGGATTCAACGGTAACTTTGGCGTGATACTGAGAGCCTACGCATATATCCTTATGCTGGGCCGCCAGAACGTAAAGCTGTGCGGCAAGCTGGCCACCCTGGGTGCCAACTACATCAAGGAATCACTCAAGGATTGCTACAAACTGCCCATACCAACCGTATGCAAGCATGAGTTCGTATTTGACGGCCTCATTAACGACGGCGCACGTGATGGCAAGGAGGGTGCTGCAACACTCGATGTAGCCAAGCGTCTGCTTGACTTCGGGTTCCACGCACCTACAATTTATTTCCCGCTGCTGTTCCATCAGGCCATAATGATTGAGCCTACCGAGACAGAGTCAAAGGAGACTTTGGATGAGTTTATTGATGTGATGCGCAAGATTGCCGCCGAGGCAGCACAGGATCCCGATATCCTGCACGGTGCACCGCACAACACACCCATATCACGTCCCGATGAGACCACAGCGGCACGTAATCCTATCCTTAAATACTGGGACGCATGCGCTTGCTGATAATAGGTGGAGGCCCCGGCGGTTACGAGACCGCTGTGGAGGCTTCAAAACGGGGATTGGAGGTAACCCTTATATCAGAAGGGCCGCTGGGCGGAGCCTGTCTGAATGAGGGTTGCATACCAACCAAGACATTCTGCCACTATGCAGAACTGATAGAGCAGAATCTCAAGGCCGGTCTGGACAGCCGGCCGTCATTTGCGGCAGCGGCAGAGCGCAAGCAGGCTGTGGTGGAGCAGTTGCGCTCTGGCATAGACATGCTGCTCAAGAATGTGCAGGTGGTGCAGGGCAGGGCTGAGTTCAAGGATTCCAGGACCGTACTATGCAATGGTCAGGAATATACCGCCGACAAGATAATAATAGCAACCGGATCCGTATCGGCATCGCTGCCTATACCCGGTGCGGAGAGCTGTCTTACATCAAAGGAGATCCTGGACCTTACGGAGGTCCCGGAGAGTCTTTGCGTGATAGGCGGCGGTGTGATAGGTCTGGAGTTTGCCTCCATATTCCGTAGTTTCGGCAGTGAGGTTACTGTGCTGGAGTATTGTCCCAACATACTTCCGCGCTTTGATGTGGATCTGGCCAAACGCCTCAAGCAGTCACTCACCAAACGCGGCATCAGCATTGAGGTGCAGGCGCAGGTGACACGCATTGACGGTAATACAGTAACTTACATAAAGAAGGAGAAGGAGTTTACCGTTCAGGCCGATAAGGCTCTGATGGCAGTGGGCCGTCGTCCCAATACCCAAGGGTTGAACCTGGAGGCTGCCGGAATTGACTATACACGCAAGGGCATTACCGTAAACGATCGTTTTGAGACATCGGTACCCGGTATTTATGCCGTGGGCGATGTAACTGGCGGAATAATGCTTGCCCATGCGGCAACATATCAGGGACTGCATGCACTCAACTGCATCTGCGGTCAGGATGACAGCATACGTTTTGACCTTATTCCCGCAGCGGTGTTCACCATGCCAGAGGTTGCAACCGCAGGCTTGACTGAGGAGCAGTGCAAGGAGCATGAACTTCAGGTAAGATGTCTGAAATCTTTCTACCGCGCCAATGGGAAAGCCGTATCGATGGATGAGACCGACGGCTACTGCAAACTGATTGTCTCAGAGAGCGGAACAATCCTTGGAGCACATCTTATGGGCGCGCATGCATCGGACCTTATACATGAGATAGCTGCGGTAATAAATATGAAAGGCACTCTTGGGCAGATGCAGAACATGATTCATGCCCATCCTACACTGAGCGAGATTGTGCAGTCCGCTTTGCATAATTGACATCTTTGCTGCTACTTGGACAAATTCTTATAAAAAAAAAGTCTTCAGAAAAATTAAATTAACAGTTATTTGATATATTTGCCTTTGGAGAGATTCCAACGTTAAAAGGTCTTTTTTATAAAAGGGCTCATTTTTTATTTTTATTTATTAACCTATATTCTAATTGTATTTTATGAGGAAAATCTACTTGATTTTTGCGGGACTTCTGTTTACGGGAGTTTCCGTCTTTGCACAGCCGGATCTTAAAGATCCCAGGAATGCAAGGGTCATCTTCAATCAGACCTTTGAAGTGGCAGATGGTTTGAATGAAGAGCAGGCGTATGCCGAATGGAGCCAGACTCCTATTGACACAATCCATGAGATTGAGTATTATTCCAAGATCGGTACCAGCAGTGTCAGTAGCAGAACTGATATCTACGATGGCAGTCCGGATTGGGAGATTTTTGCAGTAAGAACTGACTCTACCAGTTCTGAGTGGACAGAGACAAATCCAGGTGACGGTATCGTGATGTTCAATGGTGCAGATCCTACATCAAGTGCTACTGAAATAGCAAATAAGATTTATGACAATGACCATTGGAAAATTGTAGGTGATCCCAATGGTCTGGATAAGGACCGTATCGATGCCTTTAAACAGTATGGTGTAGATGGCGGAAATTACTATTTCCAATGGGAGACAGGTGATATTTCAAAAGCTCGTGCAGCAGGCAATATTTCATCTTCCCATTATTCAACCGATACCCGCAGTACCAAGAACTACCGTCGTACCCTTTATGTACGTGGCTTGGACATTGAGGAAGAGTCGTCTTACCGCCTTACTTTCTTCATCAAGGCAAAAAAACTGAATACATGGAATCCCTTGTTCTATGCTGATGTAATGCGTGGTTACCATCACCAGCGTGCCGCTTTCTCTATGGGTTACAAGAGTGGCAAGGAATTCTCGTTGGCAATGGCAGATGGTGATCTGGAGGATAACGTATGGCAGAAAGTAACAATGATGACATACTACAACAATGCTCATGAAGCCGATGCATACGTATTCTACAAAGGTGACTACAGCTGGTCTGATGACTGGAGATGGCGTCCTTCTGAGGATTTGTGGCCGGAAGGAAAAACTCTTGCCGAGGGTGATTCGCTGAATTACGTAAAGCAGCCTGACAAGTTCTTTGTGCGTCTTTCATTCGTAACTGACAGTATTGTTTATTCACTCGACAACCTGTCACTGACCAAGTCTTGGATTGCCGGTTGCGAGTATCATGGAGACAAGCTTCGCGTTGACTTTGGCTATGAGACAAATCTTGGTCAGCTTGTAAAGGAGGCCAAGGCCAAGACAAATATCGCTGCAGTAGAGGTGCCTGATGAATCAGGAAAGTATTTCCAGGTATGGTGCCTTAAGAAAGGCGGTGATCCCAAGAAGACTACCGGCGGTGAATACGATACCGGTGACTGGGAGGAAATGTATATCCGTTCCGCTGAGTACCATGAGGATGGTTACATGTACATGTTTACTGATTACTATGAAGATCCATTTACACATGAAATGACTCCTTATGAGTTTGAGGATTATGATCAGGTGCTTGTAACATTCCATAATCCCACAGACCTTCCTGACTTGACGCTCAAATATACCGGTGATCTTTATCCTAAGGCTCTTGACTCTGCATGGGTGGCTGACGGAAAGATTGTTCCCGATTTCTACAATGAGTTGGCTACACCTAATCCGTACGCATTTACAAGTGTGGTTTCCATGACTTCACTTCCTCCTGTACTTCAGGGCGAACCGTTTGAGGAAGGCTCTTTTGGTCTTGACGGTACTATAAGGGAGTTGCGTTTCAAGTTCTCAAAGGAAGTTGAAGCTGATGTTAATTTCAAGGGTGAGCAGACTGACAATGTAGTAGCTTACGTGAACGACGAGGTGTGGTTACCGTCATGGTCTGCAGCTGATACTTCTCTTGTAATTACCCGTCCCGAAACGACTGATGTTCTTAAGGGTGATTATGAAGTTAAGCTTATACAGATACATGCAAGAGGCGGTGCCAATGGTGACAATGTGATTTTACACTATCATTTCGGTGAATTCAGCAAGACCGTATCCGCTACTCAGATAAGTTCTGACTGGAGAAGTGAAGGAAACGGTGTATTGACTGGTTACAATCCGGCAAGTACTTATGCTCATGATGGTAATACCGAATTCCTGAAAGGTGGAGGCAGCAAAAAGGGTAAGACCCGTGTATATGCAATGGCTGGAACCTATCCTAACGATTGCGGATATGTAATAACCCAATATGTACAAAATGAAACAGGTAACATGTACTCAATAGTACATTTTGACAAAGCAGAAGATTTAACAATAGAGTTCTTGGGAACAGGATGGGCTTATAGCGGCAGCAAGGCGCCGGGTCTCCCATGCTATCTGTACTTCTATCCTGCACCTGAAGGTACTTTAGAAAACGGTAATGACAATGGCTTTGCAATCTTGGAAGCTTGTGAAAAGACAGCATTAGGTTCATTTACTCCCAAAACAGTTGTCCAAAAGGGTAATATCGAAGACAAAGATACCGGTACCTGGCCAGATGAGGTAGAAACCTTCAAATTTAACTTTACTGTACCCAGTGCAGGCGATTATGTATTTGAATGGGTTACAAAGGATGCTCCTAAGGCAGATGTTAAGAGTGGTGTCTTTATCAGTAACTATACCGTCAAGAGTGCTAATGCCGGTGACCTGTCAACCATGTATGTTAAGATGATTAACGACATTTATGACAAGGCCGTAGAAAAGAAGGCAGAAGTTGATGCTGCTGAACGTGACTACAAGGGATCACTTTATAATGCTTTTGTTGATTATATTGCAACCTTCAAGGAGAATGCTTTCAAGGAAACAGCTCCAAGTGCATATAACAGCAATTATGCTGCAATGAGCAGTGCAATCAATGAAATGCAGGCCCGTATGGATACTGTTGACCTGTTCTACACTACAGAGACCAATGCAAAAGCCAAACTTGCAGGCTTGGCTGGTGACAGTACAAATCTGGCCGTTTATAAGGCTCTTGATACACACCTGAATGCAAATGAGGGTATTGTATTCTCAGAAAAGGAGACATCTTATCTGACAGCCGAGATCAATGCCTATGAGGCCGAGATGACTGCAGTTGATGACCGTCTGGCTCTGATGGGCAAGTTTGCCGACAAGATTGCCGAGACTAAGGCTGTCATTGATGCTGCCGAGCGCAAGGACTATGACGAATACACCGGCATGGTTAACGGTTACAATACCGCTTCTGCGTTTGATGTCATTTCAACGACGAATGACCAAATTACCGCTGCACTCGAAGAGCTTGCCGCTGCCCAGAGAGGATATGTATTCAAGTATGACTACTATATTGCCAAGACCCGTCAGATCAAGGAACTGTATGCGCTTGCCGTTGGTCTGGGATATGAGTTCGGCAATGATGTAAAGGCAAAGGTTGAAGCCATTGAAGATGAGGACGCTGAGCTGAGCACCTTGCTGCGTGAGGCTGCAATACTCCAGATACTTGATATCTATAATGACGGCAACGAAACGGAAATCAACAAGGTGGTAGGTCTTGATGTAAGTGCTCTTATACCTAATTACTATCTGTATAATGAGGCTCAGGTTGGCCGTGATATGGAGAAGAATAGTAGTGGTGTTTGGAGAGTTAAGAGAAGTGAAAATACAACTGCTATTCCTGGATGGAAATTTACTCCAAGCAGCGGAAACTGGTATTTCACTACAGCCAAGGTTAGCGATACATTTGCAGCCAGCTATACAGACTGGGAGGTTGACGGACATGTATTTATAGGTGGTTTGCGTAGTGCAACTCAAACAAAGGGTGTTCTTACTGCTACTGTTACAGGTCTGCCAGAGGGTTACTATATGGTAGGTCTATATGGCAACAATCAGACTTCAGATCTTGCATTCGAGTTCAAAACAGATTCTGTTACTTTGAGCGGTAAGGTCAATGTGGTAATGAATGACAGCAAGAAGTTCAGTTGGAAGGCGGTTGGTGTTGACTCTGTCATGGTGGTTGGCGATCTGGTTTACACAATTGACCAGAAGTCATCTTCAAGTTCCGAATTTGACATTAGAAGTGCCGTACTGCGTCTGCAGGGTATAAATCCTGATTGCGATTATGAGGCAGCTCTCCAGGCTCAGGAGACCAAGATGAGTGAGCTGTTGACAATTGTCGATGCCCGTCAGGCTGTGAAGGAAGGTATTGAGTACTACACCATAGGCGGTATCAAGCTTGATGCTCCTAAGGCTGGTCAGATACTAATCCGCAAGGCCACACAGAACGGAAAGGTTGTTGTTGACAAGGTACTGATAAAGTAATCCTGGCAAATAACAATTCCTTATAATGAACCGGCGGAGGGCTTTGCTCCCCGCCGGTTTTTTTATAATATGTACTCAATAGGGATTGTTCTTCCAGTTGCTTCGCATTGTAAGATCGTCTTTTATTACGCATTCTGGACGTACTAAAATAAATCTATGGAACAGATGATATTTGTGTTTTCCTGTCTCTTTCTTAGAATGATCTTGTTGTATTTAGAATGTGATAAAAGAATAACAGGCAGACCGTTGTTGGCCTGCCTGTTATGTTTATATCCGGATTAAAGAATCAGAAGCCGCCGAAACCGCCACCAAAGCCGCCGCCGAAACCGCCGCCGCCAAAGCCGCCGAAGTCACCGCCCATCATCATGAAGTCACCGCCGCCGAAGCCGCCCATGTTCATCTGGCTGACCTTGCAGCCCTTGGGGAGTACAAAGAAAGCGGGATCTACATCCTCGGCAATGAAATTCATTGCGGTCTGGCTTGTGGTAGCCCAGTCACTCTCGGTAGTTGTGGACAATGGAATGCCCTCATAAATGCATACTGTAATGTTCTGGGTGAAGCCCATCTGGTTGCTGGGACTCATTGAATATTTCTTGCAAGTAACGCCGGCCACCTGCTCTTCGCCCAGTTCCTTGATCTTGTTACGGCGTATAGTTTTCTTGTCCAGATTCATCCAGTCAATCTCACCAAGCTGGCCAATCTGGGCGCCGCCCATGCTGAATCCGCCGAAGCCGCCGCCACGACCGCTGCGTCCGCCGCCGAATATAGGCATTGCGGTAGCAGTATTCTCTTTCTCGTTGATGGTGTAGGTTGTGTCACCAAGTGATATGGTGCGGGTGATGTTTTCTCCATAGACAGTTATTCTGGCGGTCTTGCGGCCGTAGTCGTCAAAATAGATCTGCTCCCTCATGTCACTTGCGTTGAAGTTGTTCATCATGTTAATGAAAGAGCTGTCATTGAAAGCGGCTACACCGCCACCCATTGCACCCATGGCAGCAAAATCGGGCATGTCACCCATATCGGATGAAACAGTGATGACTCCGGACTTTACTCCGAACAGAACTTCCTTAACCTCTTTTTTCTTGGCGTTTGCCGAAACACATACTGCAGCGATCAGTGCAGCTGCGATTAAATACTTTTTCATTGTCCTTATTTTTTTGTTTTGAATGTTTACTCTTGTGACGTAAGTCGTAAACAATATAGAAGGAGCAATGAAAAGTTAAGGTTATTATATTTTATTAAGATTTGTCAGAATAGTTTCTGTATAAGGTCCGGGCGTCCGATGCGGCGCAATTCGGATATGAGACGGTGGCGCTGAGCAGGGTCATACCAGAAGAAGAACTGACGCTGGGCCTGTTTCTCACGCTCGGTCCGTGCAGTATAGACCGGCTGCATGGTGTAAGGGTTGATTCCGGTATAGAATATCTCGGTGCTTAAGGTCATTGGGGTGGGCGTGAAGTCCTGTATCTGCTCCAGCTTGAAGTTGAGCTGTTTGGTTATTATGGCCAGCTCGGCCATATCCTGCTCGGTACAGCCGGGGTGACTGCTTATGAAATATGGGATAAGCTGCTGACGCAGTCCGCACTCTCGGTTAATCCTGTCAAATGTTTTCTTGAACTGCCCGAACTGGGTGAATGACGGCTTGCGCATAAGCTCCAGTACAGAGTCCGATGTATGCTCCGGCGCTACCTTCAAGCGGCCGCTCACATGCTTTGATATCAGTTCCTTGGCGTACTCAACATGTGATTTGTCAGCTTTAGGGTCAGGGTCATGGTATTGCAGTATGTCATAGCGTATGCCACTGCCTATGCAGGTCTTCTTTATGCCCTTAACCTGGTCGGCCTCTTTGTAGAGTGCGGTCAGGGCGGTCAGGTCCGTGTCAAGGTTTGGGCAGACCTTTGGGGTAAGGCAGGTGGGGCGCTTGCACTTGGCACATTTGGATTTGTCACGTCCACCGGTGCCGTACATGTTGGCCGAAGGTCCTCCCAGATCAGATATATAACCCTTGAAATCCTCCATCTGCGTGATTTGCCGGAGCTCACGCATAATGCTCTCCTTGCTTCGGCTTACAATCTGCTTGCCCTGGTGTGCCGATATGGTGCAGAACGAGCAACCGCCGTAGCAGCCGCGGTGTATGGTTACCGAGTGGCGTATCATCTCATATGCCGGGATGCGTTTGCCGTTGTAACGCGGGTGGGGCAGGCGGGTGTAAGGCAGGTCATAGATGGCATCCAGCTCCTGTGTGGAAAGCGGGGGATATGGCGGGTTGACCACCATGTAACGGTTCCCTGAGGGCTGGATTATGCGGTGGGCCAGAATCATGTTGGATTCCTCTTCTATGATGCGGAAGTTTGCCGCCTGGCTGAGTTTGTCGGCCAGACATTGCTCATGTGATGCCAGCATCCTGTCATTATCGGTTATACCACCCGGGATGTCCTTTGTAAGGAATGCCACTTGGGGCATAGTCAGGATATCATTTGCGCGGCCTTGGCTTATGGCATCGGCAAGTGCCACAGTGGCCTTCTCGCCCATGCCGTATGTCAGGTAATCGGCCCCGCTAAGTCCAAGGATGTTGGGCAGCAGTTTATCCTGCCAGTAGTCATAATGGGTAAAGCGTCTCAATGACGCTTCTATTCCTCCCAGGACTACAGGCACTTCAGGAAACAGTTTCTTGAGGGCTTTTGTATAGACTATGGATGGGTATTCGGGGCGGCCTGTGTGACGGCCGTCGGGGGTGTAGGCATCTTCCGAGCGCAGGCGTTTGCCTGCGGTGTAACGGTTTACCATGGAGTCCATGGCTCCTGCCGATACTCCAAAGAAAAGTCTTGGCGTGCCCAGTTTATGGAAATCACGCAGGTCATCCTGCCAGTTGGGCTGCGGTACTATGGCAACCTTGTAGCCGTGGGCTTCCAGTACACGTCCTATGACGGCTGTGCCGAAAGAGGGGTGATCCACGTATGCGTCACCGCTGAAAAGTATTACGTCCAGCTGGTCCCAGCCCAACCTTTCGCACTCTTTCTTTGTGGTAGGCAGCCACTGCGCCATAGGTTATTCTGCGGGAGCGGGTTCCGGATTTGATGCGTTCCACTGCTCATAGAGTGCAATCAGGTTCCTGAGCCCGAATGCCTTCATGTCACGATGGTATATCACGTCTATGCACAGGTCCAGAAGCGCTTTCTCAGAACCTTGCGGAGTGGTGAGCAGTGAACGGATATTCAGTTTGAGCTTGTCAAGTGACTGCTCGGTAACTATGCCGCTGCTGTCAATTAGTAGCTGAAAAAGAGAAAACCTGCGTATGGTTGCCAGATTCTCGTCCGACACGTTTATGCTGCGTGTTCCGGATTCGTTTGCCTGAATGTTATACATAGCTATGTCGTTTTATTTATCAGTCAAAAATCTTATTGCATTTTTCATAATGCGGTCACGCTCCTTTTCAGATTCCACACTTTCAAACGGGAATCCAAGCGTGAGCGTGCTGTATGTGCGCTCTTGGTAGCCTATTCCGGCGGGCAGGCCGCTGTCGGGATAGGTGAACTGGGTGGTGGCACGACCTACAGGGCTGATAACGTCAGGCTTGATTACACCATAGTTGTCCTTGGTCGTTATACGCCTTATCTCTGTCTTGCTGCGCATGCCTTTTATATGATTCTCGTCGCCTGAAGGCAGTGGACCTTCCCAACGGTAGTGCAGGACGTCGGCTGTGAACTTTTCATCGTCAAGCGTTGAAATCATGTCGGCTCCTACGTATGATCCGCTTATAAGGATTGAGCCTCCTCTGTCCAGATAGCTTCTGATCTTTTGCTGCATTACAACAGGAAATGTGGAGTAGTCCTTGTTGCAGATGGTGTCCTGTGCGGAGCGTTTCTGCAGACCCAGAATCAGGTCAACCATCCTGTAGTTGGCCATGTCTGTCATGCCGTCCTGCACCGCCTCACGGCTGCATGACACGAATGACCAGCCCGCCTCTGCTATGGAACGGCCGTGTACCTGGGGATAATCAAACGTGTTGCCGGCCAGAAGGGCGCCGTTCAGGGTGTCATTGCCTATACCCAGTGATACCTCCTCTTCGGAAGCTATCGAATCCATGGAGAATATTGTCTGTGCTCCGCTCAATATGGGTGAGCGCATATACTGCACGCCGGGATCGGACAGTATGTCGAATCCGCGCGTGGTGTCGGTCAGTATTGTCTCCGGGCCGCTCAGACGTTGGAATCCGTTCACCACCAGGACCGTACCCTTGCTGTCCGATACTATACAGGCGGCAAGAGTTTCGGAAGGCATGCTCTCCCCGCCGTCGTTCACTGCCGTGACCTTGAAGCGGTATATCCGGTCATGCTCAGGGGTGAAGTTCAAAATGCTTGCTCTTGTAAAAGTGCCTGCGTCAAACCCGTTGTCATCGACTGCGGTATAGACTATATATCCGTCCGGGACAGCTGTGGGTTCAAGAGTGTCGGTCACCGCCTGCCAGGTTAATGAAAAGGTGTTCTTTCCGCTCATCCCTATGCTGAAATGATCCACAGGCAGTGGCTGTACCACGTAACTGCGGTCATGCATGAAACTTACGTATTTGAGAATGGATTTGTATATGGAGCGTGATGCGGTGAACCTGAAGTTGGGGTTCAGGGCGTATGTCACGTCACGGAAATTCTGGTGTGACAGCAGTTCCAGCAGCATGGAAAGCATCTGCGGTTCACGGCTCTCGCAGTAGTTCTTGTCCCAGATTCCGCGGTATATCCATTCGCGTCCGATGGCTGGCGGAAGGTCACGCCGGAGTCCGGTGAGAACCATATCGGTCAGGTCACGGCTGATGTCGCGCGAATGGCCCTCTCCAAGCAACCCTTTGTTGAATGAGGTGGTGCAGATTCCCAATGAACCGTAAATGGTGTCTCCATATGTATAGCCTGCATCGGTATGCAGTGCAAAATAGAGCTCCAATGGAACCCCAAGTCCGGGATTGGCTTCATTGAATATGGAACCGCCCGACAGCCAGTTGGCCATATATGGGCGTGTCCATATATCTTCCCTGTAGTCATCAGCGCCGTCATATTTGGAAAAAACGCTGTCCGGTGCTCCGGCGAACCTTGTGTAGTAACGGGCACCCATATTGTAGCGCGGTGCGGTAATCTCCAGTCCGTTTCGGGTTTCGGTGGCAGTGCCTCCACCAAACCTGACAGCATCGGCGTTTACGGTACCACGCATGTCGGAACTGTTGTCAAGACTGACCATTCCCTGCGGACTCTGACCCTTCTTGAAATGGAAGGTTCCCAGATAGACCCATGTGCCGCCGCCCATCTGCTGGTTTACGCGGAATGTGGTTGTGCCACCGGTGTGGAACACTATGTATCGGGCGTCGTCAACGCTGTTTTCGGTGGTCTGGTAAGTTACATATACCCCGTAATCGCCATCCTCTGGGATTTCTGGAATCCAGAAAGCAGTGGACATTTGTGTTCCGGGACCATTGCCTGTGCGTGCTGTCCTGGAATTGACCTTATTGCTGTCAGGCAGAATCCTGATGGAGTCCTCACTGTAGCCGCCTGCCGTATGAGTGGACCATGAGCCATCCTCGCGGTAACCTTTCTGACCGCTCTTAACAATCACGCTGTTGGTCTGCCAGTCGCGTTCCCGGGCAGTATAGACCACGGCTCCGGCGTTCTCCAGCATGGGAATAAGGTAGGGGTATGCGAATGACTGGGTGAGCAGGTCTTCACGCGTGCAGTAGAGCGGGGGACGCTGCCATTCCCACAGGGTATCAGCGTTGTCATAATAAAGGCCGTGGCTGGGTGTGACGGACAAGTGTATGTTGGCAAGTCCCTTCTGTGGGGTATGGACAAGGCTTTCGTTCATTATCCAGGGCTTGCCTTTGTACTCGGTGTCATTCCACAGATTGTCCCGGTTGGTTTCCTTTCCGGCCCAGTTGGGGATAAGCCGCTCTATGGTTTTTCCGTTGGTGTATATCTGCAGACTGTAATTGCGTATGTCCTTGGGTAGTGACTGGCGCAGGCCGGAATAGATTGAATCAATAAGTTCCGGACGGAATCGCTGGTAACCGAAGTTCTGGTTCAGGTAGATGTTCAGTCTGCGTCCGCTGATATCCGTACGCTCAACTTTTAAAGTCTTGAGGTCAAGATCTCCCTGATATTGCTCAAAATGCTGTCTTACCTTGGAGCGTATGGTTGCACTGCCCGTCTGTGCATGAATACAATGGACGGACAATATGACGGCCAGCGCCGCCAGAAGGGCTTTGGAGCGCCGGAGCATGTCAGGATGAAGGTTTAACGTTACTTCTTGAGTTTGACAAGCCGGTCAATCACATCACTCATGCTGGCCTGGAAGTCCTTTGTCAACTGCCTGTAGTATTGTTTGGAATTACCTGGCTCGGTGTGGCTTATGCGTGCTGTGAAATCATTGTCGATGCGGAGCAGATCGGCTATTATCTTATCGGCTTCCTCCTGATCGGTGCCGGGAACCAGTTCTTTATATATTAGACACTCGGTGAAAATGTCACCTATTACATAACTGATGTCTCTCTTGAGATGTCTGCGACTTGCCATAATGGTTTTACTAATGGTTATATAAGCAAAGATATGACAAACGGCCTGCAAATGCAAGCCGTCTGACTTTTATTTTTCAACACAAGCCGGTCGCTTACGTATCAGGCTGGGATGATGAAACTGATTGCCGAGGGAATGATTTCTATATGGAAATCGTTGCCTGGAAGCATCTCGCCGTCCAGGCAGAGTTCTATTTGTTTATCGGAATGCACATCTACACTCTTGGATTGGCGGTAGATGAATTTCTGACTGGCCTTAGGGTCATCCAGATGAGTACCGATGGCATATAGCTTGAGCAGTCCCAGGAATCCCACCAGCGTGGCTGTCTTGCAATAACCCACTTCAATAAGTCCGTCATCGTTTTTGGCGCGTGGAGAGCAAAGGAACTCGCCGCCCACATGGTTGTTGTTACCCAATGTGCAAAGAAGCATACGCTTGCCGGGGTTCAGCTCCTCGCCGTCGGCCTTGACCTGAATGCGGTTGAACCTGCCGCAGAATATGGCCTTGACAATACCCCAGCGGTAAGGGTTGCTCCAGCCCTTGCGGCTAAGACGGTTAGCCGTGGAAGCCACCACCGAGTCAAACCCGAAATTACACACGTTAATGGAGTAGCGGTCATCGTTAACCTTAAGGATATCTATCTTGTGGGGTGTTCCGTTCACAAGATCCTTTACACTTCTGAAATCCTTACCTTCATAATACTTTATGAAGTCATTGCCGTTGCCGTATGCCAGTACGGCCAGATGCTTGTTGGCGGCACCTACCATGATGCCGGTGGCTACCTCGTTTATGGTGCCGTCACCTCCGCATGCCACAAAGCATGTCTCCTTATCGGGTTGTCCTGCGCAATACTCCTTTACGAATGCAGTTGCTGTCTTTTCAGCTGTGGTTCGGTAAATCTCGTAGTCGATTGGTGTGCTCAGATTGTTGATATCGTCCTGAATCTTGTCGGCATTGCCTGTCTTACTGGGCTCGGCATTGATAATGAAGCAGTAATGCATTTTGTCCTTATAGTGGTTTGGTAAAAAAGTATGGCAAAGATAATTAAAATTTGTAAATGCCGACTCTATTGCATATTTTAGCGGCATGAACAGATGATATGAATATGATATGAAAAGATTCTTTCCAGTTGTTTTCATATGTTTTCTTGCCGGTAGTGCCGTACAGGCCATAAAACCTATAGAGACCGAGGGATTTGATAAATTCAGAAACAGTTTCAAGGTGGATCTGGTTTCATTGGCTTTTGTGGCTCCCCAGATAGAGTGGGAGCATTTTACGGATACACGTTTCTCATACGGTGTGTATGCACAGGCTCATTTCATCAACAGGAGCAGTTTCAGGGATACGGAAAAAAGCCCGGGCAAGAAGGTTGAGGATGACGGTGAGAAATATGACACCAAGTGGGACCGTCGTTATTGCGGTGTCATGATTTGCCCGGAGGGACGTTTCTATGTGGGCAGCAAACCTTCCAGAGGCTTTTATCTTGCCACACGTGCCGATATGGGTGTTTTCAGGGAGTCTTTTGATGTTAAGAGGCTGCATCTGGTTGATGGAACCAATAACTATACGGAAGATGATTGGGAGAAACTTGGCAATGAGAAAGGACTGTTGGTATGGGGGCTCGGATGCGGGTTCGGCATGGGATGCCAGTGCTATTTCGGCAAAAACTCACATTGGGGCGTAGATATCAACGCATACATCAAGTCGGACTGGAAACTGGGCGATGACGGTGAGAATGTCTGGGAATGGTTGAACGGTCCCGGGCTTATAGGAGATCTGAATCTTGCCATATTATACAGATTCTGACCTGTTTTTATAAAAACTTAAGTCCGCTGGTTTGTGGGGTTGCGCTTTTTTGACGAAATTTGCGTGACCTTTCAATGTAGGTGATATTTAACAAACATATATATCAAAATGAGTACAAAAAGCGCATTACAGATTGCACGCGCCGCTTATCAGCCTAAACTTCCCAAGGCTCTGCGCGGTGCATTGAAGGCTGTCGAGGGTGAGCCCACACAGTCAGTAGCAGACCAGGAGGAGGTAAAGAAGCTCTTCCCCAACACCTATGGCATGCCTTACCTTAAGTTTGAGCCGGCCGATGGCGCTCCCGCCAAGAAGTCACTCAACGCAGGTGTAATCCTGTCAGGTGGTCAGGCTCCCGGCGGTCACAACGTGATTGCAGGTCTGTTTGACGGACTTAAGAAACTGAACCCCGCCAATAAACTGTACGGTTTCATCCTGGGTCCTGGCGGTCTGGTTGACCATAACTACATGGAGCTTACTGCTGATATCATAGACGAGTACCGCAATACCGGTGGTTTCGATATCATCGGCTCTGGCCGTACCAAGCTGGAGAAGAAGGACCAGTTTGATAAGGGGCTGGAGATACTGAAAGCTCTTGACATCAAGGCTCTGGTTATCATCGGCGGTGATGATTCAAACACCAACGCATGCGTTCTGGCTGAGTACTACAAGGCAATCGGCGCAGGTGTACAGGTAATAGGCTGCCCCAAGACTATTGACGGTGACCTTAAGAACTCAGAGATTGAGACCTCATTCGGCTTTGATACCGCTACCAAGGTTTATTCAGAAATCATAGGTAACATAGAGCGTGACTGCAACTCAGCCCGTAAGTACTGGCATTTCATCAAGCTGATGGGACGTTCAGCCAGCCATGTAACTCTGGAGTGCGCTCTGCAGACCCAGCCCAACATCACCCTGATAGGTGAGGAGGTCGAGGCCAAGAACCAGACTCTGGATGACATTGTAACTTATATCGCTCAGGCAGTTGCCGACCGCGCCGCCCGTGGCATGAACTTTGGTACCGTACTGGTTCCCGAGGGTCTTATCGAGTTCATCCCTGCCATCAAGAAGCTTATCGCTGAGCTTAACGACGTACTCGCTGCCAATCAGGCTGAGTTTGACATGATCCAGGCCGATAAGAAGATACAGTACATAGTAAGCAAGCTCTCCAAGGGGAATGCCGCCATATTCAAGAGCCTGCCCGAGAGCGTAAGCCGTCAGCTGGCCTTGGAGCGTGACCCGCACGGAAACGTTCAGGTATCTCTGATTGAGACCGAGCAGCTGCTGGCCGATATGGTTGGCGTTAAGCTGGCTGAGTGGAAGAAGGAAGGCAAGTTCCTGGGCAAGTATGCCACACAGCATCACTTCTGCGGATATGAGGGCCGTTGCGCAGCTCCGTCAAACTTTGATGCCGACTACTGCTACAGCCTGGGTTACAACGCATCAATGCTGATCGCTGCCGGCAAGACCGGTTACATGTCATCAATCAAGAACACCGTAGCTCCTGCCGACGAGTGGATTGCAGGTGGTATTCCTATCACCATGATGATGAACATGGAGAAGCGTAACGGTGAGATGAAGCCGGTTATCCGCAAGGCTTTGGTTGAGCTTAACGGTGCTCCCTTCAAGGAGTTCATCAAGCATCGTGCAGAGTGGGCCCGTGAGACCTGCTTCGTATATCCCGGTCCTATCCAGTACTTTGGTCCCACCGAGGTCTGCGACCAGCCTACCAAGACCCTTCAGCTTGAGCACAGGAAATAAGTTGGCATAACTCAATAAGCTATGCCGGCCGGCAAAGGCAAAAATAAAAAGAAGAAAAGGGTTTCCGTCCCCAAAAAGAAAGGACGGAAGCCCTTTTATATTATGCCTGACTGGATGCACTGGCTGATTACCGCTGTACTGATAGCGGTAGTGTCCACAGGCGCTTACCTATTTTTTCTCCGTCCCTATTTCTATAGATGGAAGCCTTGCCATGGCGCAAAGGAGTATGATGTTTGCCTGCCTACAGGGTATCTGTGCTATGGAATAGACGTGTCACATCACCAGGGTAAGATAGACTGGGGCAGGGTGGCGCTGTCATCGGCCGCAAACGGATATCCTATAAGGTTTGCCATAATGAAGGCTACCGAGGGAAGCACGTTTACGGATTCTGAATATCTGGACAATATCCGTGAAGCCCGCGCGGCAGGGTTCGTATGCGGCGTGTATCATTTCTATAATCCCGGGACATCGCCCGAAAAGCAGGCAGAGCACTATATCAATACCGTGAAACTCCAAAAGGGAGATTTTGTTCCTGTCGTGGACGTGGAACGTTCTGGACGCTCATCGGGAGACCTGCAGCGGGAGCTGCTGGTGTTCCTCAAGGCGCTTGAAAAGCATTATGGGGCAAAACCTGTCATATATGCATCCGCAAAATTCCGCAAGCGTCATCTGGACAGTGCCGAGTTCGACAGCTATCCTTTCTGGGTGGCACACTATTACGTGTCGCGTCCGGATACAGACAAGTTATGGCGGTTCTGGCAGTTTACAGACCGTGCCGGTGTTGATGGCATAGACGGGAATACTGATTTCAACGTTTTCCGTGGCACTGAGGCCGATTTCAATAAATTGAGAATTGAGAAGTGAGAATTGAAAATTATAAAAGGCGTTCGAATTTTTTTTTCGAGCGCCTTTTAATGTCGCGGGATAACGCAGGTGCCTGTAATTCTCAATTCTCAATTTTCAATTCTCAATTCTCAATTCTTAATTTTAGGGATTTTCCCCTGTTTTTTTAGGAAATTTCCCTGTTGCGGGTATAATTACCGTATTATTTTTGCATTGGAAACAAACCACAAAAACTATACGGTTATGAAAAAGTCAGTATTGTTCATTGCATTGATGGCAGTCACAATGACAGCCGGTGCGCAGAGAAACGACTTGTACTCAACCGGTAAGAGTACCGGAAAGTCTTCAGGTTCGTCAGCGTCACAGACCGCGGTCGTGACCCGTACCCCGTCATACACGGATCCGGCTCCTGTCCAGCAGGCAGCTCCTGTAGTGACGACTACTCCCCAGATCATAGTTGACCGTGATCCGGATGAGTATAACCGCCGTTATACATACGGAACCAGTCAGATTCAGTATGAGGATGGTTCAATACTGGATGATGTTCCTACCGTTTATATACATGACACCATCTATGTCCTTGATCCGGACGGGAAAAGGTATGTTGCAGACGGCTCATATGCCGAAGGGTATAACGATGCCGTTGAGGATTACTACCTGACTCGCCGTCTGTACAGGTTCCGTCATTACAACCGTCCCTATTTCTCACTGTATGATGAGATACTTTGGGATATAGTATATTGGGACCGTTTCTTCGATGACCGTTACTGGTATTATTCACATACCTATTATTATGATCCCTGGATCTATGATCCTTGGTACTATGATCCCTGGTATTACGATTCATGGTACTATAACTCATGGTATTATGATCCTTATTACTACAGGCCGTATTACTATTCCTCATATTATTATCCCGCAAATCACTACGCTCACACTATTTATGCGCCGGGTGACCGCAGAGTTGACAATTTTGTTGGAAACCGCAGGATCAACAATGGAGGATGGGACCGTAACCTGAGTCGTGCCACAACAGACCGGGTAGCTATGTCAGGGTCGAGCAGTAACCGTAGCGTAAGCAAAGCGGGAGGTTCTGTGGCATCAAGGTCAGCTAACGCCACTTCTGGTTCTTCATCAGGACGCAGTGTAGCTTCTGCTTCAAACCGTAGCGTGAGCAACAGCAGTTCCAGTTCAAGTCGCAGCGTGTCAGGTTCATCTTCAACCCGTAGCGTAAGCGGCAGTTCAACTGCCAGCAGCTCCAGCCGTAGTGCAAGCAGTGGCAGCACCACTTCGAGCTCCTCTCGCAGTGTATCGCAGTCAGGCAGTAGCTCTTCTTCGGTCAGGAGTGTGGCTCCTGCCACCTCTAGCCGCTCCAGCGCTTCACGTTCGGTCAGCAATGAGGCTACAAGGTCAACCCAGTCCGTCAATACATACGACCGCCCCAGCAGCACAAGCTCCAGCCGTAGCGTAAGTTCCGGCAGCTCAAGCTCCAGCCGTAGTGTATCGGGCAACAGCGGTAATACTCGCAGCGTAAACAGCAGTACCGGTTCCAGTAGTCGTAGTGTAAGCTCAGGCAGCACTAATTCAAGCAGCACCAGCTCAAGCCGTAGTGTAAGCAGCAGTTCTTCAAGCCGCAGCGTAAGCAGTAGCTCAAGCTCCAGCCGTAGCGCAGCGCCTGCCAATACAAGCAGCAGCTCTGTTTCACGCTCCAGCTCTGTAAGCAGCTCATCACGCAGCGTGAGCAGTTCAAGCTCCAGCCGCAGTTCAAGCTCCGGCAGCTACAGTTCTGTAAGTTCCGGCAGTTCCGGCGGATTCAGTTCAAGCAGTTCAGGTGGCAGCTTTAGCTCTGGTGGTGGCGGTGGTTCACATGCTTCATCAGGAAGCTCATCACGCAGATAATAAGCCTGATGGAGTGACAATCCGTACATCAAAAGGGAGAACTATAACCAGTTTAGATATACATTAAATATTACAGATATGAAAACCAATAAGTTAACAATATCATTCATTGCATTGTCAATCTCTTTGGCAGTGAGTGCCCAGACCACTTTCGATGCAGCCAAACTGTATGAGGAGGAACTGAACGGAACAGCCCGCTACGTGGGTATGGGCGGTGCCATGAGTGCATTGGGCAGTGACGCTTCGGTAATCAGCCACAATCCTGCCGGAATAGGCACATACCGCAACAGCGACATCAACATGTCATTATCGTTCTTCGGGTCTTCGGTCAATACCGATCCGTTGGCTACCAAAGCTAGTCCTTTAAATATAAATGGCAGGACATTCTATTCCAAGAACAACAAGTCGGACATAAACATGGCTTTTGACAATTTCTCGGCCATCTTTTCCGGTTCGGAGTCCGGTGACAACTATGTAAACTTCGGTATTTCATACCGCAAGCTTCAGAATATGGACCGTGATCTGGATTATATAGACTCATTCCTGGATGCCGACGGATATGAGGTGTGGCGCGAGTACAAGGATCATCAGCGCAACAAGATTCACTCCTTTGATTTCAACCTGTCATGCAATCTGAGTGATCTGGTATATCTTGGATGGACAGTTGGACTGCTGTCAACCAATACATGGTCAGAGGGCTATTTCTATGATTATTATGGTAAAGGCATGCATCCTGATTATCCTGATGGCTTGGACTATACTGTAGCGGATAAGATGAATACTGCCGAGGGCTCAGGTTGGAACATGGCTTTTGGCTTGATAGTACGCCCTATATCGCCTCTGCGACTGGGTGTGGCTTTCAAGACTCCCACATTGTATAAGCAAACCCTTAAATACGCAGACTATCTGTATGCGTTTGAGGGGAAACAATTTGCCGATGAGCAGGGTAATGTGAACAAGTTCAGCAACTCTATCGATTACAGGTTCTCATCTCCCTGGTCTGTTAACCTGAGTGCCGGAGTAACATTTGGCCAGACAGCCATAGGAGCTGAATTTGAGAAGCATTTCACCCAGCGTTCATCATTATCTATTGATAATACCAAGATGGAAAACCAGGGTGCCATAGATTTCAATGATTATTCTACATTCAAGATAGGAATAGAGCAGAACATAAGCAACCTGTCGCTTCGTGCCGGCTACAATTACATAGAGCCTATGTTCAAGAATAATGCTGCTCCGTATCTGGGTGATTCAGAATTCAATGCAGGAAAACCAGGCGATATGGGACGTACTGATTTCCAGGTGGACCGTCTGGGCAAGACACAGTACTTTACCGGTGGCATAGGCTACTGCTCAGCTCCCGACGGCGATGGTACACAGTTCTACATTGACCTTGCATATATGCACGGAATAAGAAACAGCACCGTGAATGTGAACGAATATGTTGAGGATGTTGACGTGAAATATAATTATAAGACAGACAAGATCCTGCTTACAGTAGGATGGAGCTTTTAATTTGAGATGATAGTTGTTTGGGTTCCGGTTGGCTTAGGTGGCCAGCCGGAATTTTTTATCTGTCAGAATTTTCCCAGAATGCGGTCCATCACCCAGTTGGTAGGTGTAGCGCTTATGCCGTCACATGTACAGACTGACTTGCCGTTCAGGTGGTCAACTACTGCCTGTACCAGCGGGAACTGCACGTGTTCGGGATTGGGTATGTCAAACTCGTGACGGCCTTTGCTGTCATGCAACGCTATTGGCTGGAAAGTGAATATGGAGAAACAGATCATGCCCAGGTCACCAATAAGTTCAATGCGGTCCTCCTTGGCGGATTCATCGGCCACAAAGCACCATGAACCGGAGCCAACCAGACCATTCTCGAACTTGAAGCATGCGCTTACCGTGTCCTCGGCCTGATACAGACCGGCGCGGTTGCTGCACAGTCCATAGGCATCGATTATGCATCCGCACAGTTCCTGCACCATGTCTATCTGGTGCGGGGCCAGGTCATAGAAATATCCGCCTCCCGATATGTCGGGGATGACACGCCATGGCAGGTTGGTGCTGTTATAGTCCAGTTCTTTAGGAGGCTGGGCAAAACGTATCTGTACGTTTATGAGTTTGCCTATCTGAGGTATGAGTTCCTTGACTTTAAGGAAGTAGGGCAGGTAGCGGCGGTAATATGCCACAAAGCATGGGACTCCTGTCTCCCGTGAAACGCGGTTGATCCTCATGCACTCCTCATAGCTCTGTGCCATGGGCTTCTCTATATAGACCGGTTTGCCGGCTTTCATGGCCATTATGGCGTAGGTAGCGTGTGATGAGGGTGGCGTGGCAATATAGACGGCATCGACATTGGGGTCCTCTATGAGGTCCATGGCGTCGGTGTACCATTTACTGATGTTATGTCTCTGGGCGTATGATTGTGTCCTGGTCTTGTCACGACCCATGACAGCTTCTATGGCCGAGCCTTCCGCCTTGGCGAATGCAGGACCGCTTTTCTTTTCGGTCACCTGTCCGCATCCTATGAATCCCCATCTTATCATATCCGTAACAGCTATGGAATCAATCGTAGAATGTCCAGCTCAGTCCGAACTTGACCATTCCCGGGTTTGCGGGATAACCCGGTACAATGAAAGAGTCACGGTTGCTTAGCAGACCGTCATTGGCATGGTAGTACATTATATAGAAACGTACTCCCCGGAGTTGGCAGTTTACATACCCTGTGAGCAACGGATAACCGCCTACTTCCTGAATAAACGCATCGTTCTGCAGATGATACATTCCTACAGCGGGACAATAACCTGGAGCATTGTATCTTGTAAAGAACAGGGCGTTGGCACCAATCTCCATGTGAAGCCTCTTGTAATATACGAACTTGAAGTATAAGTCAGAGAATATGTTCAGGTCCGGCAAGGGGATTATCTCCTTGTTGCCCGAAAGCTGGTATGTCACGTGATTGTCCCAGTGGAGTGGTCCAAGCTTGAAGTTCTGTATCAATGTGGCACTCAGGATCTGTATGGAGTTTTCATGCTGGGCTGCCGTAATGGAGTAGGAGGGTTGTGATACGCCGTCGGCATTAGTATAGACTCCTGCATCATTCTTAAGATAGATGTAGTTGGCCACGTTTTCCACGTCAAGCCGGAATGTAGTTCCGCTGCTCTCAATATCTATATATCCGCCAAAACCGGTGCGGAACTGTTTCTTGAAGTCCTCATCCCACCATGCGAATGTGGAGTGCTGGTTGGCGTAGAAGAAAGGAGCCTCTTTTGCCGACATCCGGCCGTATGCACCTATTTTGGCATCCTTACCTAAAACGGGATATTTCAGTTCCATCTGTCCGGAGAGTGTGAAATCACCCAGATTGGCTCCCAGCAGGGCGCTTTCTGCATTGGCGCTGAATGTCAGGTTATCGCCTTGGACCTTTTCAAGCTGTGCTCCCACAATGAAATTACCTTCACTGTACCTGCGCATGTATTCGCTGCCGTTTCCCAGGGTGTCGGGCATGGAGTAGTTCTTGTACTCATATCTTGCAAATGCGCTCAGACCTGCAAATGCCCATTTTGTGGAACCCTCAAGAAGTGACAGAGACAATGTGTTGGTCACATAGAAGTTTTTCATTTGGTCTATCGAATCATTCTTGAGAAACGTATGGGTGTAGAAACCGTCGGGAATCTGATGATATATGTATCTTCTCTGAAGTTGCCCTATTTCAAGTGTATGTGCTGCCTTTCCGAATTCAATATCACGGCTGAAAGTGTAAGTGGTATCGCCTATACTGTCTGTCCGGTATGTGGTGGTCTTTATTGTAAGCTCTTGGTTGACAAGCGCCTGGGCGCGTTTAAGATTGTTCCAGTTGTAGTAAAGGCGGAAAGGTATGTCTTCGGGGGCATATTGCTTACGCCCTTCGGCCATGGCCTCAGGGTTGGTGATATACCTTTTGTCCTGTACTCCTCCGTTCTCGGTAACCTTGATCTCATCCTTGTTTACCGTTACATATATATGGTATAAATCACCGCGATAATAGGTGTAAAGCCTTGCATCGAACATTGAGGTGGACTGGCTGTTGTAACGTCCGCGTCCCAACTGGTAATCCAGGTCAAAACCTAAGCCTACTCTCTTGTTGAAATTGGCTACAAAGTTACCTTTTATGTGCTCTTCGCCTGTACGTCGGTTACCGCCTTTGTAGTAGTCAATGCTGACATGAGGTGATTTTGTGTCGGTAAAACGGAACTGGTCAGGGTTCTTTATCCAGAAATCGTACGGTGCGTCAAAAATGAAATCCTCGGGTTCCTCGCGCTCAAACCATAGGCGTGACAGACGCGGTGATCCCATATTGCCCAGATGGCTGTATGAGCCGAACATTCCCTCGGTCAGGTGTACATTCTGGAATGAGTGATGCAATGTGTCAGGCTGCAGTATATCCGGCAGACCGGTTTTTGTGTTCATGGTCCACTGGACATAATCTTTGGATACTGTGCGTTCAACTACTGTAGAGTCCTTGTCGGGATCCGTGTTCATGAACCCGTCCATGGTTTCGCCAAAGAATCCGTCCTGATTCTGTGACAATGTGCTTTGTGCGTAAGCAGGTTCCGCAACAGCAAGCATCGCGGTCAACAGCACAGTCGTTACCCCGGCTTTTTTATTGAAGTGGACTCTGTTGAACATTTACGGAACCAGTCTGAGTATGTATTCGGCAATTTTTATGAGTATTGAAATGCCACAGGCAATATAAAAAGGTGTAGTGCCCATTACGCCGCTTATCTGAAGTATGAAAAGTACGGTTGTTATGGCTGCGCCGGCCAGGAACAACGTGTTGAGCGTGTAACGTGCTTTTTCCTTTCCGTCTTCATGTCCTGACCTGTGCCTGCGTACACCACTCTTCCTTACCTTGCCGGTTATATCATATGTGGCGCGGCTGTCCATGTCGGAAAGTATGGTGTATGCTTCTACAATGCGGGAGTGTAGTGGGGTGCCTTCCGGATTCTCTGCTTCCAGGCGCTCGAAGGCTGATTTTATTTCCGCATCAGTTGCAGACGGGTCAACCCCTAAGACAGTATATAATTCCTTGTTTGAGGCCATCTTGATCAATAGTTTCCGTAAACGGAGTTAACGGCTTTCTGGAAGAGATTGTCTTTAAGGTCAATGGTCTTGATGCGGAATTTGCCGGTGCTCTTAAGGAATTTGGTTCCTTTACGGTTGTAAGCTTCCTTGTCGGTTATCCAATCCTCGGCGGGAAATATCTGGCCGCCACCTTCACGTCCCTCTTCATAACGATATTTGATGTCGGTCATTTTCATTGTGAAGGTTCCATCCTTAACGGCAACCTGGAAGTTATATGATATCTTGGATTCATCGGCCACGAATGCGGTGCTTTTGAATACAATCATCTGGTCAACATGGAAAATGTATCGATGAGTCCCTGAATCCTCATTCAGAATGCGTCCTGCCTGAGCGTATGGTTTGGCAAAACGTCCTTTTGCCCAGTTGAGCAGAATATCATAGCACTGGTCGGCACTCATGCCGTCCGGAATCTGTTCGGTCCGGGTAAAGCAGACACTTCCGTTTTCGTCAACAGGAACGGCACCCTTACCGTATTTGGGATCCTGTTCATTGACTCCTCTTGCAGAAACCAGGATGGTGGCCATCAGACATACAATTGCCAATATACCTTTTTTCATCATAATGGTACGTTTTTGTTATTCTGTACAAAAGTAGTTCTTTTTGCTGATAATCTGAAATTGCGCTGCCGTATTATTACCGGGTGAATAGACAAATATGATGTGTAGAATGTGGTTTTAGGCTTGCTTTTTTCACTTTTTGGCCATGTCATAAAAGTTTTTGACTTTTTTTTTAAAAAAAGATGATTGAATCTTTGCAACTAATGGAATAAGTATTATTTTTGCGTCAGTATGGATTTCATTTAATCATTTCAATAACAAACAACTATGGAGAAAATTTTGAAACAGGCTGCTGAGCTCTATGCAGCATTCGCAAAGGACGCTAACGCACAGGTAGAGAAGGGTAACAAGGCTGCTGGCACACGTGCCCGCAAGGCATCTCTCGAGCTCGAGAAGCTGATGAAGGAGTTCCGCAAGGCTTCACTCGCAGCTGCTAAGTAATTTATTTTCAGACAAAAAAAGAAGGATGCAGAAATGCATCCTTCTTTTTTTTGTGTAGATTAGTCAGACTTAGCAGCTGCGGTGAAGCCAGTCCTTTTTTTAGTTTGCTCCGCAAACGGCCGGCCTCCGGCCGGGTAACGGCTTTGCCGTTACTATAACTGCAATTGGGTACTTAATTCTCAATTCTCAATTCTCAATTCTCAATTCACTCCAGGTACTGCATGATGCGGCCGCTGATCTGGAGTAGGGAGATCTCACAGACCTTGGTGTCATATTGGACCTGAAGCAGACTCTCCTCTGCATCCAGGAGGGATTTTTGGGCCTCGCGCATCTCAATTCCTGACAGGTTACCCAACAGGTAGCGCTCCTGAGCAATCTCCATGGTTTCCTGTGCGGTCTTTAGGTTTTGCTCCTGCAGTTCCAGAAGCATCAGGTTATTTTGGTATGCCTGCCAGAAATCATCAAGATTGGCACGTAACTGCAGTTCCAGCTGATCAATGGTGATATCGGCTGTGAGTTCGTCAAGACGGGCGTTACGCTCCTGTACACGTTGCTTGCCTGTTATAAGGTTTATGCCTACCGTTGCGCCGAATGAAGGGCCCCAGTTGGTACGTTCGGTGTATGTGCTGTTTCCGTAAATGTTGTGGGTAAGGCCGTATGAGGCGTTAAGCTTCAGGTACGGATAGTTGCGGGCCTGTACGGCACGACGGTCCAGCTGGGCTATGGTACGGTTGCTTTCAGCGCGCAGCAGTGATGAGTTGGTCTTCATCATGTCCTCATAGAGAGACTCGTAATCAAGACCGGTAAGAAGGTTGATTGCGGTATCGGCTGCCACGTGGACTGAACGCAAGTCCTGATTTGACATGAGGCGGTTAATGCGTATATTGGCCGATGCCACAGATTCATGCTGCTTCAGGCTTTTGGCACTGTCAGAGTTGAAATATACCTGTGCCTGCTGCATATCCAGACGCGAGTCTCCACCCATGTCATAACGTTCGCTGGTTATGCGCAGACGCTCTTTTGACAATGAAGTGGCATACTCCAGGTTCTTAAGATGAATGGTCTGGCGCACAAGGTTGTAGTACTCTGTAGTCAGGGTGGCTATGTAATCCTCAATGGTAACGCGTGTCTGTATGGCTCCCTGGTTGTGCAGTTCCTCCATGCGGTCGCGTGTGGCCTGGATGCTGAATCCGTCAAATACTGTCCAGTCGGCACGCAACTGTGCATTGAGAGTGTGATCCAATACGTTACGGTTGGAGACTGTTGAGCCGTCGGATGCCATAATGGCATCATTGCTGGAGAGTGAACCTGAATAACTGCCAGTGGCACTAAGGGTAGGTGAGCCTCCGGCGTATGCCCATGAGTCATTGTTGGCAGCTTTCTCCTCTGAAATGTTTACAAGCTTAATCTGATAACTCTCGCTGATACCTTTCTCAAGGCATTCTTTCAGAGTCATGATCTGGGCCTGCATACCTATGCTCAAGGCAATGGCAAAGGCTGTTGATAGTATTCTGTACGGTTTCATTCCTTTTTCTTCTGGGTTTTGCGGTCAGTTGAAATGTAACTGTAAACGGCCGGCACAATATACATTGTAAAGAAGGTGGAAATGAGCATTCCGCCTACTACAGCCGTACCCATGGCTATACGTCCGGCACTGCCTTCACCGTGGGCGAACATAAGCGGCAGCAGACCCAGCATGGTTGATGTACTGGTCATAAGGATAGGTCTCAGGCGCTGGACTGATGCCTGACGGATAGCTTCCGCCTTGTCAATTCCGTTACCCTGTTTCTGGTTGGCGAATTCCACAATCAGGATACCGTTCTTGGCCACAAGGCCTATCAGCATTATTATACCAATCTCACTGAATATGTTCATGGTCTGTCCGCCTGAACGTATGAATACCAATGCACCGAACACGGCCAGAGGCACTGTAATCATTACTATGAGCGGATCCTTGAAACTCTCAAACTGGGCAGCCAGCACCAGATAGATGAGCAGCAGTGCAAGTCCGAATGCGAACAGCAGGCTGTTGGAGCTCTCGCGGAAGTCTTTGGACTCACCGGTAAGTGCGGTGCGGAAGGTGTCATCCAGAGTCTCCTTGGCAATCTTGTCCATCTCATCCAGAGCCTGTCCCAAAGTGTAGCCTTTGCCAAGTCCTGCAGATACTGTAGCCGATACAAATCGGTTGTAGCGGTACAGGCGTGGGGGAGCGATATCCTCCTTGAGGTCAACCAGATTCTCCATCTGGATCATGTCGCCGCTTCCGCTACGCATGTAGATGGATTTCAAGGCCTGGGTGGTATTACGCTGCTGGCGGTTGATCTCACCTATAATGTCATACTGTTTTCCGTTCATATACAGATAGCCCATACGCTGGCCGCTCAATCCCCACTGCAGGGTCTGGGCGATATCGCGGGTGCTCACGCCCAGCAGGTTGGCCTTCTCGCGGTTGATGGATATGCGCACCTCGGGCTTGGAGAACTTGAGGTCGGCATCGGCCATCTGGAAGGCCGGGTTATCATTTACACGGGCCAGGAAGGTGGGTAGCACATCCTGCAGTTTCTCAATGTTTGTGGCCTGCAGCACGTAGCGTACTGGCATGCCGCCGCGGCCTCCAGCAAATGATGACTGTTGCTGCACGAACGCGCGGGCATCGTTCTCGCGGCGTACTGCGGCGCTCAGCTTCTCAAACACCTCCATCTGTGAGTAGTTGCGCTCGTTTATATCCTTAAGCGTAATCTGTATGTTGCCGCCTCCCGATGATACGCGTGCGGTCACGAACTTGGCATCGGGCATAATGGAATCGACAACATCGTTTATGCGCTCGGTGTAGTCACGCATATACTCATAGGTTACGCCTTCCGGGCCTTGTGTACGTACCGTTACCTGTGAGCGGTCCTCCATAGGAGCCATCTCGGACGGGGTCTTGCTCCACATCCAGGCGGCAAATCCCAATGCCACGATCATAGTGGTGAGTGCTATCCAGCGGTTGCGCAGAATAAAGTCAAGACTCTTGCTGTAGTAACGGTTAAGGCCCTCAAAGAATGGTTCTGACCATGAGTAGAACCGGTTTTTCTTTTCACGGCGAACCAGAATCTTTGTGGAGAGCATGGGGGTGAATGTCAGGGCGGCGAATGTGGAAATGACCACTGCACCTGCAATCACAAACGCGAACTCACGGAACAGACGTCCCGTCTGTCCCTCCATAAACACAATGGGTACGAATACGCAGAGCAGTGTAATGGATGTCGATATGATGGCAAACAGAATCTCCTGTGAGCCTTCTATGCCGGCCTGCAGCGGAGTCATGCCCTTTTCTATCCGGTTGTAGATGTTCTCGGTCATGACTATGGCGTCATCCACCACGAGTCCTACCGAGAGTACCACCGCAAGCATGGAGAGCACGTTTATACTGAATCCCATAAGGTACATCACAAAGAATGCACCTACTATTGATACCGGAATTACAAGGCAGGGGATAAGTGTAACACGCCAGTCGCGCAGGAACAGGAAGATGATAAGGATAACCAGTACGAATGCCTCGTACAGGGTGGTCTTTACCTCATTGATGCTGGCGCGGATAAAGCGGGTGTTGTCAAAACCGTACTCGTAACCCACGTCCTCTGGCAGGTCCTTCTCCATCAGTTTCATGCGGTCATAAACGGCGTTGGCAATGTTGATGTGGTTGGCTCCCGGCTGCGGCGTCACTGCCACACCCACCATGGGGATGCCGTTCATCTTCATGTAACTCTTTATGTCACGCGGACTCAACTCGGCCTGACCAACGTCACTGAACCGGATTACCTTGGTGCCGTCATGCTTTATGACCAGGTTGTTGAACTCCTCGGTGGTGTGCATCTGGCCCAGGGTACGTATCTCAAGCTCAGTGGTGTTGCCCTCGATGGTTCCGGAAGGAAGCTCCACGTTCTCGCGGTCCAGGGCGTTCTTTACGTCCATGGGGGTGATGCCGTAACCGGACATCTTTACCGGGTCAAGCCACAGGCGCATGCAGTAACGCTTTTCACCCCATATCATTACGGAGCTTACGTCCTGGATAGTCTGAAGCTGCTCCTTAACCACTAGGTCTGCCAGCTCACTCAGCTCCAGCAGCGAGCGTTTGTCACTGTGCAGGGCCACCATAAGGATTGGCATGGCGTCGGCATCGGCCTTGGATACGGTGGGCGGATCGCAGTCTCGCGGCAGCATTCGCTGGGCGCGTGATACCTTGTCACGCACGTCGTTGGCAGCGGTCTCAAGATCGACCGAGAGCTCAAACTCTACGGTTATGCGGCTGCTGCCGTATTGGCTTACCGATGAAAGGGAGCGGATGCCGGGGATACCGTTGATCTGCTGCTCCAGCGGCTCGGTTATCTGATTTTCAATGACTTCGGCGTTGGCTCCAGGGTAGGATGCCGATACCGATATAATAGGGTTATCTACCGACGGGTATTCGCGCACGCCAAGACTGGTGTAGCCCACAATACCGAACAGTATTATTATGAGCACCAGCACTGTAGCCAGTACCGGGCGTCTTATACTAAGCTCTGAAATGTTCATCTGCCGCAGGATTATTTCAGTTCAACCCTCATTCCGGTACGCAGCTGCATGGTGCCGCTGGTTATTACGGTGTCGCCTACATTGAGGCCGCTCAGCACCTGTACCATTGCATCGGTACGCAGGCCCTTGGTAATCTCCTGTGGGATGGCCTTGCCGCCCTTGTAAAGAAAGACCTTGTCTATACCCATCTCGGAAATGACGGCCTCGCTGGGTACGGCAAGGGTGTTCTCAAATGTTCGGGTGTTGAGGCTTACGCTTACATAACGGCCCGGAACCAGTTTGCCTCCGGCATTGTTGTATATGGCTCGTACCAGATAGGTCCTTGTTCCCTGGTCAACCTTGGAGTTTGTGGCATATACCTGGGCTGGAAATACCTCATCAAAGCCTTCAACAGTGAACGTGAGTCTGGCTCCGTTCTGGAGTACTCCGGCATAACGCTCGGGGACGGCGAACTCAACCTTCAGCTTCTCTGTATTTGTGAGAGTGGCTACGTTGGTATTGGGCGATGCGTATGCACCTACACTGACTTGACGCAGACCGATGATTCCGTCAAACGGTGCCTTGAGCTCGGTCTGGTCCAGTTTGGCCTTGCACTCCTCTATATCAGCCTGCAACTTGTTGAAGTTGGCCTCGGCATCCTGATAAGCCTCCTTACTTACAGCCTCTTTCTCATAGAGCGCTTTCTGGCGGGCCAGACGGTCCTCGGTTGACTGATACTGCGCCTCAAGTTTCTTGAGCTGGGCCTGCAGGGGGGCATCGTTAATCTTGGCCAGCACCTGGCCTTTCCTTACTCTTGAACCCTCCTCAAAGTATATTCCTGTTATCTTGCCTGATGTCTCGAATGAAAGGTTAACCTCTTCATTAGGTATAAGGCTACCGCTGATGTTGATGCCGTCAACCAGCTCGGTGGGCTGCATTATTACATGGCGTACCAGTAAGGTTTGGCCGCCGCGGCCTAAGGCTCCGACCGGGCCGGGCATTGCTCCGGGTACGGGGCCGGCAGGTATCTCACTGTTTTTCTTGGGTCTGAAACTGATAATGCCCCAGCTGATTAAGCCCCATACGGCCAGGCCTGTCACGATTAAGGCAATAAGCACACGTTTGGTAGTCTTGCTCATGTTGAATTGATGTCCTCTAAGTTATAACTTCACAAAAATAATGTTTTGACACCTTAATTAATTAAATTGTCTGATGCCGTTAACCTTTTTTAATGCAGATTCCATATAATGAAAAAACGGTTGCCTGAAACAGACAACCGTTCTTGATTCACCGACAGAAACGTCATTCAAGCTTACCACCCATGCTAAGCACAATCTGCTGCATGGCAGCCTTTACGGCAACCTTGTCCTGTTCCTTGTACTCGCCTGTATTGTCCTGGGTAACGGTCTTGCCGTCAACAGACCAGAGTTTGGCCTGATCCTTTTCCAGGTCAGCAGTCTGTTCGCGATAGTATTGGGTAGCCAGTTCGGGAGTCTGGAAATTGTACATCATCTTTGATTCCGAACAATTGTCGCCCTTGAACTTGGCAATCCACTCCAGTTTGAATCCTACGTAATCCCATGAAAGGAGCACCTCATTGCCCTTATCCTCATAGGTAGGGGTGCCTGCTCCCATAAGTGTCATGTATGAACCCATCAGACCTGCCAGGCCTTGACCGGCAGCCTGTGCCTGCTGTCCGTTTGCAACTCTTATAGAATCTGATACACGGTTAGCTTCCTCTATGGATGCATTCAACTCATTTGTTGACTTGTTAAGTGCGTTTACACCCTTGTCAACCTGTGCCTCAACTGCTTTCTCGGCAGCGCCTAATGCTTTCTCTGTAGCTTTTTCCGTAGTCTGCTCCACTGATTTTGTCACTGCTTTCTCAACACCTTTTTCTGCAGCCTGGAGGGCTTTGTCGGCAAGGCGGTTCAGGAACTGGGCATTGGCTGGAATGGCAAACAATGCCGCAACCATCATAAATACGAGTGATCTTTTCATAATTGATTGAATAGTTGGTTGAATATGCATGGACAAATGTAGAGATTATTTTTGGTTAATTAGGTTTCTATGATATATTTTTGCAAGTAATAATGAATTAAATAAAAAACAGGGATAATGAAAAAGTATATAGAACAGAACAGGGAGAGGTTCTTTGAAGAACTGTTTTCCGTATTGAGAATTCCTTCAATCAGTGCAAAACAGGAGAACAAGCCCGATATGGTAAAGTGTGCAGAAAGGCTTCGGGAATTGTTGCTTGAGGCCGGAGCCGATATGGCAGAAGTTATGCCCACAAGCGGTAATCCGGTTGTGTTTGGGCGCAAGATTGTGGATCCGTCATATAAGACCGTGCTTGTATATGGCCATTATGATGTACAACCACCTGAACCGCTGGAAAAATGGCATACTGACCCGTTTGAGCCTGTCATACATGACGATGCCATCTGGTGCCGCGGCGCCAATGATGACAAGGGCCAGCTGTTCATGCATATTAAGGCGTTTGAGTACATGGTCCGCACAGGACAGCTCAGGCACAACGTCAAGTTCATATTCGAGGGCGAGGAGGAGATCGGCAGCCCTTCGCTCCCGGAATTCATCAAGGCTAACAAGGAACTGCTCGCGGCCGATATATGTCTGGTGTCAGATACCACCATGATATCTGATAAGGTTCCGTCCATAAACTGCGGAATGCGTGGCCTGGCATATCTTGAGGTAAAAGTTACAGGTCCCAACAAGGACTTGCACTCAGGTCATTACGGCGGTGCTGTGGCCAATCCCATCAATGTGTTGTGTGACATGATTTCATCACTAATTGACAAGGACGGCCGCATAACGGTGCCTGGATTCTATGACAAGGTGGTGGAACTTACGCCCGATGAGCGCAAGATGCTGGCACGTGCCCCGTTCGATATCGATGAGTACAAGGCGTTCCTGGACATCAACGAGGTCAAGGGTGAGAAGGGTTACACCACTTTGGAGCGCACTGGAATACGTCCTTCGCTTGATGTCTGCGGCATTTGGGGCGGATACACTGGCCAAGGCGCAAAGACTGTCCTTCCCAGCGAGGCACACGCAAAAATATCGATGCGTTTGGTGCCAAATCAGACCAGCGCCGAAATTTCAAAGCTTTTTATGGACCATTTCCTGCGCATCGCTCCGCCTTACGTGAAAGTTGAGGTAACACCGTTTGAGAGCGGTGACGGTTTCCTTATTCCAATCTCTTCTGATGCATACAAGGCTGCATCTCGGGCTATAGGCGAGGTATACGGTATCGAGCCCGTCCCCAGTCGCGGCGGTGGCAGCATACCTATCCTGGCTGAGTTCCAGAAAGTGCTGGGAATGGATCCTCTGCTCATGGGGTTCGGCCTGGAGCGCGACACCATCCACAGTCCCAATGAGAGCTATCTGTTGCGTCAGTTCTTTGGCGGAATGGAAAGCATCGCTCTCTTCTACAAATATTTCTAAGCGAGCTGTTGGGGTCTGACCCCTTTTGCGCATGCTACTATTACTAGAAGAACTAACCTTAACACGTGCAAAAGGGGTCTGACCCCCATAAAAAAGACAGATGGCACTACCTTTCAGCAGGCGGTGCCATCCCATGAATTACTAAACTATTGTCTTATTATCTCAAATTGATTTGGGATCGGGACTATTGTCACAGCTCGAATGAGCTGTTGCGGTAGAATTCCAGCAGGGCTGTATTGAACAGGTACTCGTAACGGTACTTGAGCATGTCGGCCTGTGCCGTTACAAGTCTGTTCTTGGATTCATTGAATTCCGTGATGCTGGCTTTTCCGCCTTCATATTTTGCCTGCACCAGGTCAAATGACTCCCTGGCACTGACCTGTACAAGTTCACTGCTCTCATAGCGGCTTTTGGAGGCAACGGCATTATAGTACGCCTGCTGGATCTCTTTGTAGAGCTGTTTCTTTACGTTGTCCAGCTGCATCTGCTGGTTCATCCGGCCCAACCGGGCGGAGCGCACATTGTTGTGGTTGCTGTTACGTGAGAATATTGGAATATTCAGGTTAAGTCCAATATACTGGCTGAAGTTGTTCTTTAACTGGTCGGACAACGGATCGGACTGGAACTTGGAAGATGTGTAGTAGTTGGTGCCGGCACCTGCACTCAGCGAGAGAGTGGGGTAGAATCCCGATTTGGCAATGTCAATGTTCCTGGTGCTTTGCTCAAGACGTATCTCTTCACTCTTTATTGAGGGTTTGATGCCTAGAGCCTGTTCGTAAACACTCTCAGGACTTTCAGGTATGCTGAACTCCAGTTCATTGGCTTCCGGTGCCATGATATCGAACCCTTCGGGAGACGGAAGTTCCAGCAGCTGGGTGAGAGTAAGGATGCTCAGGCTAAGGTTATTCCCGGCTTGCGTCACTGACAGACGGCTCTGTGCAAGGGTGGCTTGTTGTGATGCCACCTCGGCATTGCTGGCCTTACCTGTAGCGGCCAGTGCGGTCAGACGCTCCACCTGCATGGAGTCTATGGTGACCTGATTACGTGCCACATCCAGTATGCTGCGGTCATATACAATCTGGATGAAGGCCTGCGCCACCTGTACGCGGACATCGTCCTTGATCCGTTCCAGGTCACTCTTGGCAGCTTCGAGACTGAGCTCAGCCAGCTTGATGTTGCCGGTGATGCGATGGCCTGCAAACAGCGTCACGTCAGTGCCTATGTTGAATGATGTACTGGTAGTGTTGGTGTTGTCATATGTGTTGTTGGCCGTCAGACCACGACCGAACGACCAGTTCTGTGACGCTCCTGCCGATACGCCCGGCAGACGGTTGCTTAGGGCGGAGTTGTAGTCTATCTCACGGCTTTCGGCACTCAGACCGCTTTGGCGTATCTGGATGTTGTTCTCAAGAGCGTAGTCTATGCATTGCTGCAGTGTCCAGGTTTCTGTAGCTTGCGCTGTGCCGCATATCAGGAGTGCAGCAAGTGCTGAAATAATACCTGTAGTTTTCATAATCCCTCTGTTTATATGATTTAGTACTATGGATTATTCTTCAGTCTCCTGATTCTTTGTATCCTCCGATTCCGGTGTCTCTGCAGTCTCATCCTCGATGATGCGTGGACCGCGAACCACATCGCCCTGGGCCAGTCCCTGCTTGATCTCTATGTTCACGCCGTCGCTAAGTCCCGTGGTAACCTTGGTCTTGGTGTAAGTTCCGTCTTCGGCCTTCTTGTAAACGTAAGGCTCGTTCTTTACGAATTCAAGTGCGCTCTCGGGTACGCTCAGTACGCTGTCGGCTTTCTCCAATTCAATCTGGGCGTTGGCACTGTAACCGGAGCGGATGGTGTGCTCCGAGTCAACCTTGACGGCAGCCTTTACCTTGAACTGATTTGCTCCGTTGCTCTCGACAGCCTTAGGTGAAATGTACTCCAGACTAGCATCGAATGTATAGTCGCGCAAGGCACCGATGGTTATGGTCAGGGGCATTCCCTCATAGAGTGAGCCCACCTCAGTCTCGTCAATCTGGCCCTCAAAAATAAGGTCACTCATGTTGGCTACGGTTGCCACGGTGGTTCCGTCGTTCAGGGTGTTGGCCTGGATTACAGAATTACCTACCTTGACAGGTATATCAAGGATGAGTCCGGTAATTGTAGAACGTATCAGGGTAGAGCTTGAGGTGGCGTTCTTGGATGATACGCCGTCGCGGATTACCTCAAGCGACTCCTGTGATGCTGCATACTCCTCCTTTGCCTGATTGAGCTGCTGCTCAACTTTTTCATACTCCTCGGCGCTGATAAGGTTCTTTTCAAAGAGGGCCTTCTCTCGGTCAAAGTTGGTCTGTGCCTGCTTGAGATTTATTTCCGACAGGCGTACGCGGCTCTGGGCTGCAGAGAGGGAATTCATGTCGGGGATGACGGTAAGGCGTGCTATAACCTCGCCTTTCTGGACCATTTGGCCGGCCTCCTTGAATATTTCGGCTATGATACCGTTTATCTGGGGCTTGATATTTACCTCATTGCGCGGCACAATCTTTCCGGTAAGCACGGTGGTACGTGCTATATCCTGCTTTGCGGCAGTGAGTTCCTGATAGCGGATCTCCTGAGGTTTTGATTTCTTGTAAAGGAATACGAATGTTCCTGCAAACACTGCTACGATGAGTACTACTACGATGTACTTGATTACTTTTTTCATATCTGTTTTTATTTTTTGTTTCCTATTTGTTATTCGTCACGCATTGCATCAACCGGTTTTACGGCCATTGCCCTGAGGGCGGGGGCGAGTCCGGCCAGAGCTCCCAATACCGCAAGCAGCAGTGTTGCAATCACGGCGGTGTTGAATGATATCTGGAACTGTGTCGCGCCGCCTGTGGCTGACTCGAATATGTTGAGCAGGAATACCGCAAACACTATTCCTGCGCTTCCGGCTGCCAGCGTCAGGGCTATGCTCTCAGTCATTATCTGTGTCAGGATCTCGCCCGGCATTGCACCTATGGCGCGGCGTATGCCTATCTCAATGGTGCGCTCCTTTACGGTTACCATCATGATGTTGCTTACTCCTATGCAGCCTGCCATCAGGGTTCCCAGGCCAACCAGCCATATCATGAAGTTGAGTCCGCGGAACAGGTTATCCACTATCATGAATATCTCTTCGGTGTTGAGAACCTGCATGGCCTCGCTGTCATCCGGGTCAAACGAGTGCTGACGGGCCATAATGGAGCGTATGCGGGGCTCCAGAGCGCTGGTGTGAATACCTCCCTTGGCGGTAAGGCATATTATGTCAACTATGTTACCGCGGTTGTAGATGGTTGCGGCTAGCGTCTCGGGAATCATGAGCGAATAACTGGAACTGCTGTTGATGCTCAGGTTGCTCGAAGACATATCCACTCCTACAATCTGGAAATAAATGTCGCCTGACTTTATGAATTTGCCGCAGGGGTCACCACCATCGGGGAAGAGCTGCTGGTATATTCGTCTTCCTATGACGCATACCTTACGTTCCATCATGATGTCGGTCTGGTTAAGATAGCGTCCGTAGCGCATCTTGGGCTGTTCTATCTTGCAGTAGTCTGCACTGACACCCTTGATGGCAGCAGATGTGGAGTATTCTCCGTATTCGACTGAGTTGCCCCATCCGCTTATCATGGGTGATACTACGTCAAGCTCGGGAATCATCTGCTTGAGTCGTTCTATATCGGTGCGGGTAAAGTTCCAGTAACGGCCCTCGGGAAGTCCCTTGTAGGGTTTTGAGGTGTTGGACGATATCAGTACCATAGTGTTGGTGGCAAATCCGCCGAAGTTCTCCTCCAGAAGGCCCTTGAGTCCCTGTCCGCCGCCAATCATGAAGAGCAGCATAAAGAGGCCCCAGAATACTCCGAATCCGGTAAGTATGGTACGGCGTCTGTTACGTGTCAATGAATCGGCCGTCTCACGGAATGAATCTATATCGAATCTCATAATTCTCAATTCTCAATTCTCAATTATGTCACTTCGTTCCATGATTCTTGTCGCGACTCGGGATAGAAAGTAAACTTTCTCTCCTCTCGCTGCTCCAAGAATGTCTTACGCGCGCAGCTTTCACAGCCGGGAAAAGTCCTGCTATTGTGCCTGCAATGACCAGTACTACTGTTGATTTTATTGCCTCACTCATTCCTACGGTAGGATTGATAAGGAGACGGATGCTCTGTCCGAACACATCCATAGATTCCTGACCTAAGGTCTGGTCCATGATGATGCATGCAATCATGCCCAACACCATTCCTATATACCCGAACAGTGCGGTGATGCCTATGCTCTCGGCTATTATCAGCTTTGTTATGTTCCAGGGGCTGGCGCCTATAGCCTTGCGTATCCCGAACTCATGGGTTCGCTCCTTGACGGTTATCAGCATGATGTTGCTAACGCCTACAATGCCTCCCAGCAGGGTGAATAGTCCTACTATCCAGAGTCCGGTGTTAAGGTACTTGCGGCCCTTGTTCATCTGCATGTTCTGGGTGAACTGGTTCCAGATGTAGTAGGCGCTCTCGTCATCGGGGGCGGCGTGATGGCGGCTGTTGAGTATCTGCTTAAGCCGTGCCTCAAAGGCATCGTTCTCCTCCTCGGTCTCAAGTCCGTTGAATGTGAAGGCAATCAGGTCCAGGTCACTGTTAATGCCGAATATGGTCTTGGCGGTAGTGTAGGGTATATGAAGGTCGCGGTCATCGCGGTTCTCGTCTGCGTGGCGCACACCTACTATGGTGAACATCAGATTGCCCACTTTGACCTTCTTGCCGATGATAGCTTTATAATCGGTGCTACCTTCCAGCAGGTTCTTGGCCAGCAGGTGTGTTATGACTACAACCTTACGTTTCCCGGCTATATCCAGGTTGTTTATGAACCGGCCTGCAAGTATGTCGATGTGGTTCATCTGGACCTGTCCGGGGAATGTTCCGTTCAGGCTCATGTTGATGAGATACTTTTTCTTGTAGTTCAGGGTGAATCCGCTGCGTGAGACCGATGTGGTTACCTGGTCTATTATGTCGGGGAACTGGCGTGCCAGCAGGTTCATGTCCTGCTCATTGAGGGTCATATAGCGTCCCTTCTTGTAACCCTTGTAGGGCTGTGAGGTGACGCTGGGGTATATTTCCATGGTGTTGGTGGCAAAGCCCTCACTATCCTGGTTGAAGGAGTTCATGAGTCCGTTGCCGGCACCAAGCAGCACGATGATCATGAAGATGCCCCATGCTACCGAAAACCCGGTCAGGCTGGTGCGCAGTTTATTGCGCCTTATGCTCTCCCATATTTCTGTTAAAAGGTCATGCATGGTTTTACTTCATTATGGTAGTTGTTCCGAATGCTGATGAGTTGTGCTCTGTGTTATCCTCAATCTGGCCGATGATGCCGTCCTTGATGTGGATGATGCGGTTGGTGCAGTTGGCTACGCCGCTTTCATGTGTCACCACTACTATGGTGATGCCCTCCTCACGGTTAAGACGGCTTAGAAGCTCCATAACCTCGACCGATGTCTTTGAGTCAAGCGCACCGGTGGGCTCGTCGGCCAGGATTATCTGAGGTTTGGTAATGAGTGCACGTGCTATGGCTACGCGCTGTTTCTGTCCACCGGACATTTCGTTGGGGTAGTGGGTTGCCCAATCCTTAAGGCCTAGACGGTCCAGGTATTCCATTGCCATCTGATGGCGCTGGCGGCGTCCTACGCCCTGATAGAAAAGGGGCAACTCCACATTCTCAACGGCGGTCTTGAAGGAGATGAGATTGAATGACTGGAAGATGAATCCAATCATGCGGTTACGGTAGTCAGCAGCCTGACGCTCAGTCAGGTTCTTGATGAGCTTGCCGTCCAGGTAATACTGACCGGTATCATAATTGTCAAGGATTCCCAATATATTAAGTAAGGTGGATTTACCAGAGCCCGATGCTCCCATGATTGATACGAACTCACCACGCTCAATGCCCAGGTCTATTCCCTTGAGTACATGCAGCGGCTGTCCGCCCGTGTAAGTCTTGTTTATGTCTTTAAGCTCTATCAGCATATTCTGGATAAGTATTATGTCGTTAAAATTAGTGTCTTAGTTTATTAGTACACCGCAAAGGTAAATCGTTGTTTTGTAACTGCAATGGGTTCAGGACTATATTAACATTATTTTGTATTCATAAGTTTGACGCTAACTTGACGCAGTAACTACGGATTTGTTAGGCTGAATGGTCCAAAAACATTTTTATTTAAACTTCTTTAAGCTTATATTTGCAGTCGGACTTATTATATTCACGTTCATTTGATATGAATCACAAGATATTGTCGCTGTTTTTCTTCCTGTGCAGCCTGCTTTTATGCTGTTGCCAGGACGAGCCTAAGTACGGCTCTCCCGTATCCGTAAAGGTTTACGGCATTACGGGTAATACCGCTTTGGATCCTGAACTTATGTTGGGATTGTTTGCTGACGGACCTATAGGAGCCGACAATGTACCTTTCACGGTTTCACCTAACGGGACGCTGCTGACAAATGAACAGGTGCGATGGGGATTTGACCAGTCCAGTGCCTCACGCTTTTTTGCTTATGCCCCGTATGATGAGTCGTTTACGGGTCAGGAATCGGTGACAGTCAATATCCCTTCGGATCAGAGTACCGCAGAGAAAATGCTTAAAGGGAACCTCCTTACCGCAGTCTCATCGGGAGTACCGGGAGATGGCGGCGTGATACTCAGGCTGCAACATGCCATGAGCGCGATGACTGTCTCTTTTGATAACCGTTCGGGTCATGAGATAACATCGGTGACTGTGTCCGGGTTCATGATGTCGTGCAGTCTGAATATGGTGACCGGTATCCTCTCCGCAACCGGCGACAAGCGCCTGATTACCCCATTGCGCTCGCCTTATGATGTGAGTACATTCGGTTTCATATATCCGCCGCAGGATGTAACGCCGGTGTTTGACGTGACTCTGTCGTCGGGAAAGACATTGGCTTTCACTTTTGACAACTATTGTCATGAGTATCAGGGCAAGACCATAAAATTGAAGATACAGATAGATGAATCCACTCCCGATGTCAACATACTGCCTTTGAGCGGAGTCAATATAGGGCAATGGAATACCAACGGAATCCCTGAGTTCCCCATCTCTTCGCCATACATAAATCTTTCAGGACTTAAGTATGTAGAGCCAGACAGGAATGCTGACAATTTCTTCTCGGCATATCTTGAAAAGGTAACGGTGACTGCGGTGGACCGTACCAGCCCCGATGTTCTGGGAGTAGTGCTTGAGGATGAGAGCAAGGCTATCCATGTGTGGACTCATCCCGAATGCAGGCTTGAAACGGGTAATACCATAGTCGGACCTGTTTTGGGACTTATGGAAAAACCGTCTGCAGACGAATTTCATATTTCATATTTCTATACAGAATACGCAACTGTGGGCAAGACTGACAGCCTGCCGTGCACACAGGGCAGTTTCAGTGCCGTTGCCGATAAGATGGATGATTGGGAATACCGCAGGATGGAATTCAGGGATGTTGTGCTTAAGGAGCGTTTCACGAACGGCCTTGCTGTGTTCATGCAGGATTCTACAGCGGTAAACGTAATCTGTCCGGGAGTGGAGACGGAGCTTGCCGAGGGCGTAAGAGGTAATCTGACAGGGTTCCCGGTACGTTCGGGATCGGACATAATGATTATGGTATATGATGCAGGTCAGTTCGGGGCTTTTGCCAAGACTCCTGCCGATAACGCGTTCTGCAGGGCAAGCGCGTACGGATTGTATGATATCTCCGCTCAGGATACAGCCATAAGGTTGTTGAACGGCCGGGATGATGATATCCAGTACTCCGTAAGACGGTATGCCAACGGACGTTCCCTGCAACTGGCCGATACCCGTAACTCCGTGGTACATTATTTCTATGTATATGACTGTCCGGACACTCCTGTCACAGGACATTATTATAAGGTGGCCTTCAATGTATCGGGAGAGACAGGTTTAAGAGGTTCTACAATGTATATGGAGTGTGTTAAGGTAGAAGACGGTTCAGCCTGGCTGGTTGACAGGACAGGCACAAATGGTTTGATATTGGCGCTATGAGAAAGCTGGTTTATGTCTGTGTGTTAGTTTGGGCTGTTGCTCTGTCTGCAAGAGCTGAACATGTAAGACCTGAGGCCGCAGCACAGTTTGCCCGTGGAGTGTTGGGGATGAAAGAGCTTCCTACACCGGATAACACCGGTTCCTTAAGGGCGGCGGGGCGTGACGGCGCGGCATCGGAACCGGAGTATTATGTGTTCAACAACCCGGAAGGTGGATGGGCCATAATATCCGCATACGATTGTGTGACTCCGGTTCTGGCTTATTCTCCTCAGGGTTCATTTTCCGTATCCGATATGCCGGAGAACGTGAGTTGGTGGATGGAAGGAGTGTCGCGTACCATTAGTGACATCCGCGACTCCGGGATGGAAGTGCCTGCCTCTGTGAGGGAGGCTTGGAGTTCATTGCAATCCTTGCCGGCACCACGTGGCGGGCAAAGCAAAGTCATAGAGACCGCACAATGGGATCAGGGCGAGCCGTACAACAACTATTGCCCGGTTGTGAGCGGGGAGAACAGGCGCGCCCAAACCGGATGCGTGGCTACCGCGATGGCTATTATATGCCGTTATAACCGTTGGCCGGCAAACGGAAAGGGTGTAATAGGCGGTTATACAACCGATACATACAAGACTTATATTCCTCCGTATTCAATAGATTCCCATTATTATGACTGGGACAGCATGCCTTTGACCGATGGCGGGAATAAAAAAACGGGCTGGAATTCGCGTAATATGGACCAGGTGGCTCAACTGATGCATGACTGCGGTGTTATGGTCAGGATGGACTATACGTTCCAGGAAGGTTCAGGAGCATACGATCAGCTTGTTACTGATGCTTTCAAGTCACATCTGTCATATTCTGATGCAGCAACTCAGATTAGCAGGTCGGCATATAATCTGGATGAATGGTTCGGGATTATAATGAGAGAGATTGACGCCCAAAGGCTGGTGTTCTATAGCGGTAGCGGAAGTGCGGGGGGGCACGCGTTCGTGTGCGACGGATATGATACGGACGGTACCAAGCTTCATTTCAACTGGGGATGGGGCGGAACCTTTAACGGATTCTTCTACCCTTTGCCCGAACTGTCATTGCCTAACGGATGGTCTTTTCCTGATAACCAGAGTGCGCTCATTGGGCTGGCTGCCGATACTGCTACAGTGGATATAGTGGTGAACCCCCGTCTGTCATGCGTGGGACGTAACGGATTCATGGGCATGGAGCCGGTTACTCCAGCCGATATGACAGCCGGTCAGGAAGTAAGTTTCAGGATTGGCTATCTGTTGAACAATGAACCCTATGCCGTGAACTGCAGTTTCAAGGTATGCCTTATGGATTCGTCAGGAACGGTCAGACAGGAGGGTTGGACTGTAAACTCTGTGATACCGGCGTCCAACAGTTATTATTACAAACTGGAAACAGAAAGGACGATCCTGTCGGTCACTCCGGCGCTGACCGATTACTTCAGGCTTTTCATCAGGGAAAGTGACGGTAACTGGACCCCCATGGAAGGCGACCGTGACGTTATGCCGGATGTGGAAGACATCCGCTGCGGTGTAACCCCTGATCCTGTCATCCTGATTCCTGATGATTGTCATGCCGGTATGGTCATAAAACCGGAGTTGTCATTAGGGTACAAGCGTGTCACGGAAGTGGAGTGGAGTGTTAACGGTAGTGTGTCTGGTGATGCCCGGACTGAACTGAATGCGGGCAGGAACGTAATACGTGCCGATGTGAAATACCTGGACGGTTCCGCAGGCTCCATATTCAGGATAGTGACAGTAGAATAATCTTTTTGGTCAGGATATTCCCTTCATGTCTTTTTTTTATGTAATTTGCGGAAAATTTTAGAATGATAATCCGAATACTAACAACTTATAAACTTATGAAAAGATTTTCAGGCATTATTGCCTTGGCTGCAGCAGCGCTGATGCTGTCATGTGGCGGTGGAAAGTACGAGTATCCTTTCCAGAACCCTAAACTAAAGGTTGACAAGCGAGTTGATAACCTCATGTCCCTGCTTACCCCTGAGGAGAAGGTGGGACTCATCATGAACAAGTCAGTATCGGTGGACCGTCTGGGCATCCCTTCATACAACTGGTGGTCAGAGGCCTGCCACGGAGTGCGTCAGGGTGGCTACACCGTGTTCCCGCAGCCTATCGGTATGGGCGCATCGTTCAACGAGCAGTTGGTTTATGACGTTTTCAGTGCAGTGTCCGATGAGGCCCGCGCCAACTGGAACCGTTCCAACCATGACATCTTCAATGTACAGATGGGTGCCAACTACGTTCCCGGCAATCCGGAACTTACATTCTGGTGCCCCAATGTGAACATCTTCCGTGATCCCCGCTGGGGCCGCGGTCAGGAGGCTTACGGTGAGGATCCCTACCACATGAGCGTTCTGGGTGTTGCCAATGTAAAGGGTATGCAGGGCAATGACAAGAAATACTACAAGACCCATGCATGCGCCAAGCACTATGCAGTGCACAGCGGCCCCGAGAGCCAGCGTCACCGCTATGATGCTGTTGTATCTATGCGTGACCTGTGGGAGACCTACCTGCCCGCCTTCAAGGCTCTGGTTCAGGAGGGTAACGTTCAGGAGGTTATGTGCGCATACAACCGCTATGAGGGCGAGCCCTGCTGCGCAAGCGACCGTCTGCTCACCAACATACTGCGTGAAAAGTGGGGTTACAAGGCAATCGTGCTGACTGACTGCGACGCCATCAACAACTTCTACAACCGCAACCAGCACGGCACACACCCAGATGCAGAGACCGCATCGGTCGATGCTGTCCTGTCAGGTACAGACCTGGAGTGCGGTAAGGCATTCATGTCACTCACCAAGGGTCTTGAGGACGGTAAGATAAACGAGGCTGACATCGACGTAGCTCTGCGCCGCGTGCTCAAGGGCCGTTTTGAGCTGGGTATGTTCGATCCCGCCGAGATGTTGCCTTGGGCAAACTTCGGTGAGGATGTTATCAGCAGTGAGAAGAATGACCAGCTTGCAGTTGAGGCTGCACGTCAGGCTATGGTCCTGCTCAAGAACAACGGTGTGCTGCCTCTTAACAAGAACATCAAGAAGCTGGCCGTTGTAGGTCCTAACGCTGATGACAAGGGCATGATGAACGGTGAGTACGGCGGCAGCCCCACACAGGAGCATTCACGCTCTCTGCTGGACGGCATAAAGAAGTACTTCCCCAACACCGAGATTGTTTATGACCGCGCCTGCGAAATCCGCAACGAGTATTATACAACATACTACACTCAGGACATTAACGGTGGCAAGGGCCTCAAGGGTGAGTTCTGGAAGAACACAAACTTCAGCGGTGCTCCCGCAGTTACCGGTAACTATACAGAGGCTAACTTCAGCAACTTCGGTGCCTACAACTTTGTTGAGGGTCTGGATCAGTCTGACAATATCTCAGCACGTCTGACCGGAAAGCTGGTTGCTCCCTTCACCGGTGACATGAGCTACAACATCAGCTCTGACAACGGTTTCAAGCTCTATGTAAACGGCCGTCTTGTTGAGGAGGCTAAGGCCGGTCAGGGCGGTGGCCGTGGCGGATTCGGAGGATTCGGCGGCGGTTTCGGCGGCTTTGGCGGCCGTGGCGGAATGCAGCAGATGAAGTCATTCAAAGTTACCAAGGGTCAGACCTACGACATCAAGATTGAGTATACCCACGCAACCGGTAACTTTGCCCGTCTGAACGCTCAGTTCTGCGTGCAGAAGATTGCCGAGTTCACAGACCTGGCTGACAAGCTGGTCGCTCAGAACGTTGAGGCAATAATTATAATAGGTGGTATCACTCCTTCTATGGAGGGTGAGGGCGGCGACAAGCCTGATATCGAGATTCCTGCAGTTCAGCAGCGTCTTATCCGTGCCATGCACGCTACCGGCAAGCCCGTCATCTTTGTTGACTGCGCAGGCTCATGCATGGGATTCGGCTCACTTGAGGATCAGTTCGATGCCCTTATCCAGGCATGGTATCCCGGTCAGGGCGGTTCACAGGCTCTCGCCGAGATACTGAACGGAGACTGCAACCCCAGCGCCAAGCTGCCCGTTACATTCTACAAGAGTACCGATCAGCTGCCCGAGTTCACAGACTACTCAATGGAGGGCCGCACATACCGTTACTTCAAGGGTGAGCCTCTTTATCCGTTCGGTTACGGTTTGAGCTACACCACTTACAAGTACGGTCAGGCTACCCTGTCAAAGGCTTCAATGAAGAAGAACGGCAGCGTTACCATCACCATTCCGGTTACCAACACCGGCAAGCGTGAGGGTACCGAGATTGTTCAGGTTTACGTAAAGAGTCTGGACAACCCCGCTGCTCCTATCAAGGGTCTGCAGGGATTCCAGCGCGTAACCCTTAAGGCAGGTGAGACCGGCAACGCCGTAATCACACTGACCGGCAAGTCATTCCAGTACTACGACGAGAAGATTGACGAGGTTTCAACCTTTAGCGGTAAGTACAAGCTCCTGTACGGCTCATCATCGGCCGATAAGGACCTGCAGTCACTCGACTTCGAGGTTCTGTAAGAATTGAAAATTGAGAATTGAGAATTGAAAATTGAGAATTGGAAACCCGCTTGCAGATCTCTGCAAGCGGGTTTCTTATGTTAACAACTAAATAATTAGGTTAAACTCCTGCACAATTGCGTTTTTTTAGGCTGTATTTGTTGCAATACGGGTTTGGAGGGGCTTTCTTTGCTGTGTCAACTAAAACTTTAGTTAGTGATGAAAGCATTGACAGAGAAAGAGCAGATGGTAATGAGTGTACTGTGGGAGCACAGGCACTGCAGCGTTGATGATGTGGTAGGATTCCTTCCGGAACCCAAGCCGGCCTATAATACAATACTAACGTTCCTGCGTATTCTTGAGAAGAAGGAATTCATATCGTATCAGGAAGAGGGACGTAAGCATATCTACTATCCGTTGGTTGAGAAAGGTGAGTACACCCGATGGACGCTGACCGAGATGAAGGACAAACTCTTTAACGGATCTGCCCGCTCTATGGTCAACACCTTTATTATGGAATCGGGTCTGAGTGACTCCGATGTACGTGAGCTTATTGATATGTTGAACATGCTTGAAACCGCAAAGTCATGATTTACCTTATAGTATCCGCCATATCGCTGGCCCTGATGGTGACAGTTTACCGCCTCACTTTGAGCCGTACCACATTCCACGGATTCAACCGTTTTGTGCTGCTGGCAACCCTGGCACTGGCAGCTGTAGTACCGGTGATGCATTTCCAGAGCATCAGCAGCAGGGCATCGGCACCTATTAATTATATGCTGGGCGAGATTATGGTTTATGCCGATGGTACAATGGGCGTAAATCACGTGCAGGCAACGGAGTCCGGCAGCAGCATAAGTATGTTATCGGTAATTACGGTTGTCTATCTGGCCGGGTTGATATTCTGTCTGCTCAGAATTGCATTCGGCATACTGAGCTCAGAGATCATATGTCACCGACGTTCCAGAACGCTTGCCGACGGAACCCGTCTGGTTATAACCGAGCGCAACTATGCCCCGTTCAGCTGGCGTAACTGCATAGTGATTTCACGAAAGGATTATGAGTCGAACGGCGCTATGATTATAGCCCATGAGCAGGCGCATGTGCACCATCACCACTCGTTTGACCTTATCCTGGCCCAGCTGTTCTGCGCCTTCCAGTGGTTCAATCCGGCTGCATGGATACTGCGCCGCAGCCTGCTGGAGGTTCATGAGTTTGAGGCCGACGCATCGGTCCTGGAGGATGGCTTTGACGGCCGCCGTTATCAGATTTGTCTTGTCCGTGCTGCACTGCAGGGCAGTTTTGCGACAACCACAAATAATTTCTCAAATTGTTCAACCAAAAAAAGAATTGTTATGATGAACAGACATTCAACAAATCCTTGGGCACGCCTGAGAGGCGTTGTCAGTTATAGTTGCATCGGCCTGTAAACAGGATACAAAGAGTGAGATGAATTTGAAGACGCAGGATGCATCCCCTAGCAGTGTTTTTGTGGATATTCAAGAATATGAAATTGAGGAGGCCGATTCGACTGATGAGGTGTTTTGGGTGGTGGACCAAAGACCGGAGTATCCGGGTGGTGAAGCAGCTCTGATGGAATACCTGAGAAGTAATTTACAATATCCTGAGAGATGTAAGGAAAACAAGATTCAGGGCCGTGTGTTAATTACTTTTGTGGTCAATAAGGATGGTAGTATAGTTGAACCGGCGGTTGTAAAGAGCGCAGGCCCCGCAGGCGTTGAACTGGATGTTGAGGCATTAAGGGTGATAAGCGGAATGCCGGCCTGGACTCCCGGAATGCAGAATGGTGAGGCTGTACGTGTCCAATACACCATTCCGGTGGCCTTCCAACTCTAAAAATGATACTGACCTTTGCCCTGGGTGGCGTTGCCAAAGTTGATGGCGTTCTTGGGGCATCGGTGGTAGCAACTCATGCAGTTGGTGCAATGGCCGTTCCAATGGGGACGGTCATTCTCTATTGTGATGTTCTGCAGGGGGCAGTTTTTGGCACAGATGCCGCAGCCGATGCAGGCGTCCGATACCGTGAACTTGCGGTCGGTTATGAGCAGACCGTAGAACAGGGGCTTGAGGATATTTGATTTAAAGAACGATGATTCGCCCTTGAGCTTGTTGAAACTGCCTTTAGTACGCTCCTTTATGAGTTGTACAGCATCCTTAAGGCTTGATTTTGTGCCCTCTATCTTGCTCTGAACATTCTCAGGGGTATCCAGTTTGAAACCGGGCAGGTTGATGTAGGTCTCGGGCATCTGGAATGAGAAGAATGCGTCCAACTGCAATCCCTGTTTGCTGAGGTCCTTGCAGAGATGCTCATACGTAAGACCGGTCTGATCGCCACAGGTGCAGGCTGCGAATATATATGATGGTTTGCCTTTGATGCTGACTGTGCGCAGAAACTCCGATACCAGTTTGGGTACTGACCATGAATAGACGGGAAAGACTATTCCCAGTATCTCATCGGGGCCGAATTCCAGTTCCATTCCCTGGCGGGTGGCCTCGGGGATGAATATCATGTTGCTGTCTGCGAGTTCCTTTGAAAGGGTATCGGCTACAAAGCGGCTGTTGCCGCATCCGGAGTACCAGAGTATCATATCACAAGATCCATTTTAATGTCATTGTCATCGACCGGCACAGCTGGCAGTTTCTGGCAGTCAAAGCAGACGCCGGCCTTAACGGCGTGCGGTAGCTGGGGCAGCAGGCGGTCGTAGAAACCGCGGCCGCGTCCCATACGGTTTCCGGCGGCATCAAACGCACGGCCCGGAACCAGCACCAGCGTTATGGGGCTCAGGTCCGATACCTGCTCTCCGTCCGGTTCCGGAATGCCGAACTGCTCTCCCGGTTTTAGCGTGCCGTCATAGCGTTTCACTATAAGGTCATCGCCCTGTATTGAAGGCAGATAGAAACGTTTGCCTAAAGCGGTCCATTTTTCTATGAATGCAGGGGTCTGTACCTCATCATACATTGACCAGTAAATCAGTATGTCGGTTGCATCCTTAAAAGTCTGATTCTGCTCCAGACGTTCCCAGATGGAGGCGGACTGCGCAGCTTTCTGCTCCGGAGTCATTACTGAAATGAGCCGGCGGATGCGCTGGCGGGCCTGTTTCTTGTCATCATGCATGGCGTTCATGCTGAACTCGCAGCCACAGTAGCGCTGGTTATAGAAATTCTTCTCCTGTATTATCTGCGACCGTCGTTCCTGCAGGCCTCCTTGCCGCCAGTTGCGCTCCCAGAAAGTCAGTCCCGGGAACTGTGCCGCAGCCCAACGGCCAGCTTCCACTATCTGGTCGTGGCGTTTCCATCGGCTGGAATCAAGGGTGGATGTAAATACCGTGAACCCGTGTTCAGATGCATATCGGGCCGCACTCAACAGGCGCGTCTTGAAACATTCCAGGCAGCGCGCCCCGCGTTCAGGCTCACCCTCCAGACCTTTGATGCAGCATTGCCATTCAGCATGGTTGTAATCTGCATCAATTATCTCAAGGCCCAGGCTGCGGGCGTAACGGCTGCACTCCTCCTTGCGTACCAGATACTCCTCAAGCGGGTAAATATTGGGGTTGCAGTAGTAGATTACAGGGGTAATTCCGTTATGCAGCATCCATTCTATTATGGCTCCGCTGCATGGGGCGCAACAGGTGTGCAGCAGAACCCTGGCGGCTCCTCCAGGCACCTTATCCTGTGTGTTGTCCCTGCTGCCCATTATGCGTAATGTACATGTTCAAATGGCCGAAGCCCTTTTCTTACAGCACACTCCGGGCAAATGCCCTTGGCCATGTAGTTCACGCTATCCACGTGGAATCCTTCCGGAAACTTCACTGAGGGTACAGGTATCTGTTCTATACAGAAAGTCCTGTGGCAGACCTCGCAGTGGAAATGAACGTGACGGTCATCGTCAATATCACCATGGGCGTGGCATAACTCGTATCGTACCCCCTCACAGCCATCGTCTATCTGGTGCAACAGATGGTTATCCTTAAAGAGTGTAAGTGTGCGGAATATGCCGGACTTGTCTATGGAGTCAATGCGGTCCTCCAGTTCCGCCATGGTGACCGGGTGGTCTAACTCTTCCAAAGCCTTTAGCACCAACAGTCTGTTGGCAGTAGGCTTGATGCCGTGCTCCTGCAATATTTTTTCCGGATTGTCCATTTTCATGTGCGCAAAATTAGTCAATAATGTATATGAAAGCCTACCGAAATATCAGATTTTATGTATATTCGCGGTATTCTTATAAGAATTGCGTATGAGACGGTTCATTTACACACTTTTTTTGTTCAGTATTTCATTGTCAGTCTTTGACGCATCGTCTCAGGTTGTTGCCACAGGCCGTGTTGATGCTCAGGTCAAACATCAGCATATAACAGGATTCGGCGGCTTTGTATGCTCGCCTCAGTTTGCATATAACCATATGTCAAACTCGGACATCAATAAGGTGTGGGGTAAAAGCAGTACCGTGGGGTGTAACATAATGCGCCTGTATATTCCAATAGGAAGGAATAGCTGGTGGCAGTCTTTGGAGACTGCAAAGACGGCAAAAAATATGGGACTGATTGTGTTTGCATCGCCTTGGGGACAGCCTGCTGAATGGAAGACAAACGGCACGTCAAATGCCAAGAACAGCGGCGGCACATTGGGCTATCTGAAAAGAGAGAACTGGCCTGATTACGCACAATATCTGGAAGACTATGTACAGTACATGCGTGATAACGGTGTAGAACTTGATGCAATCAGTATCCAGAATGAGCCGGATTGGCAGGCAAGTTATGCCGGATGCCTGTGGTCGGCCTCTGAAATAGCCGAGTTTGTCAAGACTTACGGCCCTACAATAAGTTGTAAGGTTATGGCTCCAGAAACGCTTGCCGTTAGTGACAGCTATGCCAATGCCCTGAACAAGGATGATGTGCTGGCTGGCTTTGACATCTATGGCGGACATCAGTATGGCGGCATACAGTCGGCATATAGGAATCTTGCCAATAAAGGTAAGGAAATATGGATGACAGAATATCTTATAAACTGGAACGAGGGCCAGTCGTCCAACCGCAACTTTGATTTCTCTAAGGATTTCTTTGATTTCTTCCGTGCCATTAACGTATGTATGCTTGGCGACTTCAATGCTTGGGTGCATTACGCCGCCAAACGTTATTACGGCATGTTGGGCGACGGCCAGATGGGAACATCCAACGGCGTTGTAACCAAGCGTGGTTATATTATGGCTCACTTTGCCCGTTTTGTTACAGGCATGACACGTGTTGACGCCTCGTTCGGCGACAGCGGTCTGGAGGGCTCGGCTTATCTGTCCCGTACAGGCGACAGTGTGGTTGTGGTTATGGCAAACTCCACAACCAATGCGGTACAACTGACATTGGACATACCGTTCTATACACAGGTTGGCAAGTCTTATACTACATCCAAGAGCAAGAGTTTCAGTCAGGCTAATGTTACCATAGACTCAGAGACCTGCCGCCCTACGGCCGAAATTGCTGCACAGAGTGTTGTTACCCTGCTTTTTGTAAAGAGTAGAGATCGTATGGTTTCAAACATGAAAGGCAGCGCCACAAGGTTTGACCGTCTGGATGACATTAAGGCCGCAAGTGCGTTTGGTACAAACTACAAGATGAGCGGAAAGACCAAGACTCTGGATCATGAGAACCCGTTGATTTCGGCAAATACCACCAAAAGCAACGGCTATCTGAAACTTGAATCCCGTTATGACCAGTTGGTCATGCAAATAAAGAAAGTGTCATCGACACTCAACTACAGTTCAGCCAAGACAACACTAATCTATGTGAATGCCAGAGGCTCTGTGTCATCGCATGATTATGGTGACCTGGATCTTAGCCAGAGGGAGAATTTCAACCTGGTGTTTGACCTGTCACCCAAGACTCTGACTGACGGCTGTTCCGGAATCATATCCATGACCAACAACAACTGGTCGTCAAAACTGAGCATTACTTTCGGCGATGTCTATCTGGCTGGAGCCACAAACCCGTATTACGCTACGTTGAGCGGTGATTATGTTGAGGATGACGGCAACGTGATAGATTATAGTTCCGATGCCAACTGCGTAAGCTTGGATATGACAAAGGTTTCGGGATTGCCAGGCATACTGCCTTGGATGAGCGGTAACCGCATAGTCTATGTGGCCGATACGGCGGTGGTAAGCAATGATAACATAGTGGCCGGAACAGAATGCGCCAAACTGGTGCTTACCCCTGAAGGCGGTGATTTCCGTCCTGTTCGCGGCTTTACGGCCCGGCAGGCCCAGCTGACACTTGATGTGGATGATTTCAGGTTTGTGATGATTCCTTTTACAGCGGTTGTTCCCAACGGGGTACAGGCATTTACGGTAGATGATGATATGTGGCTTAACCGTCTGGATACCATTCCCGCCAATACTCCTGTCATAATTAACGCAAAGGGCAATACAACCATAACCGGTAACGGCAATGTGGCATATGCGGTTTCTGCCCTCAACGCAAAATACCGCGGCACGTATGTGGGCGCAAATCTGCGTGAGGGGGATTATGTGCTTGACTGTACGGAAGGAGTCTGGGGCTTGCGTAGAGTTACATCAAGCGAAACACTGAGCCCGTTTGGCGTGTATGCAAACCTGTCATCGAAAGAGTCATTCATACCGTTGCATGGCGATGTCCTGGCTGTGGAAGGGATTAAGGCTGATGCAGGAAATGAAGAAATATATGACCTGACCGGCCGTAGAGTGGACAATGTGAATCCGGCTCCCGGCATTTACATAAAGAACGGAAAAAAGATTGTGGTTTCTTACGCAAGATAAACAGCTTTTTTTCTGTATTTGTTGTAATTTTGCGGCTGTAAAACACAGCCAAAAATACCCCGATGCAAAAGATTATTATTCTGGATTTCGGTTCCCAGACAACCCAGCTTATAGGCCGCAGAGTAAGGGAACTGGACACCTTCTGTGAGATACTGCCTTACAACAGTTTTCCAAGCGATGACCCAGATGTGATAGGAGTAATCCTGAGCGGATCACCGCTTAGCGTTTATGCCGATGACGCATTCCGCCCTGACCTTTCGGGCATAATAGGCCGCTATCCCGTGCTGGGTATATGCTATGGTGCTCAGTTGCTCAGTTATACCTACGGCGGTAAGGTGGAACAGGCCGGTACACGTGAGTACGGGCGAGCCAATCTGGGGTTTATAGATGCCGCCTGCCCTCTGTTCAAGGGGTTTGAAAAGGATTCACAGGTATGGATGAGTCACGGAGACTCAATTACCGCAATACCCGCCGGATATCATGTTACAGCATCGACTGACAGCGTCAAGTATGCGGCATTCGAGTGTGCCGACAAGCGAGTGTGGGGCGTGCAGTTCCATCCGGAGGTAGAGCATTCGCTGCAAGGCCGCCTGCTGCTTGAGAACTTTGTGGTGGGAATCTGCGGCAGCCGTAGGGAGTGGACATCGGACTCATTCATAGAGAAGACCGTTGCTGAACTTAAGGCTGAACTTGGCAATGATAAGGTTGTGCTTGGATTGAGCGGCGGTGTGGATTCTTCGGTGGCTGCTGTGCTGCTAAATAAGGCTATAGGAAAGAACCTGACCTGCATATTCGTGAACCACGGACTGTTGCGCAAGAATGAGTTTACCGATGTGCTAAATGATTATGTATGCCTGGGACTGAACGTCAAGGGCGTGGATGCATCGGAAATGTTCTTCAAGGACCTGGCCGGAGTTACGGAGCCGGAGCAGAAACGCAAGATAATAGGCCGCGATTTCATAGAGGTGTTTGATGCCGAAGCCCAGAAGATAACCGATGCCAAGTGGCTGGCACAGGGTACCATCTACCCGGACCGCATAGAGAGCCTTAACATAACGGGCAAGACCATAAAGAGCCATCATAATGTGGGCGGCCTGCCCCAGAAGATGGGCCTGAAACTGTGTGAGCCGCTCAAGTGGCTGTTCAAGGATGAGGTTCGCGCCATAGGCCGCCGCCTGGGTATTCCTGAGCATCTTATAGGCCGTCATCCGTTCCCGGGCCCGGGGCTGGCAGTAAGAATCATTGGTGAAATCACCCCACAGAAAGTTGCCGTACTACAGGAGGCCGATGCCATATACATAAACGGCCTGCGAGAGTGGGGCCTCTATGACAAGGTGTGGCAGGCTGGAGCAATACTGCTGGCAGACCGCACCGTAGGCGTGATGGGCGATGAGCGCACGTTTGACAACGCCGTTGCACTGCGTGCCGTTACAAGTGTGGATGCCATGACCGCCGACTGGGCGGAACTCCCGTACAAATTCCTGAAAGAGATAAGCAACGAGATAATCAACAAGGTCAAGGGCGTGAACCGCGTATGCTATGACATCAGCTCCAAACCGCCTGCCACAATAGAGTGGGAGTGATTCCGTAATAAACATTGAGGGGTGGTCAGAACCGCCCCTCAATGTTTATTATGCAAATGAAGATGATGGTGAGAACGGGCCGGAGCCGTCAAATATATCCTTGAATAATGAGAACCATGAGAAACAAACTATAGGCTCTATTATGCTGCCCACCAATGCTATGATGCTTATTATGAATGCCGCCGTAAGCATACCTTTAAGCTTATAATGCTCCGGGTTGGTCTTGACTATGTTGCGTCCCTTGCTGCTCTTGATGAGTGCTGTCAGGGCAAAAATGAATCCCAGAATGGGGATTACGGCACATTGATTTGCCACCAGTGACCAAACAAAGCTGCTTACGGTGTGTGGAGCTATCTCACGTGAATCTTCTCCTTCTTCCGGCTGTTCATCGGCTGCAGGACTCTCCTGTTCCGTTTGGGGTTCTATTACGGGTTCTGCTATAGGCTCTATAATTGTTTCTGTCTCTTGTACAGACGGTTCCTCTGCCGGAGTGTACTCATTATCGGAATTAATGGCTACGCCTACCTGCGCGCCGCAAAAAGGACAGAATACTGCATCATCCTGGATTTCCTTGTGGCAATTGTAACAAAACATAATACAAACTATTAAACGGTTGGTTTTTTACAAAGATAATGCAAGTTTCATTATCTTTATACCCAATAAACGAAAGTTATTATGAAAAGAGTATTTTTGCTTGTAACGTTTGCTGTTTCATTCTTTTGCCGGGTTAGTGCTCATATTCAGTCTTATGAGGTAAAGTCACCAGACAAAATGATTAGTTTTAAGCTTAATCTGGATTTAGAACAACAAACATTATTGTATAAGATTACTGTGGATGGAGTGGATGTGATAGACTGGTCTAATCTGGGCTATGTCAACAATCTTGAGGAGACTCCTTTTGCTTTGGATTCAAAACCCTTATACAATCGTCCCCATAAGTATAAGAGCGTATGGAAACCTTTGTGGGGCAAACGTGCCCAGGTTAAGGATGTTTATAACTATGCTTTGTACTATATTTCTTGTAATATAGGTCAGATGTCTCTTGCGGTCCAAGTTTACAATGATGGCGTAGCTTTCAAGTTGAACGGTCATTCTGAGACTGTTTGCTACGAGAATACCGAATTCAACTTTGCAGGAGATTATACGGCTTGGTATTATAATGGCGAGAGGCATAATATAGGGCCTGAAAAACTGTCCGATGCCAACGGAGAACGTCTGCCTATTATGATTGTCAAGGCTGCTGATGACCTTTATTTGGGCTTACATGAGGCAAATTTGAATGATGGAGGGTGGCCTATGAGACTGCAATCGGAGAGCGGCTCTACCAGTTTCAAAGTTATACCTGAAAAGATATCTGAAAAGAGGTGGGGGTATAGTGGCGCATGGCGAGTGCTGATGGTGGGCAAGACTCCGGGTGATTTGGTGGATTCACATCTTATTGAGTTGCTCAATCCTGAGCCGGGGGGTGATTTCAGTTGGGTGCGTCCCGGCGTCTATCTCTGGGACTGGCGCATTGACGGCGCTGTCTGGGACGGCTACCATTACGGCATGAATTATGATTCATGGACCCGCATGATTGACTTTGCCGCCGAGCAGGGATTCCAGGGGCTGGTGCTGGATGCAAACTGGTACGGCCCGGAGTTTGAGAAGGACTCTGACCCCACCAAGGGTGACAAGGCGCGCGATGTACAGCGCATCATAAAATACGGAAAGGACCGTGGAGTGGGCGTATGGCTCTATCTGAACGATGTGGCCGGCACCAACTATCCCATTGAGGAGACTCTGGCCCAGTATGAGGAGTGGGGCGCATCGGGCGTAAAATACGGTTTCATGAACGGCAATCCTCAGGAGAAGAACCGCAAGACTCAGGAGATTACTGCCCTGTGCGCCAAGCATCATCTTATGGTTGATTATCACGACTATCCTGTTCATCCGTTCGGACAGATGCGCACCTGGCCCAACGCCGTAACCCGCGAGTACTGCAAGGCGCAGCTGGACGGCCGACAGATATTCCAGCCCAAAACTTTTGTGACATCGGCCTTTGTAAATATGGTGGCAGGCCCGATTGACCAGAACAACGGCTTCTTAGAGCTGCATCAGGGCCGCACCACACGTAAAGACAACAACCAGGAGGTGCCATCTACTGTAACAGGTGAGATTGCCCGCACGCTCATAACATGGTCCGGTGCTACTGTTATTCCGGATATTCCGGAGTATTACCGCAAATATCCGGCATTGCTGGAGTTCCTCAGCGCCGAGAAGCAGCCTTGGCAGGAGAGCATAACCCTGGCCGGCGAGATAGGCGAGTATATCGTGATGGCCCGTCAAAACAAGGATGGCGATTGGCTTATAGGCGCCGCCACAAATGAGGATGGCCGCACGCTCAGCGTTCCGCTCAGTTTCCTCAAGAAAGGGAAATACACGGCTACCGTAAGCACCGATGCCGATGACACCCATTATCGCACCAACCGCGAGACCTACAAGACTGAAGATCCTCAGGTTGTAAATAAAAAGTCCGTGCTTGAACTCAAGCTTGCTCCCGGAGGCGGAGCCTGTGTGCTGATTAAGAAGAACAAATGAACCTGTTTCAGCTATTCCGTAACATCTGGCCATTTGTAAGACCATACAAATGGCTTGTGATGATTACTCTGATTCTGACGCTGTTGGGGTCGGCCATGCAGCAGGTCAACGCCATTGTGCTGGACCGTACGGTAGATTCCATAAACGCGCTGATAGGAACGGATTTCACCTGGAATCAGGCTGCCAGGATTCTTGTCATAATATCGGTGGTGCTGCTGGGTAAGGAGATACTGTCGGCGGGAATCACCTTTGCCCAGAACTATTACGGTGAGCGTATGCGCATATTCGTGTCAAGAGACCTGTCACAGAGTGTGATAGAGAAGGTGCTCACGTTCAGGATGGCGTTCTTTTCACAGTCCGATAACGCTACGGGTAAGATTCAGGCCCGAATAGACCAGGGCGTAAGCAGTCTGTCACGAACGGTGCAGAACTTCTTCATAGACCTGCTGCCCATGTTTACAAGCGCCCTGCTGGCATTGATACTGATGTTTGCGGCCAATGTCTATGTAGGTCTTGTGGCGCTTTGCATTGTACCCATATATTTCTGGATTACCTACAGGCAGGCACGCAGGCTTAAAGGATGGCGCCGTGAGATGCGCGGCTATCTGGAATCCAAGAGCCAGGGTATAAAGAACATAATTGATTCCATAAACGTAATCAAGTCATTCAACCGCGAGAACATAGAGGGCCGCAAGCAGCTTGACCTGCAGAACCAGGTTACTGAGAACCAGCTCAAGACCCGTCAGGTAGGCTTCTATTACAGCAGCCTGAAGAGTTTTGTAAAGCAGGTGGGTACCGTGCTTGTCATCATCCTTACCGCATATCTGGTGCTGATAGACTATCCCGGTATGTCTATAGGTAAGATCATGTACCACGTTATGCTTTTCAGTAACGTTATAGCCCCCATCACGCAGCTGCAGCGTATTTTTGACGATGTTAACGATGCCCTTATCTATGCCGAAGGCTTCTTTGATATACTGAATTCTGATTCTGAAGTGGAACCGTCCGGTACATACCGTCCGGAGAAGATAAAGGGAGAGTTCAAGCTTACGGGCGTGGACTTTACCTATCCAAACGGGAACAAGGCCCTGTTCGGAGTGGATATGACCATAGAGCCGGGCAGGATTACCGCGCTGGTGGGCCTGTCCGGTGCCGGTAAGAGTACCATTGTGAACCTGCTGGACAAGTTCTATGAGCCACAGGCGGGAACTATAACGCTGGACGGGGTTGATCTGCGGGAGTATGACACCAAATACCTGCGCGACAACATAGGTCTGGTGCTTCAGAAAAACCATATATTTGACGGTACCATCGAGGAGAATATCCTTTACGGAAAGCCCGATGCCACGCATGACGAGGTGGTGGAGGCTGCCCGTAAGGCTTGCATATATGACCAGATAATGGCTTTGCCGCAACAGTTCGGCAATAAGGCCACGGACCTTTCGGGAGGTCAGCAGCAACGCATAGCCATAGCCCGCATGTTCCTTAAGAATCCGCCGGTGATATTCCTGGATGAGCCTACCGCCAGCCTTGACGCCATAGCAACCGAGCAGATTAAGAACAGCATTGACGCTATCAAGAAAGACCGCACGGTTATAATCATATCGCACAGCATATCGCAGATTATAGACAGCGATATGGTCTATGCGTTACAGAAGGGGCGGGTGGAGCAGTCCGGCCACCCCGATGACGTTTATAAGAAAGGAGGTGTCTATAAGGATATCATAGACGCTTCGGCCCGCAGCCTGAACATAGACAAGATAGCCCGGACCATAGAAGGCAGCTGATTGTTGCGGGATTTTCTTTTTTTCACTAATTTCGCTACCCATAAAAGAATATTGACAAACAACTAAATAACATCTCGCTTATGAAAAGAACCGCTTTGATCTCATGCCTTGCTTTGGCTGCAATGATGCTGCCCGGCTGCAAGGCCCAGAATTACGAGTATCCATTCCAGAATCCCAATCTTAAAGTCGATAAGAGGGTGGACAATCTGCTTTCACTTCTTACCCCACAGGAGAAGATTGGCCTTATGATGAACGGTTCAATATCAATTGACCGTTTTGACATACCTGCCTACAACTGGTGGAATGAGGCTTGCCATGGTATCTGCTATGACGATGTCACCGTATTCCCGCAGGTGATAGCCTTAGGTGCCACATTCGATGCACCCCAGCAGTTGGAGATCTACACTGCCGTATCCGATGAGGCTCGCGCCGTATGGAACACCACAAACCATCATCAGATGGGCGTAAACCAGACCAACAGCAGCATCTGGCATCAGGGACTCTCATTCTGGTGCCCCAACGTGAACATATTCCGTGATCCCCGCTGGGGACGCGGCCAGGAGACTCCGGGTGAGGATCCCTATCTGAACGCCGTTATGGGTACCCAGACCGTAAAGGGTATGCAGGGCAATGACAAGAAATACCTTAAGCTGCACTCATGCGCCAAGCACTATGCAGTTCACAGCGGTCCTGAGCCTCTGCGTCACCAGTTCAACGTGAGCGTATCAGGACGTGACCTTTGGGAGACCTACCTGCCGGCATTCAAGAGCCTGGTACAGGATGGAAACGTGCAGGAGGTTATGTGCGCATATCACCGTTACGAGGGTGAGCCCTGCTGCGCCAGCGACCGTCTGCTGCAGGACATATTGCGTAACAAGTGGGGATTCAAGGGTCTGGTAGTAACAGACTGCGGTGCTATAGGTGACTTCTTCAACGCCCGCCAGCACGGCACCCATAAGGATGCCGCAAGCGCATCGGCCGACGCAATACTTTCAGGTGCCGATATTGAGTGCGGTACAAGCTACCGTGCACTTGCCCAAGCAATGGAGCAGGGACTCATTACCGAGGCCGACATAGACGTGAACGTACGCCGTATCCTAAAGGCACGCTTTGAGTTGGGTATGTTTGATCCTGCCGAGAACCTGCCTTGGGCAAACCTGGGTCTTGATGACCTGAGCAGCCCCGCTCATACCGCTCTTGCCAGCAAGGCTGCCCATGAGGCAATCGTCCTGCTCAAGAACCAGAACAATATCCTGCCGCTGAGCAAGAACAAGAAGATTGCCGTGGTAGGTCCCAATGCCGATGACGCCCGCGTTATCCTGGGCAACTACAACGGTTATCCCACAGCAGCCAATGCCAAGACCATCCTGGACGGAATCCGTGAGGCTGTTCCCGGTGCCGAGATCATCTATGAGAAGGGTTGTGACCTGAACGCCGCATCAATCACCACACACTATGTAGGTCAGATAAACGGCGGCAAGGGTCTGCATGCAGAGTACTATAACACTCTGGATTGGACCGGCAATGTTGTAGCCCGCGTTGACTATGACGAGCCTCTGAGTCTCAACACCACATCTCCTGCTTTGGCACGTGAGGACTGCCCCTGGGCCGAGGGAGTTAACATGACCGGTTTCTCAGCCAAGTATACGGGCAGCTTTACAGCCGATTATACCGGTGATATGGTTTACAATGTTCGCGGAAGCTCACGCTACACATTCAAGGTAAACGGTAAGACCATTGCAGAGAATGCTGGTCAGGGTGGTGGCCGTGGCGGATTCGGCGGATTTGGCGGATTCGGCCGTGGCGGTGCTCCCGCAACCACATTCAAGGTAGAGAAGGGCAAGACTTACGATATCTCAATTGAGCTCAGCCAGCCCGAGGCCCGTTCGGCTTCATTCTCATTCGATATCTACAGCCGTGGTCCGGTTGACTTTGCAAAGGTCGTTGAGAAGGTTTCAAAGACTGACGTAATAATAATGGTAAGCGGTATCTCATCGGACATAGAGGGTGAGGGACATGACCGTTCATCGATAGAACTCCCCGAGGTTCAGCAGCAGCTTCTTGCCGAGCTTGACGCTACCGGCAAGCCAATTGTTCTGGTTAACGTATCAGGCAGCGCCATAGGATTCGGAAACGTGGAGAGCAAGTACGACGCTCTTATCCAGGCTTGGTACGGCGGTCAGGCAACCGGTCAGGCTGTAGCCGATGTACTGTTCGGCAACTACAATCCTGCAGGCCGTCTGCCGGTTACCTTCTACGCATCTACAGACCAGCTGCCCGATTTCCAGGACTACTCTATGAACAACCGCACCTACCGTTACTTCAAGGGTCAGCCCCTGTACGCTTTCGGTTACGGACTGAGCTACACCACTTTCAGCTACGGTGACGCCACGACATCGGGCAAGGCCAAGAATATGACTTTGACCGTTCCCGTTACCAATACAGGTAAGAAAGATGGCGATGAGGTAATCCAGGTTTATGTAAAGGCTCTTGACAATGCCGACGCTCCCATCAAGTCTCTGGCAGGATTCGCCCGCGTAAACATAGCCGCCGGTCAGACACAGAGCGTGACCGTTGAGCTTAACAAGGACGCATTCAGCTTCTACGATGAGGCAACCGATGGTCTTAAGTTCCGTCCCGGCCGCTACGCCATCCTTTACGGCGGCTCATCGCTTGACAAAGATCTTAAGAGCATCGAGGTGAAGCTCTGATAAAAAATTAGCCTGCAGATTTGCAGGCTAATTTTTTTTACTCAAAGTATTCAAATACACGGGTGATGGCGCTAATCAATTTCCTTTTTTTTCGTAATAGATAAATAATAGTAGGAATAAATAATCTATTCTTATTTTAGAGTAACATTCGTGCGGATAATCCGCGCTACCTTTGCATCCAGAAACTCATCAAAAATTCAACGATATCTTTCACGAGCGTCGACAGGCGGTTCGGGGTGAGATGCAGCCTGTCTGCATAGAACGATATCTGGTGTTCTTCTCATATTGGCCGTATACACTGCACGGCCCTCCCGGACAAGCAATATCCGGCCCTCCTGGGTTCGGAAAGGTTCGTTGAGATGGCTCAGGTATTTCCTGGATCGGCTGGTATCAGGTACGAACGGAGTCCCTTCCTGCATGAGAAGAACGGGAATCTCAGGCTCTTGGGCTTTTGACTTTTTCATCGCGGTAAGTTTGTGCAAAAATAAATCAATAAGTCAAAACAGTCAAGTATCGCACGTAGAATAGTAGGAATCATTAAGATTCAGCTATTTCCCGACGCAGAAGTTACTATCTGCAAATATAAGTGACTGATAATCAACGTAAATGCCTTTGTTTTAGGGTAACTAAAGTGACTCCGAGGGACGGTTGGGAATAAACTAAACTGCACCATATTCAAACTTATCTGCCCCTTTCTCTTTCTTTTTTGGACGGCACACAAATCAAATGTTACGCGGAATCGTGGAAC
>CADCBO010000022.1 GCA_902799685.1 uncultured Bacteroidales bacterium
CGGGGATGTTGCCCACGTGTATCTGGAGCACCAGTTCGCCGTGTTCCGCATTGAGGTGACTCTCAGGAACTTCCCGTACGAGGCGCCTCCCGGTTCTCCTTTCGACCAGGCGCGGATCAATTCCATCCGCATCAAGTGCGTGGATCCCGACTCGGACGAAGAGGAAGAGTGGGGTGTGAACGGTGACCCGGTCTTCGTACGGTTCTCCGGCCTGGAAGTGACCACCGGAAGCTACACGGGGACGCCCTTCACGATCGAGAGAGGACCGCAGGACTATTACCTGCTCGATAGCGGCAATAACAGCGACCTCACGCTGATGGAAGAGGATGTGGTCGAAAAGACCTTCTTCGTGCCCGTCCGCTTCGACAAGGATCTCGAGGCGGGATATGAACTCTGTCTCCAGTTCGGCGGCAACTATTACGACGACGAGGAGGAACGCCGGAATTCGGTCACCGTATTCCCGGGCTGCGACATGCGGAAGACGATTACGAGCAAGCTCTCGCTGGAAAACGGCAAAATTTACTGCTTCAAGGTAACGATATAGAGCGCCATCACAAATAGCACCATGATAACCTCCGAGAGGATATTGATGCGAATGGCATGACTGACATCATTTGTAGTGAGCTCACGCGGATTATTCCCTATGTAGGGTTTGTAAAACTCCTGGCCAAAATAGGTGTGGGTGCCGCCGAAACGGCAGTCAAGTATGCCGGCCAGAGCTGATTCAGGGTAGCCTGAGTTGGGGCTGGCGTGCTGGCGGCCGTACTTGTGTACAAATTTGAGCAATCCCGGGCGGCCTACAGAGATAACCATCAGCAAGGCGGTCAGGCGGGCGGGAATCCAGTTGGCTACATCGTCTATATGGGCTGCCCAGCAGCCGAAATCCTTGTAACGGTCTGTCTTGTAGCCTATCATGGAGTCAAGCGTGTTTATCATCTTGTAGGCGGCCATTCCGGGAATGCCAAGCAGCATGTACCAGAAGAGCGGGGCTATCACTCCGTCGCTCAGGTTCTCGGCCAGAGTTTCAAGGGCGGCGGTGCGGATTTCCTGCGCATCCAGCTGGGCGGTATCGCGGCCCACTATGCGTGAAAGCTGCGCCCTACCCTTATCCAATGACTCATCAACGGCCTCGAATACCATTCGCACCTCTTTAATGAGAGTCTTGCCGGCCAGGAAATAGAATATGAATATGGCCGATACGCCCACGCCAATCCACTGATTCACTCCATAGCAGAACGGTATGAACCACCGGAACAGCGCGTACGTTGCACCTATCAGAAATATGGCTGTCAGAGCGCCTTTGAGCATACGGTGGGTGCCGTGATTGAGCGCTTTCTCTGAGCCACCTATCAGCTTGCCCATACCCACCACGGGGTGCGGAAGCCAGGCGGGATCACCAATCAGGGCATCCAGCAGCGCTCCTGCCAACAGCGGTAGCAACAATATGGCTAATTGCTGAATATCCATTCCTTTATCCCCTCTATAAGCAGGTCATCGGCCTCCGGACTCTGCACGGCTATGCGGAAACAGCCTTCGTCCAAGCCTTCAAAGTTTGATGCATCACGTATTAGCAGGCCTTTCTCCTTGACCAGGAACTCTTTTAGAGCCTTTGCTTTACCCATACGCAAACGCGCAAGTAGCATATTTGAGTCCGATGGCCACACATCTACCAAACCTGTCTTGGCAAATTCTGATGCTACACGCTCACGCTCCTCTATCAGCGTTTGGGCATCTATGCGGTACAGATTACTGTTGCGTAGCAGGAACTTGCCTGCCTCAATAGCCAATGCATTTACCGACCAGGGCATGCGGAACAGGCTGAGTTGCCTAATCAGTTTGGCATTGCCGCTCACGCCCCCTATCCTCAATCCCGGCACCCCGAACTGCTTTGTCATGGAATGGAGCAAAAGTACATTGGGTAGCTGAGCAGCATAAAAAGCATCAAGGACCTTTTTACGGGTGTATGGGGCGTAAGATTGGTCTATTATGAATATGCAATCGGGGTTGCTCTCTATCAGTTCCGTAAGCCAATCGTAGTCCCAGACTTTTCCGGTCGGGTTGTTGGGATTGCATAGCCAACACAGCCCTCCCACCGGAGGCTTTACGGCCTGCTCCGAATAGGCCAGTGTTATCTTGTGACGGTTAATGCGGCAGGCATCGGCATACTCGCTGAATGTGGGCACGAATATCACCGATCTGTTCTCACGGAACACCTGAGCTATTAGGTAGATGGCCTCGGTTGCGCCGTTGGTTACGCAAAGGTTATCGGCCAGAACGTTCAGATGATAGGCCCAGAAGCTGGTCAGGGATTCGGCATCGGGCTCCGGGTATGAGCAGATTCTAGGCATAACCTGGCTAAGACGCTCATAGAGGGCATCCAGGTCTGTGCGGCACACAATGTTTGAACTGAAATTGTGCTTTATGCCATCATAACTGAAAATGTCATCGCCGTGTCCCTTAATCATTGCTGCTCATTATTTTGTACAACAAAGGCATATTGATGTGCTTGCGCACGTGGTCGGCCAGCAGGTCATACTGCTGCTGCTTGAACGCTGCATAATCCAGCGTCTGGGCGGCATCCTGTTTCTTGGCGTACGGTCCGATCAGATAATCTATTACAGTCTTGTTGTCCAGTATTCCGTGAATATAGGTTCCCATAGTGCGGGCATCGGCCATACATCCCTCTTTTGTTCCGTCCTGCAAAGCGTTGAGCGAACTACATGCGGCATTCTGCTCAGGGAGTGTGCGGCCCATGTGAATCTCGTAACCGCTGCAATCTGAATTACCGTCAAGGAAACGGAACTGCACCTGCCGCGTTACCTTGCTGCCCTCCATAACTGTCCTTACAGGCAACAATCCCAATCCGGGCATTTCACGCACACTGCCCTCTACACCGTCGGGGTCGCTCACACTCAGTCCCATCATCTGATAGCCGCCGCATATTCCCATAACGGTTGTGCCGTTACGATGGGCACGAAGGATTGCTTCGGCCACACCGTTGCTGCGGATGGTGATTATATCGTCTATTGTGCTCTTGGTGCCGGGAATCAGGATTATGTCTGCCTTTGAAATCTCTTCAGTATTATTGGTATAGTAGAGATTGACTCTGGGGTCCTGCTCCAGCATCCCGAAATCCGTAAAGTTGGATATGTGGCCCAGCAGAATCACGGCCACGTTGACCTTTCCGCTTACGGCGATGCGCTGTTTCTGCGTCAGCTCCATAGAGTCCTCCTCTTCAATGTGTATGTCCTTGAAGTAAGGAACTACGCCCAATACCGGCACTTTGCAGATATCCTCCAGTATCCTGCGTCCCTCGTCAAACAGGCGCAGGTCACCGCGGAACTTATTGATTATTATACCCTTTATAAGTTTCTGGTCATCGGGAGTCTGGAGAGCTATGGATCCGTATGCACTTGCAAAGACTCCGCCGCGATCTATATCGGCCACCAGAATTACGCGTGCTCCTGCGTATCGGGCCATAGGCATATTAACAAGGTCTGTGTCACGCAGGTTTAATTCCGATATGCTGCCTGCACCCTCCATTACAATGGGGTTGTAGCGACTGCTCAGACGGTCAAAGGCGGCATTCACCTCCCCCCGGAGTACTTCACGGCCCTCATCGCGGCGGAAATAATCATACGCGCCCATATTGCCGATGGCCTTCCCGTTAAGCACCACCTGCGATGTATGGTCCGAGCTGGGTTTGAGCAGCAGCGGGTTCATATCGGTGTGGCAGGAAACGCCTGCGGCCTCGGCCTGAACGGCCTGTGCCCGGCCTATTTCCAGACCATCGGGAGTGGCGTAAGAGTTAAGCGCCATATTCTGCGCCTTGAATGGAGCCGGGTTGTAACCGTCCTGACGGAATATACGGCACAGGGCGGTAGCTATCACGCTCTTGCCAACATCGCTGCCGGTTCCGGCAAGCATTATGGGATATAATCTTTCAATTTTCAATTTTCAATTCTCAATTCTCAATTCTCAATTTTCAATTTAAATCATTTGCTGTTTTTGTAAGCAAAAGTCTTCCAACGTTCTTCCGGCCAGTTCTGGCGGTCAAGTTCAAAGCGGGCCATCACGAAAAACAGGTCCGATAAGCGGTTAATGAACGTCAGAATATCCTGTGGAACCGAATCCTCACGATTGAGAGCCCAAAGACGACGCTCTGCACGGCGTGCCACAGTACGTGCAAAATGCAGTTGTGCCGCAAGAGGCGTTCCGCCGGGCAGGACAAAAACCCCTTTTTCAGTAATAGCCGTTGTCATACGGTCCATCCACTCCTCGCAGAAACCAATCATTCCGGAGTCAAAGACTCTTGGATTCTTATCCCGTATGGCAGACGGTGTTGCCACCTGACTCATCAAAGTCATCAGTTCTGTCTGTATCTTATTCAGTCCCTGCTGCCACTCATCATCCGGCTTAAGCAGACTGCGTACTATACCTATCTGAGCATTCAACTCATCGAGAGTACCGTTGGCCTCGATGCGTATATCGTCCTTAGGCACGCGCTCCCCGCCGTGAATACCGGTAGTGCCGTCATCGCCCGTACGTGTATATACTCTTTTCATAATTCCCAAAAAGCATTAATGTCATTCTCGCCCCAATACCAGTGGGTATAACCTGCTATCACGTTCTTATATCTGAACAGCTCCGTATCCACCTTCTCACCCTTTGCGTTGCGCTGAATGCAAAAAATGGTACAATTGGGGTCTGACCCCTTTTGTACTATTTTTGAGTAGTGGAACTCGTGACCTTTGAACATATTGCCGTTAATCTCCATACTACGATAGCCTAAATGCAGACGGGCACCCTGCATGGTACAATCTATGGGCAGCACTCCGGCCATAGGCCATACCTTTCCATCCTGATCTGTCAGAGACTTGCCCAGATACATCATACCGCCGCACTCGGCAAATATGCGTCCTCCCTTCTCGGCATACTGCACAAGCTGCGATGCAAGCATGCGGTTCATCGCCAGTTCAGGAGCAAACAGCTCTGGGTATCCGCCCGGCAGATAGACCAGATCAGCTTCGGGCAACTCATCACCGGCCAGCGGACTGAAGAACTTGACCTCTCCCATCTCCGCCAGCCTGTCAATATTCTCCCGATAAACAAAGTTGAAGGCCCTATCCTTTGCCACCGCGACTACAAAGGGCACATTAGGGACGGTTCTTTTTGTGCCCTTAAGATTATCTTCAGATTTGCAGTTATTCTCCTTCAAAAGGGCACAAAAAGAACCGTCCCCTTTGTGCCCCTCTATCAAATCCGCCACTCTGTCTGCAAGTGAACTAATCTCATTCTCCATTCCAATGGTAAGGCCCAGATGGCGTGAAGGAACCTCGATACCTTCTGCACGCGGAATCCAACCCAGACATTCCACGCCCGCATCGGACGCAGCATCCTTAAGGAATGCGTAATGTGATTCCGATGCCACCAGATTGAACACCACGCCGGCAATCATGACATCGGGCCTGAAAGTCTTCATACCGTGCAGAAGAGCAGCAACAGAATATGCTGTAGAGCGTGCATTGACCACAAGAAGCACAGGAACATCAAGCAGAGCCGCAATCTCAGCGCTGCTGCCGCGCATTCGGTCATAGCCGTCAAACAAGCCCATCACGCCCTCTATCACGGCAACATCGGCCCCTTGCGAATAACGTGCAAAAACCTCACGTACATGCTCCGGAGAAGCCATCCAGGTATCCAGATTGACAGACTGCCGCCCGGATGCTATAGTATGAAACTGCGTGTCAATATAATCAGGACCGCACTTGAAAGGCTGGACATTTAGCCCACGACGTGTAAGAGCCCGCAGCAACCCCATAGTAAACGTGGTCTTTCCGCTGCCTGATGTTGCAGCACCTATCAGAATCCGCATCATACGTTCCTTTCTAAATTGACCATAAAGGTAGCAATAACGCCGCTATAAAGCAATCATTCCATAACAAAAAGAAAGCGGAACGACATTGATAATCGTCCCGCCTTCATACTGATCAATCAGATTCACTTTTTCTTCTTGTCGTCCTTGACTTCCTCAGCCTGAGCAGCCTCAGCCTCCTGCTTCTTGGCAAGATACTCCGGCAGGTTCAGACCGGCCATATTGAAGAGGTCAGACATAGGGGGAACGGACTTCAAGAGGCCGCTCAGAAAATTGGCGGTAGAGCCCTTTCCGTCGGCGCTGTTGCCGGAGTCCCAAACGGTCACGTTGTCGAACTTGATACCCTTGATGGCCTCCACCTGAGTCTTGACCAGCTCCGGCATCTTCTCGGACATGAGCAGCATGAATGCCTTGGCGGCATCACCACCGGCAGCCTGTACCATCTTGTCATAACCGGCAGCCTGCTTGGTCAGTATCTCATAGTAACCCTTAGCCTCGGCCTCCATGCGGGCGAATATGGCATCGGCCTCACCCTTGGCGCTTACGCGGAGTTTCTCAGCCTCAGCCTCGGCGGCTATGATGATACGGTCCTTCTCAACCTGCTGGGCCACCAGGATGTTGGCCTGCTGGGTTGAACGCTCACGCTCGGCACGGGCATTCTCGGCGTCACGCTCGGCAATATAGGCATCCTGCAGGGCCTTAGCCTGCTGTACCTTCTCGGCTGTTACAGCCAGACGGTTGGCCTCGGCCTCCTTCTCACGACGGAAAGCATCGGAGTTTGCAATCTCAACCTTGGCGTTGTTCTCACCCTGTACGGCTACGGCGTTGGCCTGTGATGTACGGATACGGGTCTCCTTTACTGCCTCGGCCTTACCTATCTCACCGTTACGGTCCTGCTCTGCCACGCTTACCTTAGCCTCGTTTATGGCCTTGGCGGCAGCCTCCTTACCCAGAGCCTGGATATAACCTGACTCATCCTTGATATCGGTTACGTTCACGTTGATAAGACGCAAACCTATTTTCTTGAGCTCAACCTCAACGTTCTTGGCAATCTTCTCCAGGAATGTGTCGCGGTCGCTGTTTATCTCCTCGATACTCATGGTTGCTATGACCAGACGCAGCTGACCGAACAAGATATCACGTGCCAGCTCCTGAATCTCCTCGGCGGTGAGGCCCAGCAGACGCTCGGCGGCGTTGTTCATGCTGTCAGGCTCGGTCGATATACCTACAGTAAAGCGGCAGGGAACATCCACGCGGATGTTCTGACGGCTCAGGGCATTGGTCAGGTTGGCATCTATAGAAATAGGTGTCAGGCTCAGGTAAGCATAGTCCTGGATAACGGGCCATACAAACTTACCGCCGCCATGGATACACTTGGCGCTTCCGCCACCGGTCTTACCATAGACTACCAGGATCTTGTCCGAAGGGCAACGTCTGTAACGGCGGATAATGGTTGCAAACAGAATGAACAGGAGGACTACTCCTATCATTACCAGAATTGAAATGTTGTTTCCCGCCAAAGCAAGAAAAGTAATGAAGTTTAAAATCATTTTGAATGAATAGTATTAAGTTGTTAATCAATTGTCATTTCACAAGCAGAAGGTCATCGCCTATCACCTCCAGTATCCTGACCTGTCCTCCGGTGGCAATCTCCTTGTCACTGTCTGTCACAGCGTCAATCTCATGCACAGAGCCCTTTACGCTCACCTGCACCTTGCCGCGACCCGTACGGGCTGCCGGAATACGCAGATAGACATCGGCCATAAGACCTACCGTCTCGCTCATCCTGAAACTGCCGTCATGTGAAAGTTTCATCACCTGGCGGAACATGAACACGAATGCAAGCACAAACAACAGGCCTACCGCAATGGCCAGGACCTGAAGCAGCCAGCGTTTCTCAATGGAATCATAGAACAATACGCCTGCCCATCCGTAGCCAAGCAGGAAATTGATAAGATTGCGGAAAGAGAACACGCCGCTCAAGGAACCATCCTCAACCGAATCTACCGCACCGTCCATAGGCCCTGCATCCACATCGGCATCGGTCCCCAGCCCTATGAACGTCATCACGGTCTGGATGATGAACACCAACGATGCGCAGCACGCTACAATCCAGAAAAACTTCTGCAACGGTTCCAGCGAATTAAAAAAATCCATCATAGCAAAACAATTATTGGTTTAGTTAAACAATGTATGGTCTGGTATGGACCACTTTTCTACAAAAATAGTGATTCCTGGGGATTATTGACACTCCACAAAGAAAAAAAAGTAACTTTGCGTGATTTTACGCATTCAACAAAGGTTATGGAACTCCCGATGTATGACACTCTGCTCAGCCTGCCCCTGTTCCAGGGTATGAGCCAGGCCGATTTCAACAGCCTGCTGCAGAAGATTCGTCTGGACTTTGCGCGCTATGACGAGGGCGGAACCATAATCAGCGCGGGTGAAAGATGCAAGAGCTTTGCATTCCTTATTAACGGTACGGTAGAGAGCTCACGCAGCGGAATGGACGGCAATCTTACCTTCATGGAGCAGATTGACGTTCCCTGTCTGATAGAGCCCTATTCCATGTTCGGACGCGCAGGCTCATACCAGCGCACCTACACCGCAGTCACCCCATGCAGTTTCCTGATGGTGGACAAGCAGTACATCTACACAGAGCTGGGCAAGTACAACATCTGCCGCATGAACCTGCTCAACATACTGAGCGGACGCGTGCAGCAGTTGGACAGCCACGTGTGGACAATGGATGGCACAGATCTGAGAGGCCGGATAATACGTTTCATAAAAGGCCTGTCCGACATACAGTCCGGCACCAAGAAACTGAGCATAAAGATGAATGACCTGGCAGTCCTGATGGATGCCACAAGACTTAACGTATCGCGAGAACTGAACGCCCTGGAGTCAGAGGGACTGATTTCCCTGCGCCGCAAGGAGATTCTGGTTCCCGCACTTGAGAATCTGGTTTGACTATGGATGAAGCCAAGAAAGCGGCACTTGACCGCCGATATGCAAGAATGGCCCTGATCTGGGCTGAGAACTCATACTGCGAACGCCGCAAGGTGGGCGCCCTGGTTGTAAAGAACAACATGATTATTTCCGACGGGTATAACGGCACTCCCACCGGATTCGAGAATATATGCGAGGATGAGAACAACGTGTCAAAACCTTACGTGCTCCATGCCGAAGCCAATGCCATAACCAAGCTGGCACGCTCATCCAACAGCAGCGAAGGTGCCACGCTCTATGTCACCGCATCGCCCTGCATAGAATGCGCCAAACTGATTATCCAGTCCGGGATAACCCGTGTGATATATACCGAGCAATACCGGCTTACGGATGGCGTGGATCTGCTTAAGCGTGCAGGCATAGAAGTGATATATCTGGATTTGAACGCAGAAGACACAAGGAAATGAAGACATTCAAGAAGATAATACAGATACTGTTTGTCCTTACCATGGGATTCTTTTTGGGAATCGAGGTAATGATAGGCATATTCAAAAGGCACAAGCCGCAGTTTGAACGCGGCGAGAGTCCCGGTTCGCAGAAAGTGGAGACCCTCATCAAGGCCATAGACCGCAAGTATGTGGACGTAGTGGACATGGACTCCATCATGGACCGCGTGCTGCCCACCATACTTGAGGAACTGGACCCCCACTCCGCCTACTATCCGGCAGAGGAGACTCAGGTAAGCAATGACGAACTCCACGGCAGTTTCTCAGGTATAGGCATACAGTTCTCAATGCAGGATGATACCATTCGCGTGAACAGCGTGATACACGGAGGCCCTTCAGAGAAGGTGGGCGTACTGGCCGGTGACCGCATAGTGCTCATAAACGACTCCCTGTTTGCCGGCAGGAAGATTCCCAGCAATGAAGTGGTCAAGAATCTTAAAGGCCCCAAAGGCACTACCGTAAAGATAAGCGTGATGCGTAACGGTGAGCCGGGTCTGGTGGATTTCACCATTGAGCGTGGAGACATACCGGTAAAGAGTATTGATGCCGCCTATATGATAACCGATGAGATAGGTTACATAATGATAAACAAGTTCGGTGAGACTACATTCGCCGAAATGATGGTAAGCCTGTCAGAGCTGAGCAGCAAGGGCATGAAAAAGCTTATCATTGACCTTCGCGGCAACAGCGGCGGTTACCTAGGCGCAGCCATACAGATGGTAAATGAGTTCCTGCCCAAGAATGACCTTATTGTATATACGCAGGGAGCCCACAGCCCAATGGCCAAGCAGTTTGCCGACGGACGCGGCCACTACAAGAACATCCCGCTTGTGGTCATGATTGATGAATCATCGGCATCGGCCGCCGAGATATTCACCGGCGCAATCCAGGACAATGACCGCGGCACCGTTGTAGGACGCCGTTCATTCGGAAAGGGACTGGTACAGGAGCCCATTGATTTCAGCGACGGCTCAAGCATACGTATCACCATAGCCCGCTACTACACCCCGTCGGGCCGCTGCATCCAGAAACCATATGGAGAATCTGATGAGGATTATGCCCTGGACATCATCAAACGCTATGAGCACGGTGAATTCTTCAGCGCCGACAGCATAAAGCAGAACGAAAACGAGGTCTATACCACCAAAGGCGGACGCACGGTCTATGGGGGCGGCGGAATCATGCCCGATGTGTTCGTGGCACAGGATACCACCGGCTACTCCGACTACTACTCCAACGTGGTGCGCAAGAGCCTAGTCAACAAGTTCTCATTCAAGTATGTGGATGGCAGAAGGTCTGAATTCTCCAATCTTAAGACATATGCCGACATTGAGGATTATCTGGATGCCGACAACGTGCTCAACAAGTTCTATGACTATGCAGCCAAGAACGGGGTAAAGAGAGACAGGTCACTCACCGCTCCCGCCCGCAAGCAGATGCGCACCTACCTTTACGGCAACATAATCTATGACGCCCTGGACATGCAGGATTACATATCGTTCATAAACCTGACCGACCCCGCTGTCACCAAGGCCATTGAGGTCCTGAAATAGAACTCAGGAAACATCCGGTTAATATAAGCCAGCCGTTTAAGCGGCTGGCTTGTCATTTCAATACTATCTGTGTGATTACTTGTGCGCCGGCCTCTGCATTAAGACGTGACACCAGATCGGTACGCCGCATCAGCAGTTCATTGCGCAGAGCGGCCGATGATATGGTCACAAACAGTACCTGGTTATAAATGCGCAAGCCTTTAGTGTATCGGGATACGGCAGGTCCCACCACCTTGTCCCATGCCTGGATAAGCCGATGTTCGTTCAATGGCGTTTCCAGTCCGTATTCACGGAGATACTGGAGTATCACGCCGCCCACAGGCTCTGAATTGGTCTTTTTCATATCACCTCTCCGTCCTGCACGGTAAACACCTTGTAATCCTGTCCCGTACCCTCCAGAATGCCGTCTATATGGTTACGGTCCACATCGGTTATGAATACCTGTCCGAACTTTTCATTATCGGAAACCAATGAAATGATACGGCCCACACGTTCAGCATCCAGACGGTCAAATATATCATCAAGAAGCAGTATGGGACGCTTGCTGCAAGACTCCCTGAGCAGACGGTACTGAGCCAGCTTGAGAGCCACCAGATAGCTCTTGTTCTGTCCCTGAGAGCCTTCACGCCGAATGGGATAGCCGTCCAGATTCATCTCCAGCTCATCCTTGTGAATGCCATGCAGCGAATAGCCTGCGCTCCGGTCAAGCCGGCGTCCCTCTTCAAACTGAGCAAGCAGGTCTCCTCTGCAGGCATGCGATGCATATGACAATGACACCTGCTCTTTTTCATCGCCAATGAGCGAATACATCTCTTGGAAATATGGAACCAACCTGTCTGTCAAAGACTTGCGTCTCTCATATATTTTGATTCCGGTATCCGCCATAGTCCGCTCCCACATAAGGAACAACTCACGGTCCGGCTCAACCTCCATCTTCAGCAATGCATTGCGCTGTTGCAGTGCCTTGTTGTAAGAGATAAGCAGCTTAAGGTACTCCTGATCATACTGCGATATTATGATGTCCATGAATCGGCGGCGCTCGTCGCTGCCGCCCAGAATCAGTTCCACATCCTGCGGCGACACCATCACCAAAGGTATGTAACCTATGTGGTCCGAAAATCTCTGGTACTCCTTTCCGTCACGTTTGAACTGCTTGTGCCCCTTTAGCCTGGAAACACATCCTATCACCGTCCTGTCCCCTGTTGGTAAACAATACGAGCCCTGCAGCTGATAGCACTCCGCATCGTGACGCACGGTAAGCTGGTCTGTCTGGCTTATGGAGCTTCGGCAGAATGACAGGCAATAGACCGCATCCAGCAGATTGGTCTTGCCCATGCCGTTCTTGCCCACAAAGCAGTTCAGTTTGGGCGAAAACTCCAGGTCAGCCTGCACTATGTTGCGGTAGTCCTGCACGAACAGATGTTCCAGTTGCATTCTGATTGACGGTTATCGGGGTTGATTCAAACACAAAAGTAGTCAATATTATTCTTCAAGTCGCAATATCAGGCACAATCTTGATTTTCTTTCAGAAAACTCATAGGATTTTTGATGCAAAATGTTCACGTATAGTAAAAAATGACTATTTTTGCACCCGCTAATTAAAGATGAAATGGCAAAGAAAGCAGTAAAACCCGCTACCAAGCAGGAACAGAAAGGCCTTGAAGAGGCTTTAAGCAAGTCAGAACAGTTTTTTGAGAACAACAAGAAGACCATCTTCGGGTGCCTCATCGCAATCATAGTTATCATAGCAGGTGGTATGCTTTACTACCACAAGGTCGTTCAGCCCCGTCAGCTCAGGGCTGCCGAGGCCATATTCCCCGGCGAGACCTATTTTGTTAACGGTGATTACTCCACCGCACTGAATGGTGACGCCTACGGCTTTGACGGTTTTGAGGCTCTCTCCAAGCAGTACAAGAGCACCAAGGCAGGCAAGCTGGCAGGTCTCTATGCAGGTCTCTGCTATGCACAGCTTGACAGCATGGATATGGCTCAGAAGTATCTGGAAAAGTTCAGCGGTAAGGATCAGATGGTAGCTCCTGCTGCCATAGGTGCATTGGCTAACTGCTACGCCAACGCCGGTCAGAACAGCAAGGCAGCCGCCACATTCGAGAAGGCAGCCAAGAAGGCAGACAACAACCTGCTTTCACCTTATTACTATTTCCAGGCTGGTCTCATATATGAGGCAATGGACAAGCCCGCCCAGGCCCTCAAGATTTACAACATGATAAAGACCCAGTATCCCGAGTCCATAGAGAGTCAGGATATTGACAAGTACATAGCCCGTCTTACAAGCAAGTAATAAGACAGGTTCCGGCTGGGTGAATTCCAGAGTGGCCAAATGGGGCAGACTGTAAATCTGCTGTCTCTCGACTTCGGTGGTTCGAATCCATCTTCACCCACAATGCCAAAGGGGACGGTTCCGTTTGGCATTCACTTAAAAAAACGACTCCATCTAACACAAACAAGTGCTGGATGGTTTCTTTTTTTAGAGGCCAAACGGAACCGTCCCCTTTGGCATTGCGGGTGAGATGGATTCAGTTATTCCTTAAAAAAAATCACTACCTTTGCACTGTTAAACTTTCCAATTATGAAGATTACCATTATCGGCGCCGGGAATATGGGTGGCGCAATTGCCAGAGGATTTGCCGCAAAGAAGGTTTTTGCCGCAAAGGATATAACCTGCTGCGACCGCAGTGACGCAACACTTGAAACACTGAAAAAGGATGTGCCCGGCATAGGTATATCAAAGGATAACGTACAGGCTGTAAAAGGTGCAGACATAGTGCTGTTTGCAGTAAAGCCATGGATTCTTCCGGCGGCCGTTGAGGAGGTTAAGGAGGCATTGGACTACAAAAAGCAGCTCATCATATCAATCGCCGCAGGCGTAGGTACCGAAAAGCTTGCCGGGATATTCAGCAAGAACGGCACGCTGCCCCAGATTGTATATCTGATTCCCAACATAGCTGTCGAGGTTGGTGCGGGAGTGTTCTTCTACTGCACGGCCAACGCCAACAAGAAGAATCTTGACCTGGTGCAAAAGCTTTTCGGTCAGGTTGGATTCGCAAAGCAGGTTGAGGAGAAGCAGATGACCGCGGGAACGGCTCTTGCATCATGCGGCATAGCATATGTGTTCCGTTATATCCGCGCCAATGTGGAAGGTGGCGTAGAGATGGGATTCTACCCTAAGGATGCACAGGAAATTGTCCTGGGCACCATAAAGGGAGCAGTTGAGCTGCTGCTTGCACACGGTTCACACCCCGAGCAGGAAGTTGACAAGGTCACCACTCCCGGCGGAATCACCATCAAGGGCCTTAACGCAATGGAGGAGGCCGGATTCACCAACGCCGTAATCAAGGGTCTCAAGGCCGGCAAGTAATGAAGCTGGTTTATTTTCACGGTTTCATGTCATCGGGAGCCAGCGGCACGGTAGAGAGCCTGCGCCACATGCTTCCTGAGTTGGAGGTCTGTGCCCCTGACATACCGGTTGATCCCGCCGAGGCTCTGCCCTATCTCAAGCATTACGTTGCCGATCAGCAGCCTGACATAATTGTAGGCACATCCATGGGCGCCATGTATGCCCAGCAGATGTTCGGTTTCAAGAAAATATGCGTGAACCCGTCGTTCAACATGTCCACCATGTCAAAGGTCATGAAGGCCAATACCACCTACCCTTTCCAGAACGGACGCAAGGACGGAGCCAAGACCTTCAAGATAACGGGGCAGATTGTCAAGAACTTCAACATGATGGAGCGTCAGCAGTTCAAGGGCATCACCGATTTTGACCGCGAAAACACATACGGCCTCTTTGGCACCCATGACACAACAGTGAACTGCTACGACCTGTTCAGGAAATACTATACCCACGCCCAGCGTTTTGACGGCGAGCACCGCCTGAACGACAAATCACTCAAGTCCGCAGTAGTTCCACTAATCAGACAGATTCTGGGAATCTGATAATCTTTCTCCAGCACCCTTTGTAATAAAAACTGTGTTGATGCTTGCACACCAACATAATATCATTATCTTTGTATGTTTCCTAATTACTGATTATTAAACCTTATTGGCAATATGCGGCATTTGCCTTCTGCATATTGCGAAACAAGCAGAGCAATGGAAGAGAATTACAGGACACATGAACGACAGGCAGAAAAAAGGGCTGAAGATGTAAAAACAACTGCACGGAAAGCCAGTGGAGAATGTCCGCATTGCGGTACCCCTTTGGAGAACGACAAATATGAAATATGTCCTGTTTGCGGAGGCAAACTGGTAGATTATTGCACTTTCTGCGGTGCCCCCATGCGTCCTGATGATGTAGATTGTCCGGAATGCGGCATGCCCTCTGAAGGGGTAATATGTCCGACATGCAACATACGCAACTTCAGGTCTTTCTGCCGTCAGTGCAGCCAACCTCTTTCACGTGCTGCCCGCAAGGCGGTTGAAAAAGCCAGACAGGACCCCAAAGTACATGAAGCGACCCGGCTCATGTCAAAGCTTGCCGAACTTGAAGCCGAACTTGAAGCCGCCATACCCGATGAAGACGAAGAAGAACCTCAAGGCCCCACCGAAGGTGAACTCCGGCTTCGTGAAATAATGGCCAAGGTGGGATTCACCCCGGCCCAAAAGCCCAAAGTCACAAAACGCAGGATAGGCCGCAGCCGCCAGGAGATATTGGCCGAATACCAAAAAGCCATCGATGAAGCCAATAAGGTGTTTGAAGAGATGCTTGCTCCTCAAGGTTCCACGCCACAGGAGCAACGCAACTATTACACCGCCCGAAAGGTAGCTGTCATGGAAGTCATTGAACATACCTGGTATGGAATCAAAAAAGAAGATGTCATGTGTTGGGAATGCAACAGGTGTCATGTACTTCACAACAACCCTCAAAACTGTGCAGTAAGAGAATTCGGTGGGAAATGGATCAGATGCTCCAGCACCGAGATCGTGGCAGAAGGGACACCGGGAGCCCAGAAATTCACCGAAAAAGTGGGAGAAAGAAAAGTTTATAAAAGGGAATAAGATATGAATGAGCCCCAAAAGACAGCAATAGCTCCCCAAAAGACAGCAGTGGCGCCACAGAAAACGGCCACAGCGCCACAGAAGACCGCAATGGCATCACCGTCTTCCGGACAAGCTTGGGATAAGATTGTATCCGGGACGACCTATGCCCCTGGCTCCACTGTCAAAGTTGGCGGCAACAGCTACACGGTTGAGAGTCTTATCGGTAACGGCACAGAAGGCAATATTTACATTGTTTCCGACCGCAAGAGGAAATATGCACTGAAAATGTACCGTCCCGGATATCATACCAACACAAAAGTGATGCCCACCCTCCAGAAACTGAAAGGGAAAGGATACCTGGCCGATATCATTGACTATAGTGACAGTTTTGAGCTTATGGAGTACATTCCCCAAGGGAATGCAGCCCATGTGAATCTTAAGGGAAATGCCCAAGCCATACTTGCAATAGCAGCCAAGACCGCAATGGCACTTGACCAGATGCACAAAGTCGGAATAATCCACAAAGACATCAAGCCTGCCAACATCCTTATCAAGGATAATGACAGTTGGGACACATGTCTATGTGATTTCGGCATTGCGGATATTCTGAACGAGCGTGGCACCTGCACTACAACTCAAGCCCGAACTCCCATATATGCCGCCCCCGAAATGTATGGAGTAGGCAATACGGCAAACAGAGACGGCACAATAGTCTGCGAACTCACCCACAAAGCCGATTTCTATTCTCTAGGCATGACCATTATTTCCTTGTGGATAGGCGAAGGAGCCTTCAAGTCGAAAGAGGATGAAATGGCCATTGACAAAATCAAAGGCAGGATATCGCCTCCGGCAGATATGCCCGACCCGCTCGCAAAGATTACCCGTGGACTGCTTATCAAAAACCCTGAGAAGCGCTGGGACCTGAATGAAATATTGCAAACCATAGATGGCAAGGACATACCTGTGGATGAAGATGAGATCATCGAAGACCTGTGTATCACATTCAACGCATCCAAACATCTTGTAGCCAATACCCCCTTGGAGTTGTGCAACCTGATGATTGATGATCCCGACCTTGCCACAAAGTACCTCTACCGGGGACAGATTGAGAAATGGTTGAAACCCTATCCTGAACTCCAGACCGAAATACAGGATATAGTGGAGAAACGCTATCCCCAGGATCAGCAAACCGGTCTGATTGCCACACTGTATTTGCTTGACCCGACAATACCTTTTACTCTCCAAGGCATATCAAGGACAACAGGGAAACCATTAGAGAAATCAGTATATGACTTTAATGACGTAGGTAATTTCTGCAATGAAGCTTTGCTGGATGACTCAACCATCGCTATGATCAGTATGGATGCATTCAAGGAATGGGTACGGGTCAGAAGCCAGTCCATTGCAGAAGATCTGCCATATGTTAAAGATGATGAGGCATTGACAAGCATGTTACGCATCCAGATGATAAGTCCTTTATCGGATCTTGACTTGCGCAATGACCCCTCCTCACCAGACTATGCTATGGATGCTCAAGGCATAGGTCGCCTGTTGAACAAGGTGTACAACATTCTATACGGACGTTATAAGGGCGACATTGACAGTCTGATGGCCGATTGGGAAAAACCTGTTAACGCTCCACATAACAGGGAAATCTCGATACATACCATCATCAACATAAGAAATGATTTCTTTGTGCCTGATAAATCCCGTTATATGATGGATTTCATGGACATCAAGGGAGACCGGTTAAAGGATTTACGCTCCTGGATCATATACTGCACTGACTACGAAAGCGATGACTTCCAGGGTAAAGCAGGTCCCAAGGATGATTTTTTCTGTCTCCAGACAGCCTGGATGAAGGTTATCAAAGGATTTGGAGTTGAACCTGTTTACCAATTGAGCGGTAGCGGGAAACAGATCAGCACACTTGATGAACTGTTCGACCTGGACAAGAAGACTCTCAGGAATGAATATAGGGAACACGGTCTCAAAGGCTGGCTTGCCATACATCATCAGGAAGATCCGCATGCCAATCTGGAACCCCGGTTCGCATATGAGAAACTCCTTTTGGATTATGTGGAAGATGTACGCAAAATAGATGACAAGGATCCTGCAGTAGAACGCTTTGACAGCGCCTGCAATGAAGCAGACAGACTTCTCTCAAGCGGGCGCGCCCAATTACACGGGCTCAACATACGGAGTGTAATACAGCAAGTCCTTACCTATGCATTCGCCATTATTCCGGGAATGCTTTTACTGGCCATGCTTATTTTCTCAATCATAGAGAATCCCGTTCTTGATACTTCCGGCATGAACCTGGAGGCTTACTTATGGCCGATAGGCTTGATCATAGCTGCAATACTGTTCTTTATAGGCGATAGCGACGGTTGCCTTTTACCTATTATAGAAGGGCTTATTGCATCTGTTCTCATTTTTCTGATAATAAGGCTACTTGGAGCCTTTATTCTCTATTTTTTCGCGGTTCTGGTACTGGCCATACTGATTTATATGAGTTTGGGCACACTCTCTTTTCGCAGCAAATATGCCAAGGAAGCCAGGAAGTTTACAAAACCAGGTTTTGAAGAGAAGGTTCTGGAACCACTCTATTTTGCTTTCAGCAATGAAGACAGTTTTGATTCCTCACTCAACGGAGCATTCGACCACTACAAGATAGATCTTTGGAAAAAAGAACTGAAGAAACGGCGCTTCGGAATAATCATTTTCATAGGCGCAATATGGATTCTGATGGCATTCAGCCTGCTTATACCTAAGAGTGAGCGTTTCAGCAGATTCTACACTCCGTTATTGGAGAAAGTTGACAAGAACCAACCTGAACAGACCTTGCCACCGCTACTGGATTTTGAAAGTCTGGAGCCTGGAAGCAAGAGTGACCAGGTTCGTGCCTTACAGGAATATCTCCGGGACAATGGATTCTTAAGTTCCGCCGTAGATGGCGACTATGGCCCCGGCACCCGGAAAGCCGTTGCTGCTTTTCAGAAAGCGAACGGTCTTGAAGAGACCGGAGTGGCCGACAACAACACCATACAAATGATTAACAAACTGGCTGCCGAATCAGCAATTGAAGCAGCAAAGGGTTCAGAATAGATATGAATTGTAAACATTGCGGAAAAGAAAACCGCCCGGAAGCACGTTATTGCCGCTTCTGCGGCAAGACAATTGAGTCAGCATCCACTCAGAAAAAGTTGATAGGCAAAGACTCTATTGCGCCCCAACTGGAAATACTGGACAAGAAAATACAGGTAGCAAAGATGCTGGCACAGAATGGCAACCGCATGGGAATGGACTGTCTGATACTTGGAGATTCCGGTACAGGTAAAAACTTCATCGCCCAACTTATTGCTGACAAGATGGTCTCCGCCGGTTTGACAAAACAGCCGCCCAAGAAAATTGACGCTGCCGATTGGTCCGATTTCTACGGAGATTTCGACAATAACATATCTACACTGAAAGACGGAATATTGCTCATTACCAATGCACAGAAACTTCTTCCCACTTCCAAGTCGCGTGAAGTGAATCAACTGGACAAGCTTTTCACCCGGATGCGTAATATCGAGGGTGCGCCTATAGTATTGCTCTGCGGAACACTGAATGACATAATGGGGTTTCTGGAGAACAATAAGGATGTCCACAGACTCTTTGAGCTCGAATTCAAACTGGATGCATTCAACATAGAGAATCTCACCGGACTTGCGCTCTCAATCCTGAAAGAGAAATATAAAGTGGATCCGAATCCTGATGTGGACAAAAAGCTTAATGCCCATTTTGCATGGTACATGCGACAGCAGGACCTGGGACATATTAACGGGCATCTTTCGGAGAAAGTTGCCGATGACATATATGTCAAGATTGCATTGAGAGGAAGCAAGGTTTTGGAAGAACAGGATATAAATACTGCCGAGTGCTTCATTCCAAAAACCGAAGAACAGATACTTGCAGACCTGGACAAGTATGTCGGTCTCCAAAGCGTAAAGGACGAAATAAAAGCCATTATCCGGAACATCAAAGACAAGAAAGAGAAAGGAATCACCAAAAAACTGCTTAAGGATCATTTTATTTTTACAGGCAATCCCGGCACAGGCAAGACAACAATCGCACGCAAATTCGGTGAGATACTGGATGCTATCGGAGCTCTTCCCACCGGACAATTCGTGGAAGTTCCAGCCAAAAACCTCATTGGCCGTTTCATGGGTGACACAGAAGAGAATGTCAAGAATTACGTGAACAAGGCTATGGGCGGTGTGCTGTTCATAGACGAAGCCTATGCTCTGAATGACGGAAGGGACGGAGGATACGGCAAAGATGCCATAAACACGCTGCTAACCATCCTGGAGAACCGCAAGGGTGAGTTTGTCTGCATACTTGCGGGCTATACCAAGGAGATGGCAGATCTGGTTCGCATAAATCCAGGCATCCCTTCCCGATGCAACGTAACCATAGAATTTCCGGACTACAGTGCCCGCGAACTGGAAACGCTGTTCCGCATGATGCTAGCCAATGATAATGATGATAATGATGGCGAAAAGACTGTTTTCAGCCTGGACTCACGTGCGGAGGATATGCTGCCAAAGGTTTTTGACCGTATGTATCTAAAGCGCACTGATACCTTCGGCAATGCCCGCGAAGTAAGGAATCTTTTTGACCTTGCCGTCAAGCGACACCGCATGCGCAGGGCTACCGACAACGTGTTCAGCTATGCCGACATTGTAGGTGAAAATGAAACCAAAGAGATTACGGTAGAAGACATAATGAAGGAGCTGGACGGTTTTGTAGGAATGCAGAGTGTCAAGGATGCCATCTGCCGCATCGCAAAGGAGATTTCCGTGCAAAAACAGCTCATAGAGATGGGGGAGGCTGACGAAGGCCTTACCAAATACAATTTCGTGCTCACCGGCAACCCTGGAACCGGCAAGACCACCGTGGCCCGGACTTTCGGTAAGATATTCAAGGCATTGGGCGTGACCAGCACGGACCGCGTGACGGAAAAGGTGCCAAAGGACATCATCTCCCAGTTTGTCAACGAGAGTGACAAGCTTATGAACGATGCCATAAATGAAGCTATGGGCGGAGTGCTGTTTCTGGACGAGGCATATGACCTGGAACCTATGGATGCTGCAGGACAGAGCACCAGTAGCGAAGGCAAGAAGGCAGTGCAGACACTATTGACGCGTATGGAAAACGAGGCTGGCAAGTTCGTGGTGATACTTGCTGGCTATCGCGGAAAAATGGAGACATTCATGAACTCCAACGACGGTTTGAGAAGCCGATTCTCTCATTTCATCCACATAGATGATTACACGCCCGAGGAATTGCTGGAGATTTATGAGAATACTGCAAAGGCCAAGAAATACAATTTCACTCTGGCTGATGAGAAAGTTCGCATGAAAGCCCTGAACATGTTCCGGAACATGGTAGCCATGAAGGATGACAAGTTCGCAAACGCCCGTGAAGCAGTGACCAAAGTTGCCCAGACAAAGACAAACATCAACAACCGCATAAGCAAGGTATCCTACGACCAGTGGACACCAGAGTTCCTGCAAACTGCACACACTGCATATCTGGATGATATTCCGTATGTCGAACCCGCCAAGGTTTCAATTGACGATTGTTTGGCCGAGCTCAACGAACTGATAGGTTTGGATGGAGTCAAAACCGCGCTTACCAAACTGGCACACACCATCAACAACGAAATCGAGTCCGCCAAGATAGAGAACCGCAGACCGGATATTCCGCTGGGGCATTACCTGTTTCTGGGTAACCCAGGTACCGGCAAGACCACAGTTGCCCGCCTTATGGGAAAAATACTTTACTCTATGGGCGCGTTGCCCTCTCCAAACGTGGTGGAGGTAGGCAAAGCCGACCTGATAGGGCGTTACCAGGGTGATACCGAGGCCATAACCTCTCATGTGATAGACACCGCCATGGGCGGCATCCTGTTCATCGACGAGGCATACCAGCTTGCCGAGGGATATGGCAGGAATGCGTTGGAGACCCTGGTTGCGCGATTGGAAAACGACCGGGGCAAGTTCGTTTGCATAGCCGCAGGATACACATTCGAGATGCAGGCTTTCATTGCCCAGAACAGCGGATTCGAGAGCCGTTTCCCTGAACGCAACCGCATCACTTTTCAAGACTACAACCCCGATGAACTGTTCCGGATATTTATGATATTTGCCCGTAAAGGAGGATATCATCTGGATTCTATGGCAGAAAACGCCATACGCGGCAAACTCACAATGATGTACAACAATCGCGGCCGCACATTCGGCAACGGTCGCGATGCCCGCAACCTCTTTGATGAAGTAAAGAGCAACCTGGCAACCCGACTGGCCGATGAAGGGGGAACACATTCCCCTGAAGAACGTAAAACCATTAAAATGGAGGATGTGCTATGATACAGTGTCCCGAATGCAGGAATATGATTCCCGACGACAGCGCGTTTTGCGACCAGTGCGGAAAAGAACTTAAGTGGTGCCCACAGTGCAGGAGACCTAAACGCGGTACTGAATGTCCAGTATGCGGAAGCGACCTGGTTTCGGGAGTCAAATACATATCCACAGTTCCAGAAAAGTCAACCTCTCCTAAAGTTGACACAACGGAACCGCCACAGCCGTCACCTGCTCCGCAGCCACAGGCAGAAAGAGTAAGTACACTGCCCGATTCTGTAGCAGAGGAAGGTCCTGCCGCACTTGTAGGCAACGGCTGGCGTCTAGCCATCAAGGAAGGTCCGTTCGGCAGGAACGGCGGAATATGGCCCGAACTCTCCACCTGCCAATATGTGTCCGGCAACCATGGCCGAATAGAGAAAAACAATGACAGTTGGTTCATAGTGGATAACGGTTCTACCAACGGCACATTTATAGACGGAAACCGCATCACGAAAGAAATTTTGCGTAAAGGCTCCCGAGTACGCATTGCAACCCTTGATTTTATAGTAGAATGAAACTGAACATAGAAGCAATCTGCCATAAAGGCATGGTACGGGAGAACAACGAAGACGGTATCTCCCTGGGCGGATTATTCCTGCGTGACGACAGCACGGAGATATCGGTAGATACAACTACCGACGGCATCTTCTATCTACTGGTAGCCGACGGTATGGGCGGACACGAAAAAGGAGAAGAGGCAAGCCAGTTTGCGCTTGAGGAAATCAACGAGCAGCTAACGCTCCACCAGGTCAGCCCGGACAGGTTTGAAGACGATATAAGGGAAACTGCCAGATATATATCCTACAAGTTAAACCGTTCTGCCGCAGATCAAGGACAGACACACCCAATGGGTTGCACTCTCACCGGAGTAGTGTGGCACTATGGCAAAACATGGCTCTTAAACGCAGGAGACAGTCGTACATACCGTTTCCGTAACGGCATACTCCGACAGCTTACCACCGATGAAACCGAACGTGGTATCACAGGAGATCCCAATGCAAGTAAACTATTGCTCAATTGTTTTGGAGGCGGCACAGAAGGAAGGATAATTGTTGAGGACCTGAATGGCAAATTACTTGAAGGAGACAAACTGCTTATCTGCTCTGACGGTCTGTCCGACATGGTATCAGACGAATTGATTGAAACCGCTATCGATGATGGAGCATCAGCCAAGGACCTGCTCCGTATGGCATGTGAAGCCGGTGGAGTTGACAACATCTCAATCATATTGGCAACTGTCCACTCATAAGACAACCAAGAAGTTCACCATTACTGATTTTAACCTTTTATATTAACCTAAACTTTACTATTATGGAATTTGAGATTTTTAAAAGATTTGCCGCTGTAGTAAGACTCGCATCCCATCTCTCCGATGCAGACAATGAAATGACAGACGATGAACTGAGCGTCATTCTGGGCTTTTTGAACCAGATAAACAATGTAGATGAAACTTTGATGAGTGATATCATTAAATATGGTTACAATCAATTGGATGATGACGATGCCGTCAAACTCATTTATTCATTGGACGATGGAAGCAAGCAGATAGTTTCCAATCTGTTTGCCAGGGTTATTTGTAAAGACAACAAACTGACTGTAAAAGAGTGTCAGCTGTATGACAAGTATTGCGAACTCTGCAAGCTTCCCAACCCTCAACCTGAAGAGGCAATTGATGAAGGACAGGGTGAAATAATAATTGAGGAAGAAGAGACCCCGAGAACCAATATCACCATTGATGAAGATAAGGAAATTACGCCCCTTTTCCTATTGGTTAAATACAATGGACGTACTTCGCTGCATCCGATTGAAAGCACCGGATGGAATGATCTGGGATCCCAAATAGCCTCATTGATAGGAGCTGACCGTCTGGAAGTGGTACGCTACACCAAACCACTGAACGAACTCAGTAAAGCACTTCAGCTGAATGAACGTCATCTGGTGTTCATAACTGACCGTAATGGCGGCTTAAAAGATAACACCGGAGACAATATGCCTGCTACAATGCTTTACGGTGCCGGCTACCCCATCTATGGACACGTTGTCTTTGCATTGGAAACGGATAATGGTTACACAATTGAGGGAATACGTACAATATCGCTTGCCAAAGAAGTCTTTGCCGCTATCTACCATGCCACAGACGGACTTCTCACTATAGAAGAATAATCCCGGAATATAAACCTGTCATTATGAGTAACTCCGTCACTTCCGGCTGGCGCCGGTACAATATTTTCATATCATCCACCTTCAAGGATATGGATTATGAACGTGATGTGATCAAGTTCCGAGTAATCCCAGCCTTGAACAGACGTTTCCGTGACCGGCGTGTGGAATTACAGGCTATAGACCTGAGACTGGGAGTCAACACATCCGACATGACGGAGGAGGAGAGCGAACGCAAGGTTCTTTCTGTATGTACATCATGCATTGACAGCGCCAGGCCTTTCTTTATCGGCCTGATTGGCGAAAGATATGGCTGGATACCACCTTTGGAACGCTGGAAAGAGTTCATGAACGTACTGTCTGATGAAGATAGACATATACTGTCAGAAACAGCAGGATGTTCCGTTACTGAGATGGAAATTGTATATGGAGCCCTATCACAAGAAAGTTTCGATTCATCACATGTACTGTTTTATATGCGTGATGAATCCTCTTATCTTGGTATGCCCCAAGAAATGCTCCCTGCTTTCCGCGATCAGGACCCGGAGCTTAAAAAGAAACTTGCCAACCTTAAATCACGGATAGAAATACTGTTCAGTAGGCACGGAGGCAAGGATGACAGATGCACGCCCTACCATATAAGTTGGGAGAACAACCATTTCTGCTCCGATGAATTTGAATCCATTGTCACGGAGCAGTTGGCCAGACAAATCGAATTGGAGACCGCTCGTGAAGATGAAGAAGGCACTGTATCCTGGTGGGTAAAGGAAAAGGAACTTGAAGAATCCACGCTGTTGCGGTTGCTGACCGGGTCAGTTGAATTTGATCTGATTGACGCAGAAGAAAAGGAAGAGGAAAATGAGGATGAGGATGATGAAAGTTCAGACATTCTAATATGGTATATTCCAGGATTCGGTGCCAGTACCCACATGGCCCAGGAGTACAGGGATTGGGATGTTTCCGAGAATTCAATACGACTGCTGGCAGTTTTCGGACTTTCAGAGTACAGCAATTCCATGCGTCCCGTAATAGCCCGATGGATTCACGAACTCGCCCAGGTATGCGGTGAAGACAATCTCCCCGATGACGAAAAACTCCTGGGCAAGATGCCTGAACCTGAATTATATGATCTTTTTGCCGGATTAGTTGAAACGGCACGCATCCAAGGCAAATACATATACATCTTCATGGATGATGTCGAGGCTCTGGAGATGACTGCCCCCAAGGATCTTTACATGCACTGGCTGGACAGGATAAAAGACGATGTCAATATCCAGATTAATCTGCAAGGTGACAGTGAAGCTATGAAGAAATTCCTGGAAGCACATTCCTATCTTACTATGAAAATGCCTCCACTTCTTGACCAGACCGATGCCGAGGATCTTATTTCCACTTATGAAAAGACATATTTCCTGGAACTTCCGTCACAAATAAGACAGCAAATGCTGGATGCTACCGACGGAAATAAATATCTGGCACCGATAAAGGTACACAACGTATTCCGTCTCTTCCAGTCGCTTTCGCAAGAGGACTTTGCCTCAATCCGCAGTAAGGAAGGAAGTCAGATTGATGCAATCAACAGCTATCTGGAGAATATCTGGGAGGATATGCCGGACTCTCCGTATGACCTGATGACATTCATGGTTAACAACATTCTGCAAAACCTTGGACTCGGAGAAAACTGGATAAATGCCATCTGGACGCTAAGTGCTGCACCCTCAGGCTTAAGGGAGCAGGATATCGCATATTTTGCAGGTGATGAATGGAGCGCAGTACAGTTCTACCGTGCAATAAATTTCCTGCAGGATTTCTTCTATGAAGATCCCGGAAATCACCTGTGGCGCGCAAAATACATCACTTTACCGGAAGACGGACTACAGAAACGCCAATCCAAAATATCAGAGTATATTCTCACTCTTGACAAAAGTGATTCTCTCCGTGAAACCATGGGCCTTTACTATGCTCTCAAAAGCGGAAATCCGTTACATTTTGAGTCATACATGACAGATGACTACCTTCATAAAGTAATGATAGCAGACCAGATGCATTTCAAGGGTCCCCAGGTACGTCAACTTGCACGTGAGAAATACCTTGAGAGCAAGGAGTTCCGGAAATACTGTCTGGCACTTCCACCATCACAGCGGCTGCAGCTAATGATACAGATAAGAGTAGCTATAGCCGACCTGATGGAACAAGGGAATGCACTGTCAACCCAAATGTCAGACTGGGTCAATGACATAGATGTGGAGCCTCTCTCCGGCGAGGATTTATTTGCTTATGCTTCATTTCTTTGTAACGATAAATCTTCTGTCAAAGACTTGGAGAAAGCTCTGAGTGTCGCCAGACGTAGCTATGCGTTGGGATATCCTGATGCAAAGAAAATGATGATGGCAATATCCGGTCGTCTGGTTTCATTTTATACAAAAAACGGCAGGAGAGCCAACGCGGAATCTCTGACAAAAGAGATGGCTGCAATGGATTTAACCACTGCAAAAGAACGCTTTGTCTCCATACAGCCCCTACTGGCACAGGCAGGCGCAAAAGGTCTGCTGGTAAACAAGAAGAAAGCAAGGGAATCATTGGAACGTTATATCAAAGAGTATTATGCCATACTTGATTCTATGGAACCTACCAATGAAAACCTTTATGCCTGTTTCAATTACTCTTTACAGATAATAAACGTATTTGAGATTCTTGTATCCAATAAGGAGTACGAAAGAACTCTTAAGGAAATCATACGCTATATGCCGACAATGGAGTTGTTTTACAATCTGGATTCCAGGTTTTTTGATAAGCCGGCAACACTCCAGCTGTTCGTCTTATACCACTTCTATTTCTGGATTACCACCATCAGTCTGTTTGGAATAGACAACAATGCAGACTTTGAAGAAATGCTTGAGAGTGAAAATCCTGTTCACAAAATGTACGTATATATCAGTTTTGGACTATTTCAAGGACTCTCACGCTTAAGAGACCTGGATCCTGACAATTCAATTATTGATATCGTCCGTACAAGAATCTACGCCATGCCTCCATGGCAAGTAATAATGGAGAATTTAGGCCTTAAGAACACAGGCCTTGATAAAATTGACAAACTGATAATGGAACAATATAAACTATATGCTTCGAAGAAAAATTGACCGCATTCTATCCGAAGGAGAGGGCAAGCAACTGTTATGGCTCACAGTGCTGGTACTGGCTTTGTTCATAATTTTCTGCCTTTTAGGCAGAATCTGGGGACTTGACTGGACGGATATCCTTACACTGTATCTGGATCCGGGCAACTTCCCCATTGACCACAGGGCAAATGACTATTTCAGCCTGATTGTCACACTGTGCGGCATACTGATTCTTTCGGCTCTTTTGGTCTCGGTATTCTCAAACGTGTTCACAAACATTTCCGAAGCCTATCGCAAAGGTGAGAGACGCTACCGTTTCAACGGACACGTGCTGATTCTGGGCGGAAGCCGTATGCTCTCGGATATGCTTAAACAGATGCAACATCAAGGTGAATATGAAGGAAAGGACATTGTGATAATGACTTGCTGTGATGTGGAAACTCTCAGGGAACGCATAGAAACGATGCTTGATGACAAACGGTTCTGCAATCGTATTACATGGTATCGTGGGGAAAGAGACAACGAAGAGTTTCTGTCAGGTGCACGTATAGGAACTGCTGCTGCCATTTACCTGATAGGCGAAGACTGTGAACAGGCCCATGACGCAACCAATATCAAGACATTGGACCTGCTGGAAAAACTATGCGGCAACTCAGGACCCGCAATCCCCTGTTTCATTACCTTGGATGAGCAAACCACCATGGACGTGTTTCATTATTTGCCCAAAACGTCACATTCACGTCTTAGGACCGAACTTATCCGCACAAGTGATTATGTGGTAGAGCAGTTGTTGGTTTACACGGATTTCATCCCCATTCCCAAGAAAGAACAGTATCTGCATCTGGTCATTGCTGGAAACACCTCAATCTCGCACTCTTTTGCAACTGTAGCTTCACAGATCTGTCATTTTCCTGATTATGCGGTAAACGGCAAAAGGACAATTATCACTTTTGTCGGGACAGACATGAAGAATCAGATGGACAAATTCGTTGCCAACCACCAGAGTCTGTTTCAACTCTCACATTATCACTACGTAACACCCGAAGGCCGTGTCAGCCATGTTCCTGACAAATCCTACGGTGATTTTCTGGATGTAGAATGGGAATTCGTTGAAAGCTCCATAGAATCACCTTTCGTACGTTATGAACTTTGCCGCTGGATAAATGATTCAGGGCAGACACTGGCTATTGCAATCTGTAATCAGGAACCGGCAGAAAACCTGAAAGTTGCTTTACATCTTCCGGAAGAGGTCTATGCAGCAAAGGTTCCTGTTGCCGTTTATCAGCAGGAACACGGACAGCTGATGGAGAAAGCCATTGCCTCCGGGATGTACGGAGGTATAGTCTGCTTCGGTGAAGCCACAGAAAGCAACGATGCTCTTCTGTTACGCCGCAGCCTCCGTGGTAAACGCGTGAACTATCTATATGATCAAGCCTATGGTACTCCACCTGCACCTTCGGTAGACCATGCCTGGGCCTCTATCTCATTTGCACACCAGCTTTCAAGCATCGCCAGTGCCAATTCCATTCCTATAAAACTCAGAAGTTTTGGCCTTGAAGCCACCAAAGCATCTGTCGATACCCTGGATTCCGGTACACTGGATTCACTGTCTGAGGTTGAACACCGGCGTTGGATGTCCTCAATCCTTTTGATGGGATATAGAGCCGCTCCTAAGGCTGAAAGAGCTGAACGCAGCCGTTTCAAAGAACTAAAGACCAAGTATTTCATCCACTTGGATATTGCACCCTACCAAGAGATAGGAAGCGAAGCCGAAAAAGACTTAATCATTGTAAAAAACATTCCATATATAATCAAAGAAGAAACTTATGAAACATTTGAATCCTGAATTAGGACTGGAAAAAGAACTGGGCAGTCAGATTTACACCGCATTACAGGGTGATGTAGTAAGATTTATCCTCAAGAACGCCAATCAGTCACCTGTAGAGGATTATTGGCGCAATCACATGGAAGGTCACTGTATGAAAGTGGACAAAAACATACTTGGCAACTTCTACAATCTGTGTCATGAGGTCAAGGAGAAACTTGGATTCAAGGAAGCCGTAGATTTTTATGTCACCGGCGATTCCGCCATCAACGCATTCTCTGTAGCCTCCGAAAAAGAAGAGCATCCCAACATTGTAAATGTCAACTCGGAACTGTTCAACCTTATGAGTGAAGATGAGTTGAGGTTTGTAATCGGACACGAGCTGGGACATCTTATCAACCGGGATTACAGACTGAAAAGGCTTATATATTTCGTATATCCTCCACAGGTATCCAATCTGCCCGTAACCCTACAGTTCAAGGTTCATCTTCATGATAATCTGGCCGAACTCGTAGCCGACCGTTACGGTTACCTGGCATGTGAGAACCTGGATGCATGCGTAACAGCATTCTTCAAGATGGCTTCAGGTCTGGATCTCGAAAAGATGCATGTTAAAATAGACGACCTGCTGGCAGATAACATCAAACATCTTGATTATTTCCTCAATGGTGGTGGAATGAGCCAATATGACCATCCCGTGAATCCCATTCGTATTCAGGCTATTAATTTGTATGCTAATGCAAAAAGCCAGGAGGAATTGGACAGCAAGATGTCAGAACTGATTCAGATATTGCTGAAAGTTGGCGACAATCCCTTAAACGAACCGATGTCTGTATTCATGGCAACTGCCGGACTCATAGCAGCTAACATTGACGGCAAAGTAACAAAAGAAGAGATTGACCACATAATCCAGAACCTGTCAAACAGCAATATCTTCCCAAAACAATTCCTTGAGACGATAATGAAGAGTGACGTGAACAAACTGTTCAACGCATCAATAACACGAATACTTGAATTGAATTCAGATCTCAAGAACAACCTGCTTGAGTATTTCATCAGTGTCGTATTGGCCGACAAAGACATTTCGGAACAAGAAGTTAATTTCATATACAGTATAGGACAGAATCTGGGTTTCAATATTCAGGAGATATCAATGATATTTGCCAATATGGTCCAGAGGAGTTTTGTTCCTAGCCTGGATGCAATATCCTGATTAAAATGGCATTAAGAAGATTCGGAGTATCATTGGAGGACGAGCTGCTTGAGCAACTTGACTCTTTAGTAAAGGAGGATGGCTACGCCAACCGCTCACAAGCCATACGTTTCCTTATAGAGAAGAACCTGGCTGAGAAGAAATGGCAGTGCAACCACATAGTGGCCGGCACCATATTCATAATCTATGACCAGCAGCGGACCGATATAGCAGCACATATCTCAGATATCCAGATCCGACACCAAAGGCAGGTGCTCTCATCGTCACAGCACTACATAAATGAGGGCACCTGTCTGCATGTGTGCACCGTAATGGGCGAGGCCCGCCTGCTTACCGCTCTGGCCGATGAGATGACCTCAATCAGGGGCATCCGACATGGCAAACTCCTTATGAGCCGGGCCGATTAAATAATTGTGCTACGATTTTGCAATTTCGTGACACCGGTGTATTTTTGCAGACAACAAACCAACCATATCTGTAATGAAACACCTCACATTGATTCTCGCAGCAGCGGCCATGACATTCAGTGCCGCTCATGCAACTGAAATTCCAGACACTCTACAGGAAGTTGTAATAACCGGCACACGTGCAGCAACCGATGTACGCCAACTGTCACAGACCGTGAATGTGATAGACCGCACAGCAATTGAGGAGACCAACCGGGCATCACTCCTGCCCCTTCTTACCGAGCAGGTTCCGGGTCTGTTCATCACTCAGCGCGGATATGCCGGCTACGGTGTATCAAACGGAGCTGCCGGAGCCATATCCATGCGTGGCCTGAACGGAGGTTCATCGCAGGTATTGGTCCTTATAGACGGACACCCAAACTATGCAGGCATATACGGTCATCCCATTGCAGACTCTTACCAGTCACTTATGACAGAAAGGGTTGAGGTTTTGCGCGGTCCGGCATCACTTCTATACGGTTCAAAAGCCATGGGAGGCGTAATCAATATTGTAACAAAAAAACAGCAGGACGGCACTCACGGTCAGTTTCATGCCGGCTACGGCTCATTCAACACAGTTGAGACGGAATTCTCAGCAAATACCCGCCAGGGTAAAATGAGTGCAACGGCAAGCGGCTCATACAACCGTTCTGACGGACATCGTGAGAATCTGAACTTTGAACAGTTCGGCGGTTACGCAAAACTGGGTTATGATATCTCCAGAAACTGGGATGCATCTGCCAACGTAGATATCACACGCTTCAAGGCATCATATCCAGGTCCTGAAAACGACCCAATGACTGATGCGGACCAGGATATCACACGCGGAACCACAGCTCTGTTCATTGAAAACAACTACGACTGCACATCGGGAGCCGTAAGCGTATTCTACAGTTGGGGAGACCACTGGATCAACGATGGATATAAGACACCAAACCCAGCAAGAACATATCAGAGCAAAAATGATACTCTACCCAAACCGTTCCGTTTCACATCTTATGATGAGATGATGGGAGCATCCGCATGGCAAAGCCTGAACATTTTTGAAGGTAATCGTATTACGTTAGGCGTTGACTATTATCATTACGGCGGCACGGTCTACAACGACTCTACTGAGAGTCGTCCAAGAGAACTTCAGATTGACAAGCGTCTGGATGAACTGGCCGGCTATATTGAAGTACGTCAGATGATTGGATCCTGGCTTACCCTGAATGCAGGTGTACGTGCAGACCACAATTTCACAAGCGGCACGGAGTTTGTTCCTCAGTTCGGCGCAGCTTTCCACCTCCCGGCAAATGCCGAGGTTAAGCTCTCTGCCGCAAGAGGTTTCCGCTACCCGTTCCTGAGGGAGATGTATATGTATCCTCCTCAGAATGCTGATCTTGAAGCCGAATCTCTCTGGAACTACGAACTGGCATTCTCACAGAGTCTCATGCAAGGCCATCTGAACTATGGAATCAACCTTTTCCATATAGATGCTGACAACATTATACTTCAGACTGGTCTTTTAAATCCGGACGGCACTCCGATGTTAATGCCAAACGGAAGGCAGAGACAGAAGAATCTTAACAGCGGCGAACTCAAGAACACTGGCGTGGAGGTTGAGGCATCATACCTGATTTCAAAGTCATTCGCAGCAAACTGCAACTACAGCTATCTTAAGATGGAGACTCCGGTTGTGGGAGCACCAGAGCATAAGGCTTATCTGGGCGGCTCGTACACCAGCAACGGCTGGCATGCCAGCACCGGTCTGCAGTACGTGAACGGCCTCTACTCGGCTGTGGGTCCCGATGTTAAGGAGGACTTCCTGCTCTGGAACGCCCGCGTATCATATAAGCTGTCCGATATGCTCCAGCTTTGGGTAAACGGTGACAACCTGCTCAACACCAAGTATCAGATCAATGCAGGTTACCCCATGCCCGGCATAGCATTCATGGGCGGTATCAACCTGTCATTCTGATATAGAGTGTCAAAAAATTAGACGATTTTAGGCCAAAAAAGACGATTCAGCATTAAAAACTTGTATTAAGGCAAGGGGGAGCGGTACTTTTGAGCTGTCAATAAAACAATGTAGTATGAGACAGCTAATCAAAATATCACTCCTCCTTGTTTTGCTGAACGTATCGGCCGCCGGCAATGCTGCCGGTGGCGATACGGTTCGGTTAACCATGAGCCAGGTTATCCGAATGGCTCAGGAGTCATCGCCGCAGGCGGTGCAGGCACGCAACACGTTTGAGTCGGCCTGGCTCAGTTACCGCAGTTATAGGGCCAGCATGCTCCCCACCCTGTCACTGTCATCATCGCCGTCACTTAATCACAGCACCAATTACGTGACTCTGCCCGACGGCACCGAGCAATATGCGCAGAGCAACAGCATGCGCAACAACCTGTCGCTTGACCTTTCACAGAACGTGTGGTTTACAGGAGGTACCATCTCACTGTCCGGCAGTCTGAGCCGGCTGGACCAGCTGGGCGACAACCCCACACACAGCTACTACTCTCAGCCTCTGCAACTGAGTTTCTCACAGAGCCTTAACGGATATAACTCATTCAAGTGGAGCCGCAAGACCGAACCCATTGAATACCGCAGGGCACGAAAGCAGTATGCCGAAACAATGGAGCTGGTGGCATCGCAGGCCGCCATGGTGTTCTTTAATCTGGTATCGGCCCAGACGGAGCTGGAGATAGCCCAGCTCAACCACGCCGCTACCGACACACTTTACACCTACGGGCTGGGCCGATACAACATAGGCACCATAACCGAGAACGAACTGCTCCAGCTGGAACTCAACAAGCTGAACAGCGAGACCAGCATAATGTCATCGCAGATGTCGTTCGATGACGCGGTAGATCAGCTGCGCAACTTCCTTAACCTGACATCGGACACACAGATAGAGGTTGTTACCACCGACAGCATTCCGCATTTTACGGTGCCGCTTGACCAGGCAATGGAACTGGCCCGTCAGAACAGCCCCGATATAGAGAGCATGGAGCTGAGCCGTCTGAACTCTGAGAGCAATCTGGCATACTACAAGTCACAGGCCGGATTCAAGGCATCCATCTACCTGCGTCTGGGACTGGCTCAGACTGCCGATGAACTGCCCGAGAGTTTCCGTAACCTTAACGACGAGCAGTCAGTGAGCGTATCAGTCAGCATTCCCATTCTTGACTGGGGACGTGCACGCGGCCGCGTAAAGATTGCACAGAACAACCTGGAACTTACCCGTATGCACATAGAGCAGAATGAGGTGAGTTTTGAATGCAGACTGCCCAGCACCGCTATGAGGTGGCGCGCCATCTGTATGTAAGCGGCAACTCCACCATACTGGACCTGAACTCGGCCATCACCGCCAAGGATTCGGCCTACAGGGGTTACGTATCGGCCCTGAGCCGTTACTGGCAGTTATACTACACCATACGCAGCCTCACAGCTTATGATTTTGACAATAATGAATTAATAGAACAACAAGTTGAATATGGACGTTAAGTTACCCCCCAAGAAATGGTATGTAAAATACCGCATACACATAGTAGCCGGAATTCTGGCTATAGGACTCATAGTGATGCTCATCAAGGTCTCAACCGGCCCCAAGATAATAAGGATAAACTCTGACAGCGTGCAGACCGCCACCGTCCAGAGCGGCGAGTTCTCGGAGTACGTGAACGCCGAAGGTACACTCCAGCCCATCCAGACCATCAAGGTCTATACCCGTGAAGGCGGATTTGTGGAGAGCGTTCTGGTTCAGGACGGCGCCTTGGTACATAAAGGTGATACGCTTATGATTCTGAGCGACCCCGAGTTGCAGCGTACCATTGAGACCGCACGGGAGAGCTGGCGCAAGCAGAACCGCACCTACCGCACCAGCATGATTGAGATGGACCAGCGCCGACTGTCACTGGCACAGAGCATACTGCAGACCAAGTATGAGCTAAAGCGCCTGGAAAAGGAGCACAACCTGGCACAGGAAGAGTTCCGCATGGGTATCCGTAGCCGCGCCCAGCTTGATGTGGCCGATGAAGAGTACAACTACAAGATGGAGACCGTACGCCTGCAACTGGAGAGCCGCCGTCAGGACTCCGTTCTGAACGCAATCCGCCAGGAGGCCCTGCAGGATGATCTGGCCGAAGCCCAGCGTCAGCTCCGCAAGACCGAGGAACGTCTGAATGACCTTATAGTAACTGCGCCTGCCGACGGCCAGCTGAGCGGACTCTCGCTGGAGCCCAGCCAGCGCATAAGCTCCGGCACCGCTATTGCCGACATCAAACGAATGGACCAGTTCCGCATGCGCCTGAGCATAAACGAGTTCTACATAGATAAGATAACCGTGGGCCAGCCCGCCACCATAACATACGAGAAAAAGACCTACCCCATGACCATCAGCAGCACCGTACCGGAAATCAAAAGCGGATCATTTGATATCTATCTGGTATTCACGGACTCCATGCCCGATAACGCCCGCATCGGAAAGTCCTATCAGGCCCGCATAGAGATGGGCGGCCAGGCGCAGTCCATAATAGTGCCCAAGGGCAACTTCTACAACTACACCCACGGCAGCTGGGTATTCAAGGTCAACGCACAGCACACCCACGCCGTCCGCGTACCCGTAAGCATCGGCCGCCAGAACCCACGCCACTTTGAGATACTTGAAGGCCTCAACCCCGGCGACGAGATAATAATAACCGGCTATGACCGCATATCCGATGCCGATGAGGTAGTGCTCAACTGAAAAAAAAATTTGTCCTTAAGAATAAACTTCAAAATTCCTTATCATGTTTTTGCATTATATCACAATCGCGCTGCGTAACATACGCAAGTATGCGTTACAGAACACGGTCAGCATCCTGGGTTTGGCCGCCGGTTTTGTTTGCCTCAGCCTCTCCGCGCTATGGATTCATTTTGAGGAATCATTTGATACTTATCATAAGGATGCTGACCGGATTTTCACGTTCTCAAGTTATGAGCATGAGGACGGTACGGAGAGTTATGACGGTCATGTGAATTACTATGACCATGATCGCTTGTACAGTTACCCTGAGATAGAGAAGATTTCAAAATTCGTAATTAATGAGCATGAAAAAGAGAACCTGACGGAACTCAAGATTGATACTGTGTTTCGCACCATATTTGATCTACCCGTCATATCCGGTAATGAATGGTTCATGCGGGATACAAGTTTCATAGCCATCTCTTCAACATACGCTGACAAGGCTTTTCATGGGCAGGATCCCATAGGACAGGAACTGGTGGGTAAGACCATAGCAGCGGTTGTAAAAGACTTTGGGCGCATGTCGGCCATTCAGTTCGATATACTATCCTGGCATGATTTCAAGAAACCCGCAAAAACACGTGATGGCTATTGGAATCATAGCGATTTAACGCGCGATGACCTGTTTCCAAGCGTCTTCATAAAGATTCATAAGGGGATTGATGTAAAGGCTTTTGCTGAAAAAGTGCGCAACAGTCTTGATGAAGACGAGCATTCTCATTATGAATTGTTACCTATAGCTGAAATGCACAGGCAGATGGCCAAGAGCGATATGTACGTGAATTATGCACATGTTAAGGTGTTCAGTCTTTTCAGTCTGATGCTGATGCTATGTGCCATAATAAACTTCCTGCTGTTCTCACTTAACGGTATCAGGACACGAAGCAGGGAGATGGCCTTAAGAACTGTAAACGGGGCAACCGGATCGTCACTTGTCAAGATGCTGGTTACGGAACTGGGAGTGATTCTTGCTGTTGCCATGATTATTGGACTGATATCAGTACAATTTATAAAACAGCAGTTCATAAAGATGGCCGATATACAGATGACCGGAGGATACGTGACCGCCGGCAGTGTTGTTGTGATGATTCTGGTCCTGGCGGTATCGCTGCTGATAAGCATCCTTGCAGTAAGGATTCTGCGTAAGAGGACCGTGCAGAGTTCCATTACCTCAACCCTAAACATCAGGTTCAGGAAGGTGAGCATAGGAGTTCAGACATTCACAAGCGTGATGTTCCTGTTCATTGTCATTGTGATGGCCCGACAATTCAAATTCCTGCGTAACAATGAATGGGGATCAAAGATAAATGATATGGCAGTTCTGTCAATTGACAATCCGGTGAACGGTTGGGCAGGTTATTTGGCTATAAGATATGCATGGTATCCGCCAGCTGATGATGAGCAAGATGTACCTGAAAAAGATGACCACATGAAAGAGTTCGGGTATGAATATCTGGAGCGGCTTGACGGTCAGTTTGGCTTGACCGCCAAGTTGAGGGCAATTCCTGTTGTAAAAGCATTATACCGGAATTTCGGTGATATTGAGAAGATGCATTATGACAGCGAGATATTGTGGCGTGATGCAACAATAAACGGACGGGAACACCTGGATATCAGAGCCATTGATATTGTGGAGCCTGAAAAGATGGAACTGCTTGATTTAAAAGTTATAGAAGGTACTATTCCTGACCGTCCCCTTCAGAATGATGAGATAGTGATTACAGAGAACGTGAAAAAAGAACTAGGGCTTGCTGATATAAATGAAGAGCCGACCATTTCAATTGAACGTTCATACTGGTCAATGGGGTTTTCCGGCTTTGAGGAGAAAAAAGCATACAATACTTTCCGGGTAATAGCGGTAGTAAGTGATATTTATCCATACAGGTTTGATACGGCTCCCATAATGTTCATATTATGCGCACCGCACAACCGCCGCCTTATGTCTCCAGTAGGACCATCGGGCTGGACAGTAGCTCATATTACAATGACATACGATCATGGCATGAAGGATGTGTTAAGAAATGAAGTGGCGCGTATCATGGATGAGGCGGGCCTTGAATATGAACTTACTTTCCCCGAGGACCGTTTCTTTGAAAGCCTTGCAAGCCAGGAGCATCTCAAGAATCTGGTGCTGGGGCTTGGGATAATCTGCATCCTGATTGCCATATTCGGCACATATTCAATGATTGTCCTGGCCTGCCGCGAACGCAAGCGCGAGATTGCCGTACGCAAGGTACACGGAGCAAAAGTACGTGACATAATAGAGATATTCGGCCGTGAGTATGGCGGAACGCTCCTGCTGTCAACCTTCCTGGCTTTCGGTGTGGGCTACATCATGATGCACCGCTGGATACAGCAGTATGAGCGCCAGATTACCATAAGCTGGTGGATCTATGCCGTAATATTTGCAGCAATTGTGCTTGTTATCAGCATAACGGTAGGTCACCAAGTACTTAAGACCGCTAAGGAAAACCCGGCGGACGTGATCAAGAGCGAGTGAGAATCGTCAATAGTAAAAGGATTCAATAAAGGAATCCGAATGCCCAAAGCGGAATCTTCTTATGGCTGGCAATATCAATGTTGTCCAATGCCAGGGCGGCGTTCTTTATATCGTCATCACTTATCTGGGAGAAGTCTTTTCCCGCTCCTCCTACTTCAATGACAAGATTCTTGTCTATACGGAAATCACCTGTCTTGATGCCTCCGTATTCCACTCTGTGACCGGCTGATGCCAATTGGTTGCAGAAAAAGGCTTCACGCAGGGTTCCGGTTTCAGGCTCCCTGATACAATATGAATATATTAGATTCGTGTTGTCAAGTAATATCTTGTCAGGTTTCTGAAGGTCTGTAATGGTATCCATTTCAGTAAACAGATTCCTTATGAGTTTAGCCTCGTTCAAGTACTTCAAATATCGGATAAGTGTAACGCGGTCTATGCTTACACTTGAAGACAGTTTGGATATATCTACCTGATATGGAAGCATCTCGGCTATTATTTGTAGAAGAGCTTTTATCTTACGTGTGTTTTCCGGACTGACTCCACGGTATTTTGTAAGTTCCGAATCTATGATATAACCTGTTATATTCTCTGTCAGTGTCCTGAATGTTCTCTTCTTTTCAAATGAGAATGGGTAGTATCCCATGTGGAGATAGTCATTAAAGTATTCCAATGGCCGGTACAAGGAACGTATATGCGTACAGAATGATCCAGCATTGCCAAGCAGGTAGTCCAATGTTACAGGCTCCGCCTTTTTGCCGGTCCTGAACCACAGGTATTCCCTAAAAGAGAGCCCCGGCATATCATAAACATCTTGACGCCGTGACAAGTCTGCCTGTCCGTCATTGAGTTGAATGAGCGACGATCCGCTTAATACCATTTTCAAACCTTTATAGAGGTCATGAATCTCCTTTATTTCCTTGCTCCAGCCATCATATTTGTGAATCTCGTCAATGAACAGATGGCTGCCACCTTGTCTGACAAAATCAGAGGCGGTGTCTGTCAGTGTATGTGTGGCAAAATATGATGAATCTGCCGAGCAGTAGAGCACATGACGGTCAGTAACATCGTAATGATTCAAAATATATTGCTGCATCAAAGTGGATTTACCCACGCCTTTGGGACCTCTTATAAGAATAAGACGCGAATCCCAGTCTATGGTCTGCATCAGTTCCCGCTCAAAAGATGTCGGTACATCTGTCAGATACTCAGCATGCCGCTCAAATAACAGTTCCATGATTCTATTTTTTTGCAATTATACAACTGTTTATCTGGATAAACAAATTTTTGCCATATTTGTTTATCGCAATAAACATATTGAATGGCAATAACACTTGTTTAATGAATTAACTTCAACTGAACTGCAGAGTGAAAACGGTATAGGGATAGTGCGATGAGCAGGTAAGCGTACCCTCATGCAGCTGCATGATCTGGCGCGAGAGGGCAAGACCAATACCGCTGCCGCTGCCTCTCTTCTTGGTGGAGTAGAAAGGCATGAATATCTGCTCTATCTGACTCTCCGGAATCTCTGGACCATTATTGGTTACGGTTATGCAGGGCTTGCCTCCGGGGGCCGATGCCATCACGGTAATGCGGCCGTCCTCTACGCCATCGGTTGCCTGGATGGCGTTACGGATAATATTTATGAGTGCCAGTGGGATAAGGCTGGAGTCTGCATGGATAACCACATCGCCGGCTTGTTCAAAACGCACGCGGTCCGCACCCGGCTCGGCCTTGAGCAGAGTCTGAAGGTTGCTAAAAATGCGGGATACGGGGATATCGGTCATTGACGGCTGTGCCAGCACGGTAAGCTGGCGGTATGACTCCAGGAAACTGCACACGTTATGAGCCTGGCTGTTTATGATGCTTATGGCCTCACGGCGGTCCTCCTCACTCTGGGCATCGGGGTTCTCCAGCATGAAATCGGTCAGAGAGACAATAGGAGTCACTGTGTTGCGCAGTTCATGCGTCATCACGCGCAGAATGCGGTCATAGTAGTTCTTGCGGGTTTCCAGTTCATTCTGGTCGCGACGGTAAGAGAGCAGTATGCGGTTCATATCGGCCGATGCCTGACGCAGCAGCACATCATCGGTCTCAGGGATATGCAGCATCAGGTCATTGTTCTTGATGGCCCGCGCCATCATCTCTATGCCCATAAGTACGGCCAGCGGCGCGTAGCCTTTAATACAGAGCCACACGCCAACTGCCGGCAGAGCCATTACCATCACGACCGATGCCGTCACATGCAGAGTGTAATGCCGGCTATAAGATACCATGATGTTTCATCTTGTTGTACAGCGTCTGACGGCTAATGCCCAGTTTCTCGGCAGCAGTGGTAAGGTTGCGCCCGCTTGACTCCAACACCCGCTGGATGGTTAGTTTTTCCATTTCATCGAGTGAGCTGGGTACCTCCTGCTGTTCAGTCTCCGCTGCAGCGGGATTCTTCTGCTTTTCGGCATAGAGTGCATCACGCTTGGCAATTGCCTCCTGGAGTTTGCGTATCAAATCATTGTTGTCCCAGGGCTTCTGGATAAAGTCCAGAGCCCCTTTCTTAAGCGATGTCACCGCCAGGCCCACATCGCCAAATGCCGTTATCATAACCACAGCCGGAGGATTGTCCAGCCCGCTGCGGCTCATTATACGGTCCAGCCAGAACAGGCCGTCCTGCCCGTCCAGCTTATCGGACCCAAAGTTCATGTCCAGCAGCACCGCATCCACATCGCCCGCACTTATCAGAGCCGGGATTAGCTGCGGGTCACTTACTGCCACCACAGTACGGAACACGCTTTTGAGCACAATCTTAAGCGTACTCAAAACCGCCGTATTATCATCAATCACAAGAATCTTAGCGTCTGTCATAACACCACAAAGATATGAAAAAATGACGCAAAGGGGTTGTTTCCCTTTGCGTCACTCGCTTTTAATTACATCAGCAGGATTGGTGCGCATTATGGCGCGTATCTTGCCCCATACTGAGAGCGCCATAATGAGCGCAATTGCCACCAGCGTTACAGGTGCAATCCAGACATACAGTCCTGCATGACCAAGCAAAGCCAATGAAGCCAGAATGCCTATGGGGAATGCCACTGCCAGTATTATGCAGTACGGCCTGATGAACAGGGCCATTATGTTCCTGCCCTTTGCACCGTTGATTTTGCGCAGAGCCACTTCCTTGCGGCGTACGTTGGTTTCGGCCGATATGGATGATGTCACGCTCAGTATCACCAGCAGTATGCACACCATTCCGCCTATCTGGAATCCCAACGCTGCAAAGCGATATTCATCGTCGGTATATTTGGGTATGGATATTATCCTGACATCCTCCATAGATGACGGATTAACCTCTTTCCAGGCATCACGCAGAAGGGTCTCAGCCTCAGTCTTTGAAACACCTTCACGGAACCGAACAAAAAAGTTTGTATGGTATTCCGATATGGGATGATAATGGAACAACCCACCTACATCTCTGGCTGTCTCATATGGATCACCTAACATATAATGTTCATACACTCCGGTTATATGAACAGGAAAGACTGTGTTGGAAATAGTACTTGATATGCTGCTTAAATCCACACTATCCTTCATATACCTTTCGTACGTAAGCCGGTCTATCAGGTATCCGCTTGTAGGATGCGTAGGATCAAGCCATTCAATCGGAATATTGAAGAACTGGAAATAACGTATATCATAACCTTTTTCAAACAACCATTCCGTTCTGCCTTGAACATTGAACTGACTTGCATGCGATCCGTTCCAGTCGTACTCAGAAGACACCATATCCTCAACCTGTGGCATCCTTCTGACCAAATTGCAGAATGCCTGCTGATTGTCAGTATATGAATCGCCTTCCTCGGTCTCAACATAGAAAGTCCTGCGGGTTTCTGACCTGGAAAGCGGGTTATATGGTCTTGGTGCTGTAAATGCTATGTCAAGAACCGATGCCAATGCCATAACTGCAACCGATGTCTCTATGCCCATTATTATGTATTTCAAGGCTTTCCGCTCACGCTGGTAGGCCGCTATCCTGTTCCTCAGAACCTTGTTCTGACCAAATACCGCTATCCGGCATACCACAACGCCTACTAACGCAATGCACACGGTTGTCAATGTATTCAGCCATATCAAATCCGCTAAATGGAAATAACGGTCTCCCATATAAACTGTCTGGTTAACCCATGAGCAGACAAGGATTGTGATATATTGGGCTATGGCAAATGATAATAGCAGTATGATAAGAACTTCGGCTAACAGCATAAACGCAAGACTACTCTGTCTGGCTCCCAGGCTATATCGGATTATGTTGGCCCGGTTACGCTGCTTGAGCACCATTGCCAGATGCTTGAGGTAATTTGTTACGGCAACAAGGAGAACCAGAATGCTCAACATGCTAAGCCACAGCTTTTCCATCCTGTCACCGGGATTCTCATGGAATCCGGCCAGTTGCAGAATCTTTCTGTTTCCCTCGCCATCATCTACCAAGGTAACGCTCAGTCTGTCGTTTATATCATTTACGTCGGCTCCCTCCTTAAGTACAACATCGACATCGTAAAATGTAAAACCTTGGATCTTCCAGTCCTGAGCACTGAAAAAAACGTCATAACCAAAGCTGCGACGCCATTTGTCATCACGCACCACATTTACAATCTGATATTCTCTGCCTATCCGGTAGGTCTCAGTCTTGACAAGACATTGGCTTATATCCTTGTCATAACCCATGCGTTTAAGAAGTGACTCCGATACTACAATCTCATTCTCGTTCTGTGGCACTCTGTCACCATACAAGAGAGAGAGATTCCAGTATTTGAAATAATCGCCATCAACATAAACTCCTTTTACCGGCCCCATTCCATATACCTTGACCGAATCGGCAAAAGACAAATGGGCCGACATGCCACCGCCTACACTTACAGATTCTATTTCCGGCAAATCCAACAGAGTCTTGTAATCCAGATATGGCAACTGTGAGCGATATATCCTATCCTGTTGGTTTACATGGTTTCCCGGCATTGTCATGCAAACAAACCGGCTCCGTTTGTGACCGGGCAGCCGGTTCTCAAAGAAATCATCATAGTTGATGCCATAGAACAGCATGGAGAACATTGCTGTACCTATAGCGAGACAGCAAACACTGAGCAGACTGTAAATCCAACTCCTGCAGATACTCCTCCAAGCGGTCTTTAGGTAATGGATGAACATTACAGTGGGAGTTCCTTTACGATGCTTCCGTCAAAGAGGTTGATGATGCGGTTGGCGTACGATGCATCATGACGGCTGTGGGTTACCATTACGATAGTGGTTCCCTGCTGGTTGAGCTCCTTGAGCAGGTTCATAACCTCCTGACCATTCACTGAATCCAAGTTACCGGTGGGCTCATCGGCCAATATCAGTTTGGGACCTGCTATCACGGCACGGGCTATTGCTACACGCTGCTGCTGACCACCGCTCAACTGATTGGGGAAATGCTTCTCGCGGTGAGAGATGTTCATGCGCTCCATAACCTCCTCGGCGCGGCGGCGACGCTCCTTGGCGGGCACACCCATATAGAGCAGCGGCAGCTCTATGTTCTCACGCACGTTGAGTTCATCAATCAGGTTAAAGCTCTGGAACACAAATCCAATCACGCCCTTACGAAGGTCTGTGCGATGGTTCTCATCAAGCGTAGCTACCTCAACCCCCTGAAGCTTATAACTGCCCTTGGTGGGGTTGTCCAGCAAACCAAGGATATTAAGGAGGGTTGACTTACCGCAACCTGACGGGCCCATGATGGCCACAAACTCACCGTCGGCAACCGTGAACGATACATCATTCAGCGCCCAGGTCTCAACTTCCTCCGTACGGAAGATCTTCTGTAAATTCTGTACTTCAATCATATTTCAAATTATTAGGTTATTGATTACTTATTTCTAATTTCTGACTCAAAATTATCCCTCAACTACTCCATCCTCCAAGAAAAAATCTCAAAATCGCACTTTCCGCCCCAAAATCGTCTAATTTTTTGACACTCACTCGCTCTTGATGACATCGGCCGGATTCTCGCTGGCGGTCTTGACAACCTTGTGGATAACGGTAAGGCCGATAACAATGACCGTCACTGCAAATATCGCAGCATAAATCCACCAGCTTATGGTAGCCTGACGCGGGAACTTCTGTATCCACTGATGCATTATCAGATAACCTGTGATGAAGGCAGCACCCATGGATATTGCTATCACTGCACCGTATTCCTTTGTGAATATTGAAAGGATATCCCTGACTTTGGCGCCATGAACCTTGCGGACTGCAATCTCACGGCGACGCTCCAGACAGGCCAGGCTTATCATGGACCATACACCGAAAATTGAAATCATGATGCATATTATTCCCATGACTAGAATCAGATTCTTAAGATGCTTGTCCTTGTCGAGAGCCTTATAGAACTGGTCTTCGGTAAAAGTTATCTCATATGTGCAATCTATGCCATCAAGAATCCCGGAAACCTTCTTGACAAGTTCTTTTTTGAAACCGTTTTTATATTGGACCATATAGGCTGCTCCAGGCTTTCCCATAAGCCCTCCTGCCAGATCAGTGATAAGACTTGAAGTGAGTTTGGGGTTGTTCGGAGTACAGAGGATAAGGAAGGGAGGTGCCACCTCAAATGAGGTCATATATATATCTTTTATTACGGCAATCACGTGAAAATCATTGGTCTGAGTCTTCAATCCACCTAATAATCGGTTTAAATCCAAATCATTTATCATGACACTTTCTACTGTAATAACCGGATCTTCCGAAACGGGGCCAAGGCCGAGTTTTCTATAGAGGTTCTCCGTTATCACCACCTCATTGTCCATAATGGGACGATCAACAGGAATTGATCCGTCCAATACAGTTACATTCAGTATTTCAAGTTCATCCTTATCAAGCATATCCAGGACGCTGTACTCGCAACTGTCTATGCCATTGATACTGTAATCGGGATACATATTATACCTTCCGGCTGTTGTATATGAATACATATCCTTGATACCCTGCTTAACCCAGACTATCTGAGGCAATGATTCCAACTTGGATGAAATAGCATACTCACTTTCATATTTCTCCTGAAAATTCACATTTTGGATGGCATCCATATGATCAAGCATTGCACTAAACTCTTCATCACTGTCTGCTTTCACATTGCCCATCAGGATATCCGTTATGGAAAATACGCCATCTGGCGTTATGGTAATTACAGCCTGATCGTTTATGTTTATGCCCCAATTCTCGTTCCTGAGATAATTGAACTGATGCAACATGACACAGGTGATGAATGCAAACAGGGTACCCGTAAACAACTGCAGTCCTACGCTGATCTTCCTGAAAAAGCCTTTGCTTTTTGAATGCGCAATAGTATCCTGTATGGTTCTGAGTCTTATCACATAGACGCAAATCACGCATGAAATCAGTGAAACGAGGAACACTGACAGCAACAACACAATACTGCTTGTCATAAGGAATCCTACAGGCATACTGATATCGGCTAAGGAGATATATGCATCTTTAAGCATCCACACCATTATCATTCCTATAACCAGACCTGATAAGACAAGTATGGACATTTCAAGTGAGAACATCAGGATAAGGTCTCTCATGGATGCTCCGTGAACAATACGCAATGCCGCTTCACGGTCACGTCCTCTCAAGGTATTGATAAAGAATATTAGAATATTAACCAGAGAACACAGCATAATCAGGATACTTGCCATGCAGAACAGGCTCATGGTCCTGAAACTTACATATGATTCGTCCTTAATAAGTTTAAGGTGCAGGTCGCTGATAGGAACAAAGCCCATTGTTGATTTTGACATTTCTGAAATAGACACTCTCAGCCTCACAAAATCATTAGAGCTTTTCAGAAGCAAATCCATCGCCTCATCGGCATCAACTCCTTTTCTGAATTTCCAGAAACAGTTTGACTGTAGCGTCTTGTTTATATCGCTGTACATAGAACGACGTGGCAAAGAACTTACATCTGCATTATCAAGTACATCGCGATATGACATGATATCAAAATCCAATACTGTAGGTTTATTGAAATCCTTAAGTACAGCAACTACGGTGCGGCCGCCTATTTTCTGTCCAATCGGATCTATATCCCGGTAGTTCTTCTTTGCATAATGCTCGGATAATGCGATATAATCCTTATTTCCGATGAATGACCAGTCACCCTTGGCAAGCCCAATTCCAAAGAAACCACAGAAAGCGGAGTCAACCTGTAACTCTGTGTAATGCTCATTATCGGTCTCAAGCCTGAAATAGGTAGTGGCTTCAGGTTCAATCGTCTCCGTTATTCCTTTGAGGAGACGGTTGCCGGTTCCTTTCTTCAGTATATCCTTCCCATCCTGAGTTGATTCATTAAACGTATAAATACGGTCCGCATCCTTATGGAATCGGTCAAACGAGTTCTCGTAATAGAGCCATACAGAGGAGAGACTGAGGCAAACAAAACCGGCGGCAAGACCGATTACACTGACCGTGTTCTGCAACGCAAACTTACGGATGTTGCGGATAGCGATTTTAAGGTAATGTATAAACATATAGGACTGTTGTTTTTTAATTCTGCACCAAAATTATCCCCTCTACGCACCATCCTCCAAGAAAAAAGGGCAAAAACGTACTTTCCGCCCCAAAATCGTCTAATTTTTTGACACTTTCAATGAATCACAGCACGGACCCACTCCGGCAAGTCATCCGTATAACGTTTGGCTATCCTGCCATCGGTGGTTCTGAGAATCAGGCGCGGGGCGGCGTTTTCTGCCGAGTTGTCATAGAGATAAACCCTGTCGGCAATCTTTATGGCCTCTGATATGTTCTTGAGTGAGCTGTAGTATCTGGAGATAGTCTTGGAAATGGGCACCTCATGCCCGCCGTTAAGATAACGTTGCGCTATGCGGTTTATGTTTATCAGCGGCGATTCCGTGCACACATAGAATATCCTGATGAAAAAGCCTGCATCCTTAGCCTTGCGCAGGAATTCCATTTTCTCGGCCGATGAAAACACCGTTTCAAACACAAAGTCAGTTCCGTTTGACAAGCATTCATAACGCTGTCCGGTAGCCGTCTGGGCTGCTTTCAGGACTGCATCGGCAGAGTTCCAGTCACCGTATTGTTCCTGTGCGATATTATCGGGATTGATGTAAAGACTGTCAGCGCCCCACTCATTCTTGAGCAGTTGTTCTGTAGTTGTGGTCTTTCCCGAACCATTAGGCCCGGCCACAATACACATTACAGGTCTCTTTTTCATAGTATCTTATTTTAAGTCTTTTATCTCTTCCAGTTTTTTGCGCAACACCTCATGGGCGTTGAATGAAGATGCCATTGCCGATTCGCAAACCTGATGCATTATCTCCTCAAGCATGTATTCCTGCGGCTCTTCCAATGATGACAGCCTGTATTGCCTGATGTCCTGCCTTTTTACAGCCTCGTCATCCACGCCGCATCGGGTACCGAAATAGGCCAGCACCTGATTAACCTTGTCCATCCTGAGGCTCTGCTTGCCCTGCTCCAGTTCACGCAGGAACCTCAACCCCACACCGGCCCTTGCCGCCAGCTCCGGCTGCGTAAGATGCCGCTCCTTGCGGCATCTCTTTATAAATGCGCTGATACTCTCCATTTCTACACCCTTTTGGGTGCAAAATTACTAATACATCTTAATAAAACGCTATAAAAAGGGTATAATTTGATATATTAGTCGCTCGCCCCTTTGCGGAGTTTTAAAGTACGGGAATCAGGTACTGCCAGATTATATCCATATAGGGCTGATAGAGGTTGGAGTCTGTAGTGAGCACCAACACTGCATCCTTATCGGGGAATACCATGAAATACTGGCCGTTGGCTCCGTCGGCACGGTAACCGTTATCGGAGCATATCCACATCTGATAGCAGTAGCCTTTGGCCCACTGGTTGTTATCCTTGGTGATACCTAAACGGGGCATATCCTCCAGGCGGGTTCCTGCGGGACCCGATTCCACCTTGTAGGTTGACATCTCCTTTACCCACGATGCAGGAATCACCTGCTTTCCTTTCCACTTGCCGTTCTGCAGCATACACTGTCCCATGCGGGCCATATCCTCGGTCTTAAGGTGCAGACCCCAGCCGCCGCAGCTCATTCCCTGCGGGCTCTTGTCCCATTCGGGCTTGTCTATGCCCAGCGGTTGCCACAGGCGCGGCTCAAGATAGTCATTCATATCCTGTCCTGTCACCTTGGTAATTATGGCCGACAGCATGTATGTGCCCACAGAGTTATACACAAAATACGTTCCGGGGGTATGCGTAACCGGTTCTGCCAGGAATCCCTCAACCCAATCCGGAGCGGTATAGGTATTGAAATTTATGGCCACATCATGTCCGCAGGTCATTGTAAGCAGGTCACGTATGGTCATTGCGGCCAGATTATCGCTCACCTGAGCCGGGAGTTTGTCCGGGAAATACTTGATAACCTTGTCATCAACCTTAATCAGTCCCTCATCAATGGCAAATCCTATGGCAGCGGCCGTAAAGGTCTTGCTCACCGACCACATGGTATGCGGCTTTTCGGCCGATTCACCGTTATACCAGCGCTCCAGCACCACCTTGCCGTGCTTGAGCACCATAATACTGTGCAGGTTGATATGGTCCCTACCCTTAGGCTCGGTCTTTGTAGCCTCGTAAAAAGCATCGGCAGCAGCCACAAGTTCCTTACTGGGCTTGCCACGCTTCAGCTCATTATTATCGGAAGAATCACATGCAGCAAACTGCATCATCACAGCAGCCACCATAACAACGGCCAATAAACAGATTTTTCTCATAATGAATGGTGAGTGACTAATTTTTCCAAATATAGGCATTATCTTCAGAATCATTCAGAATCTGCTTAAATTTGTAATCCCTTTCTACAAGAGATAAGGCAAAACCATACTAAACGGATATCAGAACTCAACCTTGTCTGATTTAAACAAAGGGAAATGAGAATACTTATTAATATGAAGAGGTTGGCGGAGGCAGCGCTTCTAGCTGCTACTATTCTGATTGGGACGGACTGCGCAGCCCAGGAGGTTGCATATCCGGATATCGTAGAGCGGTGGCGGCAGGACAACAAGGACCGTTGGGAGGCCAATATGGAATCATTGACGGTAAAGGACGGCGATTTATCAATGAAGTTCTCATACCAGATATTCGGAGATAAACCATCCGATGGCCGCAGTCTGTATATCTCAATGCACGGAGGCGGCAACACTGCGGCAAGCGTGAATGACAGCCAGTGGGAGAACCAGAAGCACCTGTACAAGCCCGATGAAGGAGTCTATGTTTGTCCGCGCGCCCCCTGGAATGATTGGGACATGTGGTTCAAGCCGCCTATGGACAGACTTCTGGAAGAGCTTATACAGACATTGGCTTACACGCTTGACGTAAATCCCGACAAGGTATATCTGATGGGCTATTCGGCCGGAGGTGACGGAGTGTGGCGATTGGCTCCGCGTCTGGCCGACCATTTTGCATCGGCCTCAATGATGGCCGGTCATCCGGGCGATGTAAGTCTGGTCAATGTACGCAACATGCCCTTTACGATATGGGTGGGCGGCGATGATGCGGCCTACAACCGCAACCGTGAAGTGGCGGCGCGCGGCAGAGAGCTGGATTCGCTTCAATCCACCGATGAAAACGGATATATACATGAGACTCACGTGCTTGAAGGCTACCCGCACTGGATGGACCTTAAGGATGCCGCCGCAGTGCCCTGGATGGCTCAGTTCAGACGCAATCCCTACCCCGACAGGATAGTCTGGCGTCAGGAGGAGGTCACCCGCGATGCATTCTACTGGATAGAAATCCCGCATGAGTACGCCAAGCGCGGACAGACCGTAATAGTGAGCCGTAACGGAAATGTAATCAATATTGAGAGTTCCGACTACCCCGAACTGACCATCTGCCTGAACAGCAAGATGGTCAACCTGTCCAGGAAAGTGACAGTAAAGTATCAGGGCCGCAAACTGTTCAAGACCAAACTGAAGCCCAGCAGTGAAACCGCCCGCCAGGCCCTTGAATCCCGCGGTGACCCCGCCTACATGTTTGACTGCAAAATCCGCCTTATGCTCCCAAAGTGACGCAAAGGGGTCGTTTCGTTTTGCGTCACTTTGCGGCGTTACTCGCTCTTGATCACATCGGCAGGATTCTGGGATGATGCCCTGCGGATGTTGTTGAATATTATCAGGCCTATGAACAGGATCATTCCGGCCAGGATGAGCAGATATGTCCATACTCCTATCGGGGCCTGACGGACGTAAGCGGACTGCCAGCGGTGCATTATGATTGTGCCTATGGGGAATGCCACAAGGGCGGCAGCCACAATTACCGGCAGGTAGTCCCTGATGAACAGGCGCAGCACATCTGCGCGTTTGGCTCCGTTTATCTTACGTACCGCAATCTCACGGCGGCGGCGCTCACATGAGAGCGACACTATGCTGAACACACCGCTCACGGCTATGATGATGCAGACTATGGTTATTATGAGCAGGAACTTACCCAATGCCAGCTCGGATTTAACATAGCTGTTTATATACTCATCCTCCATGTTTTTGATTGAATGATACACTCCGGGGTGAACATTCTCAAAAACCTGGTTTATCTTATCCTTAAGAGTGTTCCAATCCGTGCCCTCCTTAACCCTGAACATGAACAGATTGGCCTGATTCACACCCGATATGCTGTTCTCCTGCTCATATTCATATACCAAGGGTATAGTAGCGCCCTTGGGACTTGTATAACACACATCCTTTATTACGCCCCTGACAATCAGAGGTTGGTAGTAGTTGAATATGGTTTTGCCAACAATCCGGTCTGCACCTCCCAGCAGATTGGCAAGAGTCTCACTTATTACAACCGCATTCTCCTGCTCATTCTCCCTGCTGAACAGTTCACCCGCAATGGGCTGAACCTCTATCATATCAAGATAGTCCCGGTTTGCTTCAATGTAAACCACGCTGATGTCCTGATCGGCAGTCATACTCTCAAAAGTGGTATCAATGGTAATGGCGGAACTACGGTGGTACTGGAAATAGGAGTTATAGCCATACACCACCTTATCCATCTCGGGCAACTGTTTAAGCTGCTGCCTTACAGCATCCACCTCGGTTTCATTAAGCCCGAATTGATATATGGAACCTATGTTGTGCTTTACGTATCCCATATCCCTGGAGCCAATCATAAAGTTGACCTGTCTGTGCATCACAACCGTGCAGAATATGGCGCACAGGCTTATGGCCAGCTGGAATCCTATGCTCATCTTATAGCCGGCTGTAGTACTGCCGCTGCTCAATGAACGGCCCAGGTACCTGGAGAGTTGCCTTTTGCTTACTACCGATGTTATAACCGATGCTATAAGGACCGATATGACACCAATTATCAATGCATAGAGAATGTATCCGCCCATAAAGAAACCAAAAGGTTTGTCTATTGTGCTGAACTGTGTAAAGTAGGGCAATGATAACAAGCATATTATGGCTCCTGTTACGATTGCGGCTATCAGCACTGCCGATATCTCCACTATGAACATCCTGAGTATCTGCATAGGCGTGGCGCCGTTTGCGTAACGCAGAGAAATCTCACGCATCCTGATGCCGATACGGGTTACCAGCATTGTGAAATAGTTGGTGAGTGAGCAGACTATCATAACCACTCCAAGCAGAAGCAGCACAATTATGTATCGGATGTTAAGGTTCATGACCTCAAGCGCCTCCTCCTGTCTCAGTTTGGTTATGGGCACCAGTTTATAGTTTTTGGTATCAACAAGTGTCCAGGAAAATTCCTCTCCGTCCGGAGCTGTATTGTTATAGGTAGTAAGCAGGGTGTCATTGGCAATCATATCGGCCAGGGAGCCTGCATTATCCCTGCTTACCCGCACAAAGTTAAGTGTAGTAAGTACGTACCTTGTGTTATATCTGTTAAGATCATAGCCTTTAAGGAAATCATAATATATTGATGTAGGTTCCGTTGGGTTGGCTATAACGGATATTACGGTCAGCTGTCCCTGGTCGGTATAAAGCGTCTTGCCCAATGCATCGCCGTCAAACAGGATGTCGGCATACCTTTGGGTGATGGCTGCCTCAAAATAGGAAAGATTAAGATTAGTCTCCCCTTCCAGCACATTGACATCAAAGAAATCCTGGAAACGGTCATCGATAGAAGTACCCTTAAGCGTGAATTCTGGTTTGCCGTCACGCATTATCCTATAGTCTTGCGGAATCTCACATCTGGTCCACTCCTCTATCTGCGGATATTTTCCGGCCAGATACTCACCCTCGGGGTATGATGTGTAAGGAAGAAACTCATGGTCGGCAGCATTGGAATTAGTGCCCATGACCAGATATATATCATAGATATATGTAAGCGAGCAGAAAACCATACCAAGTGCAACGGAGAGAACACCTACTGTTGACTGCAGCCTGTACTTGGCCAGGTTGCGAAGCGCAATTTTAAGATTGTGGCGGAACATCTGTAACTATTGTTTAATTTGCACCCCAAAATTACCCTGCCCCAAGCCCACAACCCAAACAAAAATGGCAAAATCGCTTTTTCCGCCCCAAAATTGTCTAATTTTTTGACACCTTGGTAAAAAGCAATAAAAAATGAAGGACAGCCTAAGCCGTCCTTCATCACTATCAAGTTTTCAATAGTTATTATGGATACATTGGACCAGTTGCCTGTTTTACAAGACGAACAGGTAGATAATATGAGGCCCCAGTATTTGTATGTGTTGTACCCTGAATCGCGTTCGAATCAATCTGGGTATAATATCCTGACTGAGCATCATTATAATATGTAGAAGTCCAATATTTGCCTTCACTTCCTGTAAGTAGATATTTCCAACTTCCATTGTAATACCCAGTACAACTGATAAACAAGCACTGCTCATCCAGGAATTTTTTAAGGGTATCATAATCTATCAGATTATCACTGTATTTTGAATTCTGACCAATTACAGCTAGATTCACATCAGGAATATTAGCACCGTCTCTGAACAGTATTACTCCTAAATAAGTCTTATTGTCCTTATTGACAGTAACCCTCGCAAACGGATGGGGGCGACTTGTATTGTATTTATCAGTATCCAATATAGTATTGCCAATTCTAATCTCAGTTTTCGGCGTACCCTTGAAAATCTGATAGATATCACCATTTTGACCTCCTCCTGTAGGGAAGCTCCATCCTTCCGGAAGTTTGGTACTGGTGGTTGCTATATTATTACCGTCACTACCTAAATCTGTGCGCAAGTCAAACCATTTGAAATAATATTTGTTTAAACTTTCGGCATTATTGAAATAGTCGTAGATTTCAAACACATTGAAATTGCTTCCATCACGTTCGTTCGTAAGGCCATAGTTTCCATCATCCTTCTTATACAAGATTCCCGGTGAAACCCAGTAACCACGGAATGCCAGATTCATTGAACTAAGGCATTTGACTGTACCTGAAGCTGATGCAGAAATACCGGTTTGTACATAATCATCATCCACGGATGCGGTAACAACTGAAGATCCTTCAGCAACACCAGTAGCCTGAGTGGAATTGCCGGTTGCTGCCGAAATTGTAACATAGTCTGTCGAACCGGAAACCCATGAAATGGTAGGCAGTGTACCTACTGTGCCCAGATTTGTATGGGTTAGCGTGGCTGTTAACGTTACCTTTCCACCTACACCTACATAGGAAGATGCAGGTGTAACAGAAATACCGGTTATCTCATTAACATAAACATCATAAGATGCCGATGCAGAGCCGCTCATTCCATCGCGTTTAGCTGTTGCCGTAATCTTGGCGGTACCGGAGGAGCCGGTCAGGGTAACAGTTCCGTCTTCTGCAACCGTAGCTACCGAGGTGGCATCCGAAGCCCATTCGATTGTACAGCCGCTAAGCGGATTGCCTTCCATATCATTTACTGCCACTTCAGGTGCTGCCAGCGATGTCTGATTCTTCCATACTGTTACGGCGGTGACAGGATTACCGCTGTTAGTAAGATTTACTGAGCCAATGGAAGCTATGTTTTGAGGCAAATCAGTGTTTATGGGATCTGTCTCTACCCAGGACTTGACTTCGGCATCAAGCTTGACGCTGGTCAGGCCCAGATGGATATTGAGCACATAACACTTGCCGGCAGAAAGAATCATGTCGGGAATGTTTTTGGTGATGACATTCTCAACACTTACACCGTGAGTAACACCGTCGCTAAGATAGCCCAGCAGTTTGGAGTCGGCAGTCTCAATGTCATAGACTATGGTTACTGACAAGGGTACACCGGTTACCGGCACCACCATGATTGGAGCATCTGCAGTGGTACTGGCAAAAAGGTTTACGGGCTGATGCTTAACACCATCCAAAACAGCAGGATCGTAAGGCTGTGACTGAATAAGGCCGGCATTAAGGCCTGCAGGGGTCTCATTGGGATCCTGCGCAGTTGTCATACCTTCTATACCGTTAGTACGGCCATCATGAATGGTCACCGGTTCACGTTTTACACGGCCTGTACCCGAAATGTCAAACCATGCAGGGCCGTTGGTCTTATTGCTGTTCAGGTTGAGTGAACCACGTAGCGCAAAGCCGTTGAATGTAACAGAACGCACATAAACCCGAGTGCCGTCATTGGCTAGCTCTTCGCCGTTATGGCTCTCCACATCAATATCGGCATCAACCTGTACATTCAACTGTGCCAATGCATGATTAAAATCAAAAGCTATCTTATCGCCGGTCTTGGGCTTGATAACGTTTAAGAAGGGATAACCCTGATCAACGTTATTCTGGTCACCATCAACTGAAGAGGTGAAGTTTTCTGCGGCAACGCCCCAGCACAAATCCACACCGTTTCCGGGCACCAGATTGGTTTCATACATCACCATAGGGTCTCCGGCAGTGATGTTACGTGTCATACCTATTATACCCGATGTGCCGTCGCCCGTAACCAGACCGGTTGAAGGTGTAACTGCCACATAGGGGGCATAAGCAAAGAAAGTAAGGCGGTCAGCCGTTTCACTGGAGGCCTCGGCACCGAACTCGTTGGGCCAGTACTTGACAGGCTCATAAGTCCAAGTGTTGGTGGTACCCACGGTCTTGTATTCCACCTTCTGGTTATACATAAAGTCAGGCTTGGAAGTCTCGTTGTAAAGAGCTCCGTTACCGTAATAGGCAAACACACCAAAACCGGCACCAGCCTCTTTGAGGCGGTCTGTGGTCAGTTGGCCTGCAAGGCCAGCTTTTGTAGATGTGCTTTTGTTCACATACACACTGAAATTGACAGCCTCAGGATCAACCGTTTTCAGATTCTTGATAGAATTATCCGAATCGGTGCTGACTGAGCACGAGGCCAGAAGGGCTGCCATTATAACGTATATAAATAACCTCTTTTTCATCGTTAATTCATTTTCTTAACAAGACGTACTGGGTAATATTCAGTGTTGATTCCTTGAGAAATGGCCACCCATTCAGAATCATATTCCACTTGTAAAAAATAGACAGAATTGTTATCCTTTTCTTGGTAATCATTACACCAATAATATCCGATAGGATAGTAATCACCAAGTCCATCTCTCCATTCGAATGCAGTGGAGTAGTAACCTGTTACAGGCAAGAAACGGCAATTTTTGGATATCAAATAATCGTAATCATCCGAAGAAAGGACAATTTTATCGAAACCATAATCGCCATCTTCCTCATTGAAATAGTTCTCCAGGCCTGTTAGAGATGTCAAATCAATATCTGTCTCATCTGGAACCAGCAACAAAGCAGGTATATTCAATGTCCCTTTAGAAACAGTAACCAGAGCATATCCATAATCCACAGATTGACTATTAACGGTAATATTAGTAGCACTTCCAAAAATAATTTGGTGCCAGCCTGTTCCATCTCCATAAGGGGGATCACCAGCGCCTGGGAATGTCCAACCATCGGGTAGTTTGTCACTGTCTGACTTTATATTACCATCTGCGTCCTGTCCCAATTCACTCTGAAGCGAAGTCCACTGGAAATAATACTTATTTTTACTTTCATCATTCGCATAATAATCCAACACCTCAAACTGATTGGAGCCATCAGTAAGCGAGTATGTGACTTCTGTACCATTATCAGTACGCATTAGGATACCCTTTGAAACATCATATCCACGGAAAAGGCTTGATGTGGTTGGAGTTGTCCCGGTGGTGGTATTAACCGGTAAATCAGCATTTGCATAGGAAGTGTTGTCCCAATCGGTAACCTTGGCATCAAACTTTACGCTGGTCAGTCCCAGATGCAGGCCAATTACATATTTCTTGCCGGCCTGCAGTATCATGTTTCCGCCGCCGGTCAGCTGGATGGACTTGGTGATGGTGTTTTCAACGCTGATACCGCGGGTAACGCCGTCACTCAGGTAGCCGGGCAGGCTGGGGTCGGCAGTCTCAATATCATATACAATAGTGACCTTGACCGGAACACCTGATGTAGGAATGACCAGGATAGGAGCATCTGCTTGGGTGCTGTTAAAGAGATTGACGGCGGTATTGGTCACGCCTTGTGATGTGCCGTTCTGGATGATATCCGGATGGAGTCCGGCCGGAACTTCATTCACATCCTGCGCAATGGCTTCCAGACCTTCTGTGCGGCCGTCATGGATTGTTACGGGATCACGTTTAAGATAACCGGTTCCGGAAAGGTCAAACCATGCGGGACCGTTAGAGGTATTGCTGTTAAGGTTGAGCGAACCGCGCAGTGTAAAACCGTTGAAAGTTACGGAACGCACGTATATATGCGTTTGTGCAGCCAGTGAGCTTGTGTTGTGGCTCTCCACGTCAATATCGGCATCCACCTGGACGTTGAGCTGAGCCAGCGCGTGGTTGAATTCAAACGTCAGGCGGTCACCTGTCTTGGGCTTGATCAAATCTATGAAAGGGCTGCCTTTGTCAACATGGTTGTTGTTTCCGTCCACAGATGACGTAAAATCGGCAGCGGCCACGCCCCAGCATAAATCCACGCCGGAACCCGGTGTAAGGCTTGCGCTGTACATTGCCATGGGATCGCCCGATGCAATGTTGCGTGAAAGACCTATAATGCCGGTTGTAGCCGCATCGCCAGTGGCCGTAACCACACCGGTAAGAGGTGTAACCTCAACATACGGTGCGTATGCAAAGAATGTGAGCCTGTCGGCAGCCTCGCTCGAAGCGGCGGCACCGAATTCATTAGGCCAGTACTTGATGGGGTGATAGTCCCATTTGCCGGAAACATAAGTAACTTTTTCGTTGTACATGAAATCCGGTTTTGAAGACTCGTTGTACAACGCGCCGTTACCGTAAAAGCCGAACACGCCAAAGCCGCCGTCCGCTTCCTGAAGTGTAGCGGTTGTCAGCTCGCCTGTCTTTCCGGCCTTGGAAGTCACGCCGCGGTTTACATAGACCCCGAAACCTATGGCCGTAGAGTCAGAGTCTGTCCGGGTCTTTTCCACGTCCGCCATATGCATATCGCACGAGGTCAGGATTGTGGCTGTTATAGCTAAAGACAAAAGTAATCTTTTCATCCTTATAGATTTGTCAGATTGATATTGATTTCCAGTTTCTTACCTTCCTGCAGAAGGCTTTTCAGCAGAATTTCGCTCTCAGTGGTGCGCTCCACCGGAGCAGTGGACGGATCGTCATAATTCACAACATATGTGACATGCGCCGTAGCTTTTTGCGGGTATCCCGTGGCCTCGGCCGGAATGCATAACACACCTTGTCCTTCAAAAGTCTTGGGCAAGGTTTCATTTCCGTTCGACAGCAACGTGACGCTTCGGGTGGTCACTACTTCTTCACTCTGTACTACAGACCAGTTGGCTGTGCCGCGGTTCCATAATACAAGACGTGCTTTTGCGGTGAGAGTATAGTCTATCTTAACTTCCTTGAGACGGATCTCAAAACCGCTGCCGGCAGCTGAGCTGCTGATATTAACAGTATCGCCGATACAAGCCAGCGCATGCTTGAAAGTGAATTCCAGCTTTGAGCCGGTCTTGGGCTTTTTCTGGTCAAGCAGCGGCTGGGCATAAAGCAGATCCACCTGGCCGGCCACGTCATCGGACAGCCGGTACAGTATCCACGGATCGCCGGACTCCTGCTCAAGTATGCATGACGGGATGCATGTGTTGCTGCCGTCACTGTAAGGCGCGTAGGCAAAGAAGCTTACGTAATAGGGGTTGTCGCCGGTGACATCGGTAGCTTCCCCCTGGCCGTTGGGCCAGTATTTGACGGGCTCATACCGCCAGTTGCCGGAGGACCATTCCAGCCTCTGGTTGTACATGAAGCTGGAATTGGCATTACTCTCGGCGTATTTGTGCAGGCCCGTGTAGCAGGCGAATACGCCGAAGCCGGCCGATTGCAGGCTGTTGTCATCGTTTATCTCGTTTGCGGCTCGCGTGAGGGGCATGTCGCCCGACACCACCGCCGAGAATACGATTGCCGTGCGTTCATCCGGCTGCAGTTGGTCTTTTTCTGTGCACGCCTGGCCGGCCAGCATGGCCAGCAGGAGCACGGTTGCTGTGGTACACGGGGTGCGCATCATTCTAATTGTTTAGTTTGCGTTCTGGGGAACATCCAGATTTGTATTGGCAGCGCTGTCATCCCAATTGCTTACAGAAGCATCAAATTTAACGCTGGTCAAACCTATATGCATGGCGATGGTGTATTTCTTACCGGCTTCGAGAGTGAAGTCTGTGCCGCCCATCTGGATGGTCTTGGAGATAGAGTTCTCTACTGTGCTGCCGTGAGTCACACCGTCTGAAAGCAGGGTTGAAAGCTTGTCGTCACGGGTCTCAACATCATACACAATGGTAACCTTGAGAGGCTCGCTGGTAGGAATCACGAATACTGATGCAGTAGCTGTTGTGGAGTTGAACAAGTTGACAACGGTCTTGGTAACACCAACTGAAAGATCGGCCGAACTGTAGGGCTTGGACTGTACAAGTACAGGGTTCAGGCCGGTCGGGGTCTCGTTACGGGCCTCGGCTCCCTCTACGCCTTCCTTGCTGTCACGACGGCCGTCATATACTGTGAGCACCTCTGCCAGAGGAGCACCGGTACCTGAAAAATCAGTCCAAAGCGGACCTGCGGCAACAGTACTGTTAAGATTCAGGGCACCCTTGGTAGCCAGACCCTCAAAGCTGACTGAACGTACAAATATACGGGTATTGGCATCAACGTCAGTACCGGCAGTGGTTGCATCGACTGCGGCATCAATCTGGACGTTAAGGGCTGAAAGTGCATGATGGAAGTCAAATTCAATCTTGTCACCAAGTTTGGTTTTTACAACGTCGATGTAAGGAGCACCGGCTGCAACATGGTTGTTGTTGCCGTCAACAGAAGCGGTAAGTCCGCTCTTGGATACACCCCAGCACAGGTCAACGCCACTGCCCGGATCCATGTTAACGATATATTTTACAAGAGGATCGCCACCTACGCTGTTGCGTGACAGGGCTGCTATTCCGGATGCGTTGTCGCCGGTAACCATACCGTTGGAGGGAGTAACCTCAACATACGGAGCGTATGTAAAGAATGTAAGGCGGTCAATCTCATCGCTGCCGGCAGCTGCGCCAAACTCATTGGGCCAGTATTTAACCGGCTCATATATCCAGTTGCCACCGCTGTAGGTAACCTTTTCATTGTACATGAAGCTGGGACCTGCCACGCCTGTATAAGGCTCATCGGCAGTATAATAGGCAAATACGCCAAAGCCTGCGGTAGCTGCCTGCAGACCTGCTGTTGTAAGTTCACCGGCTGCGCCAGCCTTGGAAGTCACGCCACGGTTAAGATAAGCGCTGAAACTGATGGCCTGTTCTGTCATCTTTCCGGTTTCTTCGACGGAATCAATGTTAACATTGCAGGAGGCAACCATTGCTGCCACTGCCAAAATCGTAATTGATTTTTTCATAATTGTATTTGTTAAATAATAATATATATTGTTCTACATATTGATATCTGCATCGCCTCCGTCCTCCCATGGGGTAACTGTTGCGTCAAATCCGGTAGAACCTTTGGCATCCACATACGGAAGATCCACTTCTATAGGTATCTCTACCCTAGCCACCAGCTGTGCCTGATAGATTGTCACATCATCCGGCTGGACGTCAAAATGGAAATAGAGCACCGTCTCCTCGTCGCGCAGCATGACACGGAGGTTAAGCCGCAATACAGAGTTCAGGTCCGGAACGGCATACCCTCCGGTGCGGGTAAGAACGCCGTTTGGCAATCCGAACGTATGTATGGTTGTGCTAAGCACGCTTATGCTGTCATTCAAGGGTTGCATATTCCACTGGTCCAACGGATGCAGACAGGTTGACGAAGTATGCTGCAGGTTGCCCAGCCAAACTCCCTCTGCCAGTCCGGCTACGGTGCCAGTCACGGTCTGCATATACTGTATTCCCTTGATATGAATCACTATGCGCAAATCCCAGGTGATAGGCTTGGGCTGGCAATAGAAGGTCTGCGTCATCAGCGATGACTTATATTCCTCACGGTCATGCCATGGGATGAGGTCGCCCTCGACACCGGTAAGAATCTCCACGTGCTTAAGTGTATCGGCGCACATCGGGTCCGGTGTAACGCTTAACTGGTAGAGTTTAGTGGACTCTACAACAGGAATATCCATTCCGGTAGGAACGGCCGTAGGACCATACAGTTCTTCATCATAATCGGGTTGAGGATTAGCCGGGCGGACGCGCACCAGGGCACTCTCAGGCTTGGTCATGCCGCAGAACTCCTGGTTTACATACTCGGCGGGCGACCAGTCAAATACGATGCCCGTGAACAGGCCGCGCGGAAGGTTCAGCCATGCGTGATCCACTTCGGCTGTCGTGATGCGCCTGTTGTTGCCCTCGTCATTGTATGAGAGGAACCAGGCGGTCATGCCGTCGGGCCGGTTATCGCATAATGACCAGTCCGTATATAGTTCCACCTGACGGTATTCGTCGGTATAGACCCACAGTTGGCGCCTGCACCCTGTCAGTGCCAATAAGGCCAGAAGAACTGCCTGTAGCCAGTATGTACGGTGCGCACTCATCTCTTGCGTGTCTTTGAATCCTTGTAGTTAAACATATAAACCAGTGATATGTTGGCATGACATGGGCCTGGCCAAACCATATAGCCGGTGTCGTGCCATATCAGGTGCCTGTCCCACTCCTCCTCGCGGCCTTGCGGATAGACAGATCCGCCGTAGTAATGCCTGTATTGAGTGCCGATGGCGCCCAAACCCAAGCCAAAATCCAGCGCAAAATTATCGCCTATCCTATGCTGCCAGCCTACATTGAAATACAGGTTGAAATATTCGCCCTGATAGCCTTCGCTCTTTTTCCATTCCCAGTCATAATATCCGCCGGCAGCAGCCAGACCTATGTGAAATCCGTCCAGCCAACGGTGATACCGGCGGTCGCCCAGCCAGTAACGCCCTTCTACACCCAGGTTGAAGAATTGCGATGCCTGCGCATTCCTGTTCCAGATGAACCAGGGCGTGAAGGCTTCAACTTCAAGGCTCCATCGGTTATTGTTGCCCAACGGAATCTCCGCTTCCAGGTTAGGTGCCACCACACCCAACATCAACAGATTGGTCTTTAATGCCCAGGCTTTTGTCTGGTCGGCTTCCTGACGGACCTTAGGATCGGCTGGTTCAGGCTGGTAATAGTTTTCGTGAATAATGACGATTGTATCTTTTTCCCGGGGAGCCGGTATTTCACGGACCACCACCGTATCCCGGATGTACACCGTATCCCGTTCCGGATGCCAGCTCACCACCATCATGCCGGTAGCACCGGCGCCACTGCGCAACGGAGCCAGGTAACGCTCCAGAAGAATGGGCCATACTTGGCCTCCTTGCAGATATCTGAGACGCATCTCACGTGGGTCAAGATAGCGGGGATCGGCCTTGACATCGGAACGGATAATCTGAAGCACCTCATCACGCCAGGGCTCGTCGGATTCCGCTATCACATTGTAGAAATCATCCCAGCGCGGACCCAGGTTATGCAATTTGATGGCACCTATGGTTTGGCCAAGGCGCTCATAAAGTATGTCGGCTATTGACTGGCAACGTCCCTGTCCCAGGTACATGTTGTGGTTGCGGGATCCTTCGGGCGAAGCGCCTGCATATATGTCTATCTGGATGCCGGCAAGGTTGCGCTTGCCGTATTTAAGCTTGAAATACTCTTCAAACTGTTGCAGACGCGCTGCATTGTCTTCGTATGACAAGTCTATCGAAATGCTGTCAAGCATGAACCGGATAAACAGGGTATCCTGAGTATCTTGTGCGTGCACGGTAAAGCAAGAGAAAAACAGCGATACCAAGACAATCGAGACTCTGATGAACCTTGAAAAATATGATGAAAGGAACTGCAAAATGCTATTTTTCATCGTATTACGTCTAAAACCTCTCTTTTTATAAATAAAAATCGCGCAAAGTTAGTCATAATATGAAAGACTGAACCCGATTTAACAATATTTTTTAATGTCACAACTTAACAAAGGAGCTTTGATGCAGTAAGGCATTATGCTGTTCTTAGACTATTAAATAACACTGTACAAACTATCTGAACACAGGTATTAACCTATAAAACATTATTAACCATCACGATAAACAATGCTCTTTCCCACCGGATTAGCAACATCAGCACTTAAGATAAAACAATACAATTACTTATAAAATATCTTACATCCAACCCAAACCACCGCAAAGGTATCGTTTACTTTAGTCAGCTTCGCTTGGTAAAAGCGTCCAATTGGGCCGAGCGAATACCTGGAGCGAGAACGCGGTCCCGCAGGGCCGCAAATTTCTTGGACAAGCCAAGCGTCTCCTTCGTCGCAGAGCGGCAAGGCAAACCAAAAAGAGGTGGCGGCGACCGACTCTCCCACTTGCCCGTTTCGCGTATGCGGAACTAAAACAAGGTCAATGGTACTGCGCAACACAAAAAAAGAGCTGTAATCGGTAATTTTGCGTGCTCAGATTTTCGTAAAGTTAAATGCCCAATTTTAAGAGGGTAAAATGAAGCACCCATATCTTTGTAAATGATCAAAAATACAAACAGATATGGATGCTTACGAACTCACGAGTCCGCAAAAGAAACTCGTTATGTGGTACAAATGTAGAGAATTATTTGACAAGGGCCTATCGAAAAGTCAGATATCACGGGATTTAGGCCTGAACAGGCGGACAGTACGCAAGTACCTGTCCATGACACTGGAAGAATTTGAAAACTGCGATGCTTACATACGCATGTACGCTCATAAACTCGACCCTTATGAGAGTTTTGTACGTAGCAGTCTGGAATCGCACAATGATTTATCCGCCAGCCAGATATATGACTGGCTAAGAGATAAATATGCGGATTTTCCTCACGTGAGTGAGAAGACGGTGTACAATTTTGTTGAGTATATCAGGAGTAGATACAACATCCCCAAACCAGGCAGGTCACATACTAGAGAATATTGGCCAGTTGAAGAGACTGCTTATGGAGAGTATGCCCAGGCTGATTTTGGAGAGATGTGGATGAGATATGAAGACGGCCGTCGCGTAAAAGTATATTTTTTTGTCATGGTCCTGTGTCGCAGTCGCAAGAAGTACGTGTACTTCAATCGCACTCCATTCACAGCAGAAATGGCTGCATATGCTCATGAAAAGGCATTTGAGTACTATGGAGGCAAGCCCAAGAAGATTATTTATGACCAAGACGCCGTCCTTCTTAAGGATGAGAATCTGGGCTATTACATAATGACCAAGACCTTCCAGGCGTTTGTCCAGGCAGAGCATTTTGAATGCATCTTTTGCAGGAAAAGCGACCCTGAGTCAAAAGGCAAGGTTGAGAACGTGGTCAAGTATGTTAAATACAATTTCCTGCGCGGCAGGACTTTTGTGAGCATCGAGCAATTGAACGAAGAAGGGGTCCGTTGGCTGTCACGGACAGCCAACGGACTCCTTCATCATGGCACCCATAAAATACCAGATGAAGTGTTTAAGGAGGAGAGACAGTATCTGTTGCCTTATCATGGCACGCCAATGATGCCGGAGCGTGGAATGAAAATGTACAAGGTGCATAAGACCAATACCATAAGCTATCGCGGCAACATTTACAGTCTCCCATCCGGAACGTATAAAAGCAGTACCGGCAATGTGTGGGTGGATATAAGAGATGGGTATCTTGACATGTATGACATGGAAACGGGCAAACAGATAGCACATCATAAAGAGTCTTCAGAAAAAGGACAGTATATTAAAGATCCCTCACACAGGGTAATCACCCATGTATCACAGAACCAGTATGAGACAAAGATACTGGAATACTGCAAGCACGACGAACTGGCCGTGACATGGCTGGTAAAGGTACGTGATAATAAGCCCCGCTATTACATGTCTGCCCTCAGATTGCTCAACAAAGAGATCCAATATTACGGGCTGGACACACTACACCGCGCCTTAGAGCTAAGTCTTGACAGGGGTATGTGCAACGCAAAAGACTTTATAGCGTTATGCGGACGCATAGGTAAGAGAATCTCTCCAAGAGATGCCACCAAATCATATAAGGACCATCTGCCTAAAGTGGCTACGGAGCGGCCTGATAAGGCGGACATTAATCATTATAACGTATATTTTACATGACACGAGCAGAAGAAATAAAGGAATACTGTGTGAGACTGAATCTGTGCTATATCCAACAGAAGCTCAACAGTATGATCATTAAAGCGCAGGAAGAGAAACCTACATATATGGACTTCCTTGCAAACTCACTGAGGATGGAGGCAGAACTGCGTGAGTCGCATACAAGAGAACTAAGAGTGAAGATGTCCAGAATACCTCCCAAACATGACCTGGATGAGTATGATTATAATTTTGTATCCGGATTATCCGAGCGTCAGATCAAAGAGCTCAGACAGCTGGCGTGGATGGAACAAGCCTTTAATCTGATCCTGATGGGGCCATCCGGAACAGGCAAGACATATATTGCTGCAGGACTCATCTATGAAGCCATAAAGGTGGGCAAGAAAGCATATATGTTTACCATGGAAGAGGTGATAACGTGTCTGAGGACAAAAGATATATCAGCTGCCGCTCTGCAGACTTACAGGAAGATACTGAATGCAAATCTGCTGGCCATTGATGATATAATGCTCTTTCCTGTAAAGAAAGAAGACTCAGCTGCTTTCTTTAACCTTATAAACACTCTACACGAGAAGGTGTCAATCATAATAACAACCAATAAATCACCTACGGAATGGGCAGAAACACTGGATGATGAAGTACTGGCAAGTGCTTTGCTTGACCGTCTGTTATACAAATGTGAAGTGGTCAAGCTATCTGGAAACAGTTACCGAATGGAGAACAGGAAAACAATATTTAAACAAGAAAAAGAAACTGGGCAAGTGAGCAGTAAAACAACCTGATTAAACTGAGCATTTAATTTTACGAAAAAATGAGCACTTGCATCTTGCATATTACAAGAGCCTCAGACTCTAAGCCTGAAGCTCTCTAAAGACGGCGGCGACCTACTCTCCCACTTGCGCAGTTCCGCGGATGCGGAACTAAAATAATCTTAATGGTACTGCGCAAGTGGGGATACTACAAAAAAAGAGAGCCAAGGATCATTATCCTCAGCTCTCCTGAAAGACGGCGGCGACCTACTCTCCCACTTGCCCCGTTTCGCGTATGCGGAACTAAAACAAGGTCAATGGTACTGCACAACACAAAAAAAGAGCCTCAGACTCTAAGCCTGAAGCTCTCTAAAGACGGCGGCGACCTACTCTCCCACTTGCGCAGTACCATCGGCGTGAACGGGCT
>CADCBO010000023.1 GCA_902799685.1 uncultured Bacteroidales bacterium
CCGTGTTGGGCTTTGCCCGACCCCGCTTTCTTGCGGCGTTCGAATATAAGAGTCAAAAAGTGGGTCGAAGTTAAGTTGAGAAGTTAATTATTTATCCTTCGTTAACATAAACATTAACAAATAGCCAATCTTTAAAACTTGCTTAATAAAAAGAAAATCAGCGATAAACATAACTTATCGCTGATTTGCCTTATTAACTTTAGATTGTCAATTTATGAACTTTATTGGAATGAACGTTTGCCGCTTTCAAAACCATCGGAGTGCTCTTTTTGCGGCGTTCATAAATAATAGTGATATAATAAGGTAAAGTTAAAGCTGATGTGATAGTTTTTGCCGTCAGGCGTAGGAGTGCATTCCGCCAAGCAGGAGGTTTACCCCAAAGTAGGTAATCAGGACAGTAAGGATTGCCAGGATGGCGTATGTGTGGAAGAATCTTGGGCGGTTGAACCTGGACATCACGCTACTGTGCAGCATGGCTGAATAGACCAGCATGGTTATGAGCGCCCAGGTCTCCTTGGGGTCCCATGACCAGTAGCTGCCCCATGAGATGTTTGCCCAGACGGCTCCTATGAAAGTGCCAATGGTGAGTATGAATACCGCAGGATACAGTATGGTCAGGCTTACGTCACGCAGCATGGTCTGAGCATTACTGTCACGTTTGATCAATCCCACAACTCCAATCAGTGCTGTCAGTCCCAACAAGGTGTAGGAAACCATCATGCAAAGCACATGCACACCAAGCAACGGAGAACGGAGCACCGGAACCAGATTGCCCTCCGGACCTGTGTGTGAGATTGATGCCACCAGGATTGAGAATCCGGCCAGAACAAAGCCTAAGGGCTGTATGACAGGCATACGCCTGCGCAACAGGATCATTGCTACTGTCACCAGCCAGGCCATAAGCATCATTACGGAATATGTGCCTACAAACGGACCATGCCCGGACCTGTACCAGTTGCGGCCTATCACATAGGTCAGGTAACACAGCAGCATTATATTCAGGACCAGCATTACTATTCTTACCGGCTTGGAGAATCCCTGTCCGCGGGCCTTCAGCGCGGTACGGAAACCGGAGTTCTTCTGGAAGAAAAATCCAGCCAGAGATATCAGCAGAAGAATATAACCTGTATATGTTACTCCAACTCCCCAAGGATCATGGCTTACTGCCAGAACGCTGCCACGCAGGTCATCGTCATAGCTGGACTGATAGAACCTATATCCGTCATACTTGAGTATGTTGTTCATGGATATGGTGCACTCGGTCTCTGTATCATTACGGCTGTCTTTCAATACGACCTTGCTAATGTAATCGGACGGGTCATGCGATTCCGGGTAATACTCTATGTTGAACTCCTTCAACTGTAATGAGAAAGGCAGGTTCTGCCTGAAACCCTTCTCCGATGACCACTGGGTGGTAACAAGACCGCGACGCAGTTCCATCATGCCGCTCTTACCTGTGAGCATTGTTATGAGCGCGCCCGCCAGAATAAGCACAAATGATATGTGAAGAAAGAATGTGGCGGGTTTACGGATAGTTCCGTGCCGTATCAGTAGCCATACTCCCGATATTGCAGCAACCGCCCATAGAACAATAAATATGGGACTGTGATAGACGATGCTTAAGGCTGTGTCTGTACCGTACAGCCTTTCAATAACGGTAGCGGCGGCCATCATAAGAATGACGGCTGCCGCACTACCAATAACAGTGTATTTTAGAATCTTGTCTGTTTTCACACGGCTAAGTTAGATAGAATTGATGAATTCCACAACTGCATCACGATCCTCTTTGGAAAGGTTGTAGAATTGCTCGGTGCTCCAGTATGCATCGCTCTCCTTGCTGTAGCCATGCCACATTATGGCTTCTATAACGTTACGGGCGCGGTTGTCGTGCAGACGGTCCTCGGCTCCGGTATTGGTGCGTGATAGTCCGCGTCCCCAAAGCGGAGTGGTGCGGCACCAGCTTCCGTGTATGCCGTTAATCATGTAAAGCCGATGCTGTATCATATCGGTATATGGCCAGATGGTCTGCTCCTTGTATTGCGGCAGTTCCTTGTCGGCATAGACTGCCGGTTTCCAGTAATTGTCCTCCTTGGTTTTCCATGAAGGACGGTGGCATGTGGCGCAACCTATGCGGTTGAATACCTCCTTGCCCTTCTGTACCTCTTCACGGTTAAGGTTACGTGCACGAGGAATTGAGAGGCCGCGGTGCCATACCATAAAGTTGTAGTACTGGTCATCACTCATCTCAGGGGTAAAGTTGTGCCACTCATTGTCAAACTGGTTGGTGTTAGGGTCAAGCAGATGAAGCACAGCATCCTTTATACCCTCATCGGTGCCGTCGGCATAATAGGGCGATGCGGGGTCGGCTTTTATTGCTGCTATTACCTGAGCGTTCTCGGACATGGCCTTGGCCCATGCCGCTGTGGTATAGAGCTTGGGACGGTCGCTGCGGCTAACGTTGGTTATGTTCCAGATGGCGTTTGCTCCGGCTCCGTCCTGCAACGATGCGCGTGTCATAGCGTATGTGAAGCGCTTGAGCAGCTTGGTGCCTGCGGGAGCGGGAGTTCCATCGGCAAACTGTCCGTCGGCCAGAGTGTACCATGCCGTGGGTGCAAAGTCGTTTGCAGCCTTGTCCCAGAAAGCGGGATTGAGTTCGGCGTATGCCGCCTCCTTGCGGTACTGCTCACGGATGCTGTCCTGCGGTATGGCATCCAGAAGTCCCGAACCTATAATACCTATTGTGGATTCCAGGCGGAATGCCACAGCTCCGGTCTGATATGGAGTGGGGTTGGTGTTGAATGCGCTTTCAGGAATGGTCAGCTCGGGGTATATGAGGCTATACTCTTCGCCGTCGGGGAATTTCATGGGAAGTCCGCTCTCCATGGCGGTCACGGGGAGCCATTGGATATCTATCTGCTCCTCATCGATAGAGGGCAGGAACGGATATGTAGCCTTGGTCTGCGGCATACCCGTCACTTCCGATACGTACGGACCGTCATCGCTGTTCTGGCCATCTACGGGATGATAGATTACCAGCAGATAACCGTTACCGAACTCTGCACGGTACTGTGACTGGCGCTTGCCATGACCATAGCCGGGATGGCAGTCCAGGCATGATGAACGCACGTATGCCGGCCCCAGTCCTTTAAAGGGGGCCGTAGCAGTTGTGTGCTTGCGCTCAAAAGCAGCTTCACCCAGATTGAATGCGGTCATGAGACCTTGACGTTGTACTGAAGGAGTCTCATCCTCATAGCAACCTGCGGTTACATTATCTGTTGTACCCAGTTCGCCTCCGGGATACCACTCGCTTGCACTGAAATTACCTACAGCCTGGCCAACGTATTTGGCGTCGGGCTCACGGGTATTGACGTTCTCATTAATACCGCTATTGCCGTCGGTACATCCGACGGCAACGGTCAACCCTAACAATAGGGTGCTGAATCCTTTTATGTTCATATCATTTATTGTTTTACTATCCACTCGGCGGCTTTGTTAAGTTCTTCATCGAGTTCGTTGATTACATCCATTGCAGCCTGAACCAGGTTGTCTGTGTAGATATCCACAAATGCTCCCTTGGCCTGACATGCCTTGAGTGCGTCAATTGATGCGGTCAACTTGTTCTGAAGGATATCAGCTCTGTCATATTTGTGGTTCTTGAGCACATTGATTATTGAATTGCTCTCAGCGGCATTGACATTTGCCTTACCGTAAAGCGAGTACTGAATACTGAGTATGTTGTCAATGAAATCCTGGAATGATTTCTTGCTGTAAGGTGACTCAATGTAGTTGACATCCTCGCCGCTGTGAGCGTTACCCATCTTCACGTTGGCAACCTCATTGCAGATGTTTGAGCATCCGGCTTTGAGTATTGACGACAGAGTCTCCTGCCATGTGGTGTATGTGCTTCCGGCCTTTGCAGCCCCAAGCATATTCTCACCGTAAGTCTTGTCCGATCCTGTCATTGAAACCGGAACTTCCAGCTCCTCGCAACGCTCCTGATAAGCCTTTGGGGCATCGGGGTTCCAGGATACGATAAGACGATAGCAGTTGTCACGCAGGTCACCGGCCACTGCAGTGGCATAAATAAGCTCCTGGGCACCTGTTACGGTCTTGCCACTGAATGCTTCATCATCCTCATTGCCGCGCAGGGCATCTACGGTACGGTTCTGACCGTCACGGAACAGGATGAACTCAATTCCATGGAATCCCAGCAGCTCGGCACCCAGTTTGGCCGATGCATATCCGATGCCATCCTCTCCCTCAAGATTGGATACCTGCTCTGCATTGCTCAATGCTGTAGCAAGAGCCTCAACATCCAGAGGCCATGTGTCAATATGCGGATCAATACCGAAATCGGTTGCTGCACCATACAGGAATGCCTCTGACTCCTCCCAAGACTGGCGAGCCTGCAGGAACTTTGCACAGATGGCGTTGATTTCAGCCTGAGAGAGTGCATTCACGCCTTTTTCTGCAGCATCTGCAAGCAGATTATACAGTTCCTCCGACTCCTTGGCCAGGTCACTGTAAGTGGTATAAATCACGTTTGGAACATACTGCTCAACTGCAGCTTTGGCATCATTCTCAAATGCAGAGAGGCCATCGTTTTTGTTGTCATCAGACTTGTTGCATGCAGTGAGCGCCATTGCGGCTACTGCCACTCCTAAAATGATTTTGTTCTTCATACTTTTTTATGTTTGTTTGTCATTTGAAAAATCCCATGTATGCTATGCCTATCGATACTGACGGCTCATTATTGTAACGCTCCGTGCGGAAACGCTCCGAGAACTCGGCCTTTACTGCTATCTGCGGTATGGGTAGCCAGTTTATGCCTGCAGCAATCCTATGAACATCGGTAAATGTATAGTCCTGCTGGTCCGATGCCGGAATATACGGGTCATAGTATTCATATCGGCCAAACAGGTATAACTTGTCCTGAATCCTCTCGTTAAGCCCTAAGATGTCATAACCGGCCTCTGCGCCGTAAGTTATTGCAGACTGACCTACCGGAGTCTTCTTGTAAGGCGCGTTGTTTGATGTCATGTTACGCTTTATGGTACTGATTGTTACGGCATCATCCACATGACCGTAACCGGTATTGCCGCGAACTATCAGATTCTTTCCCTTGTAGCAGAAATCAAAGCTGGCGATCCAGGTGCTGCCTTTGATGTCCTGGTATCGGGTATCCTTGAGGTCGTTGGGGAATGAGTTGTGCATGCTGTTGCCGTAATAGCCGCTCACGCTAAGGCGTAAGTTCTTAATGGAACGGTTATCTATACGGGCGGCAAAACCGTAATTGTTGGCCACCTTGAATTCGTATGGCGATGCTGAACCGTACTTTATGAAGTTGTCACGGTTGAACATGAATGCGTCCAGTCCGGCTATAACCTGTAGCTCATAGCTCCAGCTTCCGGCATCGCCCCAGAGGCTGATGCCTGTGTCATGCCATGTGGAGGGCAGGATGGTGGACTCTCCCTCGGGGCGATAGACCGTAAAGAAGTTGAGCGGCTCATGGGCGTTGTTCAGAGCTCCTACAGGTACCACAAAATGGCCTATGCGCAGATTGAGCCAAGGCTTGAAGGATTTCTGAAGCCAGAACTGTTCCAGTGCCACCTCACCGCCTTTTTCTATCTCCTGTTCCCACTCGCCGGCCTCGGTGAACTCTTTCTCCACAGCGCTGCCGGTACCGGTATGCTCGAACTCTATCTCGGTCTGCATGCTCCATCCTTGCCCGAAATCATAGTTCAGATATATTACTGCGTGGGGAATGTCAAAACGTCCGTGACTGGGGTCATCCTTGTATTTTGCGGGGTTGGAATAGCGATACACGTTATCGCTGTAGAAGTTGCGGCTCATGGCTACCTCGCCGTAGCCGCCTATGCTTAAACTATGTGCAGCTATTATTGAAAAAGGTGCAATCGCTACAAACAGTGTTGTCAGAATCGTTCTCATTAGTGTTTCCGTTAAAGACGATGCAAAGGTCCGGATTTGTCATTGCTGTCACAATACCAACTTATGGTGAAAAAGACACCTCCGTAAGGCTGTGGCCCCGCAGAGGTGTATTGTCAGAAATATATATTCCAGATATAAAAGTCACTGGAGTTTTATGTCCGATATATCCACCAGATTGTTCATGATGGCGTATATGGTAAGTCCTGCAGGAGAATGGATCTGTAGTTTAGCGGTGATGTTGCGGCGGTGTGTGGTAACGGTGTGGATGGAAAGGAACAGTTTGTCGGCAATCTCCTTGTTTGACATTCCGCGGGCAACGCACCTGATTATGTCTTTCTCCCGGTCACTCAGTATTGCCATAGTTCCGGCGCTGTATTCAGGAGTATTACTCTGTACGGATTCGGTTCCTGATGTCACAGCTTTCTCAAGTTTCATTACAGCCGGAACAAACAGACGTTCCTCTATCTCGCTGTGCGAAATAAGGTCGTTCTCGCAGTTTATTATATCGTATAGGGCCGAGTTGAGCTGGTCGTTGTTGGGCTGGCGGTAATGGCGTATCACTATATCCTTCAGTTCCTTAAGCTTTTGCGATCCGTTATCGTGAGCAACAGAATACCTGGCTATATTGAAACGCCCGGTAGGTTGTCCGTGCAGTAACTTCTCGACGTATGTAAAAATCACGTCATTCTCATGTTTCATGTGTTTCTCAACTTCAACGGTGTAGTCATCATAGAATTTGAGTATCAGGAACGCCACATCATTCACGTCATTGCAGTTTAGCGCCTCAATCAGCTTGCGGCGAATGCCCGGCAGTATGAAATCGCTGAAATACGTATGGGCCCGTTTAAGGTAATCCATCAATGCTGGCAGTGATACATTGTATTCCGTAAAGTTCTTGCCTGCTATCAGATTGGCTACGGCAAGAAACGTGGGACAATCCACATTGTTCTCGCGGCAAACATCACCGATAGTGCTGTCGCCAAACCCAAAGTGAATCCCGAAACGGCTAAGTACCAGAAGGATCAGGTTGTTGTCATCAATAAGGTCCCTCATCTTGTCCTGCAGGGTATATTCAGTTTTCATCCGTCACTATTACTTAGTATTCTGATTGCAAAAATATAAGTTTTAGTTACAACAAGTGATACTTAAAAGTAAGTAATCATGAAGCGTTTCGGGATAAAAAACAGGTAAACATGCTTTGTATTTATCTCGACTTGCACTATATTCGCATTACTGATTAGATCTATATTATAAACCAAGTGCTATATGAGAATCAAGAGACTAACCTTATTATCTGCATTTCTTATCTGTGCTACGGCAGCATTTGCGCAGGCACACCAGTCAGAAGCCGCCGTACGTGCTCTCAAGGAGGATCCCACCAGAGCCGGTAACAACACCAATTCCTATGAGTTCAAGGAGATTCATGATACCAAACCTCCTAAAGGGTACAAACCGTTCTATATCAGCCATTACGGGCGTCACGGTTCCCGTTCAAACTGGGGTGGCAGTTCATATGAGAACCTTATTGCCGCATTGGATACGGCTAAGCAGCTGGGCATACTCACTCCCGGCGGTGACTCCCTGCTTGTGGCAGCCCGCAAGGTTCTGGAATCCTATAACGGAATGGATGGCCGTCTTACCCAGAAGGGAGTACGTGAGCATACTGCCATAGCCGAGCGTATGTACAAGCGTTATCCGGCTGTCTTTAAAGGTAAGAAGCAGGTTCGTGCTTTCGGAAGCACGGTACAGCGCTGCCTTATAAGCATGAACGCATTTACCACATCGCTTGTACGTCAGAACCCGAATCTTTATTTCTATCTTGATACCGGCGAGAAGTTCATGGACTATCTGGACAATGAACGCGGCTGGCAGCAGAAGTCATCGGTAGCATCAAGGGCTGCAAGAGAAGCCCTTCAGGGTCTTCCCGATGATACATTAGGCGTTTTTCCCCGTCTTTTTACCGATGTGCCTAGAGCACGCACGTTCATAAGGAGCGCCCGTAGCTTTACCGAGAACGTATGGAACACAGCCATCATTGCCGAGGACTTTGATGTAGAGGACAACCTGTTCCGATTCTTGCCTTTCGACGCCATTTACAAGCGTTGGGCGCAGAGTAATGTGTCGCTCTATACCGGACACTGCAATTCTGTGGAATCGGGCGATGACCGCGTTCCTATGGCCAAATCCTGCGTGGAGGATATAGTGGCCAAGGCCGATGAGTGCATAGCTACCGGAAAGTATGCTGCAGACCTCCGTTTTGGCCATGATTACCCCCTCATGGCTCTGGTAAGCTATCTGGGCATTGAAGGAGTGGGCGAGCGCATCCCGGCCGACCAGATTTGTGACCGTTGGCTGGGATTCTGGAACATACCTATGGGCAGCAACCTGCAGATTATATTCTACCGCAACAAGAGTAATGATGTGATAGTAAAGTTCCTCTATCAGGAGCAGGAAACACGTCTGATAGGACTGGAGCCTTTTGAAGGTCCCTATTACAAATGGGAGACCGTCAAGGCAAATCTGGAGGGTTACAAACGAAACTGACAGGCCGGTTTTTAAGCATTGATCCGGGTCATCTACGCCTGCGTCCACCGGCATACATCTCCAGCATGGACATGTTGGTCCAGCGTGACGGTTTCAGGTTGGAGTCTGTCATAGTGGCATCGAGCGTGGTAATTCGGCCCTGTAGCGTAAGGTCTGCAAACGTGCAGAACAGGTCTATAGAGCCTGACAGCCAGTTGGCCACTTCATGCCCTATGCCGTCAAACCTTATGATCCAGTGGGGTATATCCTGACGGTTCATGGCCTTATCCACCTTTCCGGCTCCGAATATCCTGTCAGATAACGGCATTCCGAAACTCTTGTAGTTGACAATCCTGTCTTTTTTGCCGTGCATAAGCATTGTGGGCGCAGGGTCTGAAGCGTATTTCAGCTCACGCTTATGGCACATGATTCCGCCGGAGTAGGGTATCACGGCTGCAGGTTTCCAGCCTGGCGGCAAGTCCGATGCCTCTTTCATACAGTTGGCCCGGCACCAATCCAGCTGCAGCACGGTGATGGCTCCTGCAGAGCTGCCTGTCAGTATGAGTCTGGAGGGGTCTATGTCCAGCATCCCGGAATTGGCGCACACCCATGCCACAGCTGCGGCGCAATCCTGGACTGCTATGTCTATGCAATACTTGAAAAGTCCCGTAGCCTTGAAGAGTGTGGCGTTCCGGGCCACCATAGCGCTGTCCTTAAGCCCCAGTCTGTAGTCTATGGAAATAACCGTGAATCCGCGCTCCAGCAGTGCTTGTGCGGTTTGTCTCTGCTGGCGGTTGTTGCGCTCTCCCTTAAAGAATCCACCGCCGAACAGAGTCATCACCGCGGCTTTGTCCTGACGCGGTTTCTCAGGTCTGTAAACGTCCAGATAAAGCGCCGTGTCACGCTGCACGAACATGTAGGTGTCACATTCCGGTAGTCCTGGCCACTGGGCAGCGGCATGGGCGGGCAGCAGAAGGAACAGAATAATGTACGTGAAAGTTTTCTTTATATGGTAAAATACTGTTTTCATCAAATAGAATCCGCTTAGCAGACGTAAAGATACGGGAAAATGCTATTTTTGCATCATTGAAAACCATAAAATATATGAAGAAGGTAATTATGATGCTGGCGGTGGCGCTGGCGGTGACATCGGTCCGGGCCGATGAGGGTATGTGGATGCTTCCGACGCTCAAGAAGATGAACCAGGCCGATATGAAGAAACTGGGCCTGAAGATAAAGGCTGCGGATATCTACAATGAGAAGAAAGCCTCAATAAAGGATGCAGTGGTGCATTTCGGAGGCGGTTGCACGGCCGAGATAATTTCGGAGCGCGGCCTGCTGGTTACCAACCACCATTGCGGATACTCCAGCATCCAGGGGCTGTCAACTCCTGAGCACAACTATCTGGAAGACGGTTATTGGGCTATGAGTCTGGAGGAGGAGATCCCTGTTCCCGGTCTTACGGTTACGTTCCTGCAGAGTATGACGGATATAACCGGTATGAAAAAGGATAAAGCCGATGCATTGCTTGAACAGATACGTAAGGACAATCCCGGCTGTCAGGTGCAGGTGACAGGTTTCTATAATGACAACCAGCGCTATATAATCGTAAATAAGGTGTATCGTGACGTAAGGTTTGTCGGTGCGCCTCCTGCATCGGCAGGTAAATTCGGCGGTGAGACCGACAACTGGATGTGGCCGCGCCATACCTGTGATTTCTCCATGTTCCGTGTTTATACCGACCGCGAAGGCAATCCGGCTGATTACAGCGCTGACAACGTGCCGCTGCGCCCCAAGCGTTTCCTGAGCATATCGCTCAAGGGTATTGACGAGGGCGATTTTGCCATGATTATGGGGTATCCCGGTCGCACGCAGCGTTTCCAGACTGCCGCCCAGCTGGAGCAGCTGATGGAGGTGCAGGATGTACGCATAGCAGCCCGTACCGTACGTCAGGATGTGATGTGGAAGGGTATGCGCTCCAATGACACCATAGGTCTGCAGTATGCCAACAAGTACGCATCGTCGGCCAACGGCTGGAAGAAATGGCAGGGTATGCGTGAGTGTTTTGCCAGTCTTGACGTGATAGGCCGTCAGCGTCAGAAGGAGGCCGATTTCATGGACTGGGTCAATGCCAAACCCAAGCGTCAGGCCAAGTACGGCAATGTGATAGACGTGATAGAGGAAAACGTAAAAAAGAACACTGAATACAACCTGCGTAACGCAGTGTTCAGCGAGAGTCTGGGTAACATAGAGTTGCTGCGCATAGCACAGATGAACAGTCTGGACCGCGAGGCATTCTACCGCAACTACAGCTCTTCATTGGATAAGGAGATAACAAAGGCTATGGTCAGTTTCTATATGCAGAATGCCAGCCCCAAGGATTCACTGGACCTGTCAAAACTGAATGTGGATAACCTGTTCATATACAGCGCGTACACCAGTCCCTCAAGACTGGAATCATTCAGTGGCCAGAATCTCTCGATGGATTCCACAACAGATATCAATGCGCAGTTAAGCAAGGCCCGCAGCCGCATAAACGCATCGTATTCATACGAAGCTGCAGCACTGCGTGATTCTGCCTCTACCGTATTTACTGCCGGACTCATGGAGTGGACCAAGGGTGCCAAATCATATCCCGATGCAAACTCCACCTGCCGTCTCACGTATGGTACTGTACAGGGCTACACCACAAAGGAGGGTAAGCATTATGATTTCTACACAAATATGAAAGGTGTCATGGACAAGGAGGATCCCACCAACTATGAGTTCCGTGTGCCGGCACGTCAGAAAGAATTGTATCAGAAGCGTGACTTTGGCCAGTATGCAGGTCCTGACGGTGAGGTGCCCACCTGTTTCATAACCAATCTGGATATAACCGGAGGAAACTCCGGCAGCCCCGTAATGGATGCGGAGGGTAACCTGATAGGCCTTGCATTTGACGGTAACTGGGAGGCCATGAGCGGCGACGTGATATTTGAGCCTGAGTTACAGCGTTGTATCTGCGTGGATATACGCTACGTGCTCTGGATGATGGACAAGTTTGGAGGTGCAGGTTACCTGCTTGATGAGATGAATATCGTAAAATGAAAAAACTTGTAGTATTGAGTGGCTCCGGTATCAGTGCCGAGAGCGGTATAGCAACATTCCGCGGCGGAAACGGACTGTGGGACAATGAGCCTGTAGAGGCTGTGGCCACCATCGACGGTTGGTATCGTGACCCTGCACGTGTGCTGCGTTTCTATAATGAGCGCCGAGCCCAACTGGCAACCGTTGAGCCTAATGAGGCACACACGATTCTGGCTGAACTTGAAAAGGTGTATGATGTTTGCGTCGTCACTCAGAATGTGGACAATCTGCATGAGCGGGCTGGTAGCAGCAATATTATCCATCTGCATGGTGAATTGACCAAGGTGCGCCCTGAGGATACATACACAGATATGGACTATTGGAGTGAGCGTTATGTGCAGGATATAGGCTACAGGGCAATCAATATGGGCGATAAGGGCGGTCCGCACAACACTCAGTTGCGTCCCCATATAGTGTGGTTCGGTGAACAGGTTCCAAATTTGCAGAAAGCTGCCGAGGAAGTCAGTAAGGCCGATATATTGCTTATTGTGGGAACATCAATGCAGGTCTATCCTGCAGCCGGTCTTTATCAGTATGCTCCATCAGAATGCAAGATCTATATGATTGACCCGGACCCGTCGGCAGCCGCACATGTAAGCGGGGTGGTACATATTAAGGATGTTGCCACCGCCGGAATGCGGAAATTCAGAGAACTAATTGAGAATTGAAAATTGAGAATTGAGAATTACACGCACCTGCGTAATAAGCCCGCGACATTAAAAAGCCTTCGGATTTCCGAAGGCTTTTTACAATTCTCAATTCTCAATTCTCAATTTTCAATTGTTCTGTTCTTCCAGTGTGTAGAACGAGCTGCCGTCAAAGCAGTGGGTGCAGATGCGCTCCTTAGGCAGGCCGATAGCTTTAACCAATGCTTCTAACGAGCTGAACTTAAGTGTTGTAAGCTGTAAGCGCTTGGCTATTTCCTGAACCATTCTGTTATATTCAGGAGTACCTGTAGTAGAGTATTTCTTAAGTATTTCCTGGCTGGGATTCTCACCCTCAAAGTCCTGAATGACACGGCGTGTTATCAACTCCAAATCATTCTTGCTGGCTGAATAGTTTACAAACGGGCAGCTGTAAGTAAGAGGTGGGCAGGATATACGCATGTGAGCAGCTTTAACGCCTGATTCATAGAAATCATGTGAGTTATCCTTGAGCTGTGTGCCACGGACAATGCTGTCATCGCAGAATACCAGACGCTTGCCGTTAAGGATATCCTTGTTGGAGATAAGCTTCATCTTGGCTACAAGATTACGTCTGTCCTGATCGGTAGGCATGAATGAACGGGGCCACGTGGGAGTGTATTTTGCCACGGCCCTGACGTATGGGCACTTATGGCCTTCGGCGTAACCTACGGCCATACCTAAACCGCTGTCAGGAATGCCGCAAGCGCCATCAACTTCAACATCGTCCTCACGGCCCATTACGCGACCCAGCTCGTTGCGCACGTCCTCGGCATTGCGACCCTCGTAGCAACTGGTGGGGAATCCGTAATATACCCACAGGAAAGAGCAAATCTGCATTTTCTTGTTGGGCTTGCGTAACTCCTCATACCCGTTTTCAGTAATCCTTATTATCTGACCTGGTCCGATGTACAGTTTGGTATCATATCCAAGGTTTGGAAACGCTGTGGTTTCAGTCGTGACGGCTATAGCTCCATCCTTGCAACCAAGCGCGATAGGGGTACGTCCCCATGAATCGCGGGCGGCTATTATGCCGTTTTCCGTAAGCAGAAGCATGGAGCATGAGCCCTTTATCGTATTGAAGACATTCTCAATACCCTCAACATAGTTCTTGCCCTTGATAATGAGCAAGGCTACCAGTTCTGTGGGATTTATCTTACCGCTGCTGAACTCACTCAAGTGCATGTTCTCATCCAGCAGATGGTCACATATCTCTTCCTTGTTGTTGATTTTGGCCACTGTAACCAGGGCGAAGCGTCCCAGGTGGCTGTTCATGAGCATTGGTTGGGCATCGGTATCACTGATGACTCCTATACCGCTGTTGCCGCAGAATCTGCCCAGTTCACATTCAAACTTGCTTCTGAAATAGTCGTTTTCAAGGTTGTGTATGCTGCGTTTGAAACCCAGTTCAGGGTGATAGGTTACCATACCTGCGCGGCTTGTTCCAAGATGTGACTGATAATCAGTTCCGTAAAAAAGATCATTGATGCATCTCTCCTTAGAGACGACTCCAAAAAATCCGCCCATTTGCTATCGAGTAAATGTGTTTAGTATTCTGGCTGCAAAATTACAACAACTCTCCGAAATTTGTTGCAACCCGAAACGTCCTCTTATCAACAACTTTAGTTAAGAAAATACAAAGCCCATTACGCAGGTGCAATAGTATTGGAGCGAGCGAATGCTTGGAGCGAGACCGCGGTCCCGGAGGGCCGCCAAGCGAACGGAGTGAGCGCGTTTACGGAGTAAACTAAAAGGAGGTTTACCGAATCCCACTCTTTACGCAAAAAGCCAGGCGAAAACCTGGCTTTTGCGGAAAGAGTGGGATTCAAACCCACGGTACGGCTAGGCCGTACGCCGGATTTCGAGTCCGGTCCATTCGATCACTCTGGCATCTTTCCTTTATTCGGGTGCAAAGGTATAGAAAAATCGGCTATCTCAAGCGCCCGAAAGATTTTTTATAACTCGGCAATTATCTGGTTTGCCAGTTCGGTGTTATCGGGGCGTATGATTACGCGTGAGAACTCTGATGACGAGTCTGCGAATGCGTACATGTACTCAACAGAGATACCGGCGGCCGACAACTTCTCCATAGCCTCGGCCATAGCTCCAGGTTTATGTGCACACTCCAGATACACTACATGAGTCATAGTTACGGCGTAAGAGTTGGCCTTGATCAGGTTGAATGCGCGCTCTATCTGGTCACGCTCCACTATGATGCGGGCTATACCGAAATCCTGGGTTTCGGATACGGTGAATGCCTTCATGTTTATGCCGTTGTTGCCTAGCAGCCTTGCTATTTCGGCAAACTTGCCCTTTTCATTCTCAAGGAACACTGAAATCTGTCTGATAAGCATATAGGTATATATTAAGGTTATTATTCGAATTTGCGATGGTCAATGGCACGTTTGGCCTTGCCGGTAGAGCGCTCAATGGTTCCGGGCTGAACGATCTTGATGTTAGGCTGGATGCCGATAACGCTCTGGATGCGTGCGGTAAGACGCTGGCGCAGACGTACCAGTTCATTGATCCGGTCGGTGTAGAACTCCGGCTTTACCTCAACCTGGATATCGAACGTATCGGTGTTGTTCACGCGGTCAACCTCAATAAGGAAGTATGGCTCGTACTCGGGGAACTCAAGCAGTATTGATTCAACCTGTGACGGGAATACGTTGACGCCGCGAATGATCATCATGTCATCGCTGCGGCCCAGGATCTTGCCCATGCGTACTGCGGTACGGCCGCACTCACACTTATCATAATTAAGGTAGGTGAGGTCACGTGTGCGGTAACGTATCATAGGCATTCCCCACTTGTCGAGAGTGGTGAATACAAGTTCTCCCTTCTGGCCCGGTTCAACAGGCTGCAGTGTAACAGGGTCGATGATCTCGGGGTAATAGAGGTCCTCCCACAGGTGGGTGCCGTTCTGGCACTCGCACTCACCGCCTACGCCGGGACCGCTTATCTCGGTCAACCCGTAGATGTCGAATGCGCGGATCTGCAGCTTGTCCTCAAGCTCCTTACGCATAGCCTCTGTCCAAGGCTCGGCTCCGAAAATTCCTACCTTAAGTTTGAAGTTCTTTATGTCAAGGCCTTGCTTGCGTATCTCCTCGGCCATATAAAGTGCGTACGATGGGGTGCAGGCTACTGCGGTGGCTCCGAAATCCTGCATGAGCTGCAACTGTTTCTGGGTGTTGCCGCTGCTGGTGGGGATAACTGTTCCTCCTATCTTGGTTACTCCGTCATGGGCGCCCAGACCTCCGGTGAAAAGGCCGTATCCGTATGCGATCTGCACCATGTCATTGCTTCCCAGTCCGTAGGCTGAAAGGCAGCGGGCTACAGCGTCGGCCCAGTTGTCAAGATCCTTTGCGGTGTAACCGACAACTATCGGTTTGCCTGTGGTGCCTGATGATGCGTGCAGTCTGAGTATATCTGTCATAGGGACGCACATCATCCCGAACGGGTAGTTGTCACGCAGGTCCTGCTTGACGGTGAAAGGTAGTTTGACAATGTCATCAATGCTCTTGATGTCATCAGGATGAACACCGTGTTCATCAAATCTTTTCTTGTAAAAAGGCGAGTTGTTGTAGGCGTGTGCTACGATTTTCCTGAGTTTCTCACTTTGCAGTTCGCGCATCTGGTCACGCGACATACATTCCAGTTTAGGGTTCCAAATCATGAGGTATATAACGTTAGTATCTTAACAGGTGCAAAATAAGAGAATATTTGTGGTAACTTTGCAGGCCGAAAGCAAAAAAATGGGCTGATGAATAATAATAACGTTTATATACTGGGAATTGAATCATCTTGCGATGATACGTCGGCTGCAGTGATACATAACGGTGAATTGCTGTCAAACGTCGTGGCCAGCCAGAAGGTGCATGAGGAGTACGGTGGGGTGGTGCCGGAACTGGCATCCCGTGCTCACCAGCAGAACATTGTCCCGGTGGTGGATACCGCGTTGAAAAGGGCCGGAATTGATGCCGGACAGCTTAGTGCCGTAGCATTTACGCGCGGTCCGGGTCTTATGGGCTCACTCCTGGTAGGTGTCTCTTTTGCCAAGGGATTTGCACGCTCTTTGGGTATTCCCATGATTGAAGTCAACCATTTGCAGGGACACATTCTGGCTCATTTCATCAAACAGCCGGATGAGGAACTTGAGACTCCGCAGTTCCCGTTTCTGTGTTTGCTGGTTTCGGGCGGTAACTCACAGATTGTCAAGGTGGAATCATACAACAAAATGGAGATTCTGGGCCAGACGATAGATGATGCCGCCGGCGAGGCTATGGACAAGTGTTCAAAGGTGATGGGATTCGGATACCCGGGCGGTCCTATAATTGACCGCTTGGCGCGTCAGGGGAACCCTAAGGCATATACGTTCAGCAAACCCAATATCCCCGGTTACAACTACAGTTTCAGCGGTCTTAAGACATCGTTCCTGTACAATCTGCGTGACTGGGTTAAGGAAGACCCCGATTTCATCGAACATCACAAGGAGGATCTGTGCGCATCTTTGGAGCGGACGATAGTGGAAATCCTGATGAAGAAACTGCGTCAGGCAGCAAAAGATACCGGCATAACGCAGATTGCCGTGGCGGGTGGGGTATCGGCCAATACGGGATTGCGTGAAGCCTTCCAGGACCATGCACGCCGCTACCGCTGGAAAGTGTTCATACCACGTTTTTCATACACCACCGATAACGCTGCCATGATAGCCTGCACAGGCTATTTTAAGTACTTGGACGGCGATTTCTGTTCAATCGATGTGCCAATCTATTCCAACACGCGTCTATAAAAGAAAAAAAGGTGGTTTTGTTTGGAAGAATAAAATAAATCATCTAAATTTGCACCCTGTTTTGAGAACAGTGCTAAAAACGAATAAAAACAGATAGATATGTCAAGAATTTGTCAGATCACCGGAAAGAAGGCAATGGTTGGCAACAATGTCTCTCACTCAAAGCGCAGAACCAAGAGGACATTTGACGTTAACCTGTTCACCAAGAAGTTCTTCTATGTAGAGGAGAATTGCTGGATCAGCCTCAAACTCAGTGCTGCCGGCCTGAGAATCATAAACAAGAAAGGTCTTGATGCCGCCCTTAAGGAGGCAGTTGCCAACGGCTATTGCGACTGGAAGGACATCAGAATCATTGCGTAACACAGTTAAGGAGTTCATACTATGGCAAAGAAAGTAAAAGGCAACAGGGTTCAGGTTATCCTGGAATGCACTGAGCACAAGGACAGCGGTATGCCGGGCACTTCCCGTTACATTACCACCAAGAACAGGAAGAACACTCCTGAGAGACTGGAACTTAAGAAGTATAACCCCATTCTCAAGAGGATGACAGAGATCAAGTAATACGTATTAACCATGGCAAAGAAAGTAGTTGCTACCCTGCGTCAGGGTAAGGTCTCAATGGCCAAGGTCATTAAGATGGTCAAGTCACCCAAGACCGGTGCTTACATGTTCACAGAGCAGATCGTTACCGACGAGCAGCTTAAGGACGCTATCAAGTAAATAGGTTTTACCGTCAGAATATAGGAGAGCGATCATAACGGTCGCTCTTCTTTTTGTTTGTAGTTTTGCATTTGTCACCTTATTTATTTAATTTTGCCGTATTCACCGAATAATATGGGACTGTTTTCATTTTTTTCCAAAGATAAGAAAGAGGTACTGGACAAAGGCCTGGAAAAGACCAAGACCAGCGTCTTCTCCAAAATAGCCCGCGCTGTGGCCGGAAAGACCACTGTAGATGACGAGGTGCTTGACAATCTGGAGGAGGTGCTCATAACATCGGACGTAGGTGTGGAGACTACACTTAAGATAATCAAGCGTATCCAGGAGCGTGTGGCACGTGACAAATACATGGGAACTGCCGAATTGAACGGCATTCTGCGTGAGGAGATCTCGGCACTGCTTGTGGAAAACAATCCTGACGATGAAATGGAGCCTTTCTGCATTCCAGCCGGGCGTAAACCATATGTGGTGCTTGTGGTGGGAGTGAACGGAGTAGGCAAGACCACTACCATAGGCAAACTGGCATACCAGTTCAAGAAACGCGGACTGAAGGTGATGCTGGGTGCCGCCGATACGTTCCGTGCCGCTGCCATAGAGCAGCTCCAGGAGTGGGGACGTAGGGTGGATGTTCCGGTGATAAGGCAGGAAATGGGATCGGACCCTGCATCCGTGGCGTATGATACTCTGAGTTCCGCCGTGGCTAATGATGTGGATGTGGTACTGATAGATACCGCCGGACGTCTTCACAACAAGGTGGGACTGATGAACGAACTTACCAAGATACGCAACGTGATGAACAAGGTTGTGGAGGGCGCTCCCGATGATGTTCTGTTGGTATTGGACGGATCCACCGGTCAAAACGCATTTGAGCAGGCACGTCAGTTCACATTGGCCACCAAGGTTACCCAACTGGCCATCACCAAACTGGACGGAACGGCCAAGGGTGGTGTAGTGATTGGCATATCGGACCAGTTCAAAGTTCCTGTAAAATATGTAGGCCTGGGCGAAGGCATGGATAATCTGCAGGTGTTCAACAAGACTGAATTTGTGGATTCACTGTTCAAGATGGATTGAATCATGAGACACGGCACAGTGGATATAATTACATTAGGCTGTTCTAAGAATCTTGTTGATTCTGAGAAACTTATGGCTCAATTTAGAGCCAATGGGCTTAGGGTTAGACATGATCCGGAAAAAGTCAGTGCCGAAACTGTGATAATAAACACATGCGGTTTTATAGGCGATGCACAGGAAGAATCAATCAATATGATCCTGGAGTGCGGAGCACTGAAAAAGGCCGGTAAGATTGGCCGATTGTATGTGATGGGATGCCTGTCGCAGAAATTCCATAAGGAGCTTATGGCCGAGATTCCTGAAGCAGATGGCTGGTACGGCAAGTTCGACTGGAGCGGGATCCTTAAGGAGATGGGACGTGAATGGCATGGCGAGATAGAGAATGACCGTATCATAACCACTCCGTCTCATTATGCCTATCTCAAGATTGCCGAGGGATGCAACCGCGGTTGCGCCTATTGTGCAATTCCGCTCATGACAGGAAAGTACCGGTCACGCAGCCAGGACGATATATTGGACGAAGCACGCAGACTGGTTTCAAAAGGCGTTAAGGAGATACAACTGATAGCCCAGGACCTTACATATTACGGTAAGGACATGGCAGGTAAACCTGTTATTGCTGAACTTGTACAGCGTCTGTCAGATATTCCGGGTGTAGAGTGGTTGCGTCTTCATTATGGCTATCCTAATGATTTCCCGATGGACCTGTTGCCTGTGATGCGTGAGCGTGACAATGTATGCAAGTATATGGATATAGCTCTGCAGCATATAAGTGATCCGGTATTGAAGCGCATGCGCCGCAACATCACCGCTCAGGAGACCCGTGAACTGCTTAACCATATCCGCCAGGAGGTGCCGGGCATACACCTGCGCACCACTTTGATGGTCGGATTCCCGGGTGAAACCGATGATGATTTCAACCGCTTGCTGGATTTTGTAAAGGAACAGCGGTTTGAACGCATGGGTGCTTTTGCATACTCCGAGGTGGAGGGCACGTATTCTGCCATTCACTACAAAGATGACATATCAGATGATGTAAAGCAGGCTCGCCTGTCACGGCTCATGCGTGTACAGCAGGAAATAGCCGAATCCATAAGTGAGGCTAAGGTGGGCAAGACCTACAAGACCATTATTGACCGTTTGGAAGGGGATTATTATGTGGGACGCACAGAGTTTGATTCACCCGAAGTGGATCCGGAGGTGCTCATCAAAGCCGATTGCAGGCTTGCAACGGGTAAATTCCATAACGTGAGGGTTACCCGGGCTGATGCATTTGACTTATACGGTATCATAGACAAATAATTAAACTAACCTATATGAACAACAAGCAGTTTTTGACAGAATTGTCCGACAGATGCCAGATGTCAGCTGAACAGGCTGCCCGGCAGGCACAGAACCTGATTGGGGTAATGGAGAACCTGTGGCAGAACGGTGATTCCGTGAGTCTTTCCGGATTCGGAGTCCTTGAAGTCAAGAAGAAGAATGAGCGTGTGTCAGTCAATCCGACTACCGGCGTGCGTATGCTGGTACCTCCCAAACTTGTCCTTACATACAAGCCCAGTTCATTACTTAAGGAAAAACTCAAATAAGGCAGAGCTATGGATAAGAAGATAAACCTGACACAGCTTGCCGACCTTCTGTCACAAGCGGGCGGAATGTCAAAATCGGCATCAGAGCAGTTCGTAAAGAACTTTTTTGAAATAATTTCCCAGAGTGTCCTTTCTGATGGTCTTGTCAAGGTCAAGGGCTTGGGCACTTTCAAACTGTTGCAGATGGAAGACCGCGAGAGCGTGAACGTGAACACAGGCGAGCGTTTCACCATCGAGGGACATCAGAAAATCTCCTTTACTCCCGACGCTGACCTTAAGGAGGTTATCAACAAACCTTTTGCAGCCTTTGAGACTGTAGAAATCACTTCTGAACAGGCTGATACCCTGGCAAGTATGAATACTGTCAGCCAATTGGAAGAGGAGTCGGATGAATCAACTGATGATGTTGCCAAAGAGGATAAACCTGTACAAGATAAAGAGAAAGCTACGATTGCTGTTGAGGATGTTCCGCTTGAATCGGGTAATGGCAATGATAACGATAATGACGTGAAAGTAGAGCCTACAGTAAAGGAAGTGACGCAGAAGAGAGGTGTCCGTTTCCTTATCAAGTTGCTTATATGGATCCTGGCTATCCTTCTTATTGTTCCGCTTGCGCTATATCTTTTCTGGCCGTTGATAGGTAACAGTGTACTTGAGTATGTGGAACGTGACATTAAAAACAGGAACAAGACGGAATATGTGGCAGATTCGACCGGAAACGTGTCCAAACCTGTCAAAGAAACAGTTCCCGTCAACCCGCAGCCGTCCAAGCCGGTAGATCAACCTCAGGAGAAGCCTTCCCAGGCTACTCCGGCAGAACAACCTGCCCAACCTGAGCCGTCTGTAACTGTACCTGCACAACAGCAGACTCAGGTCCAGACCACTCCTGCACAGCAGCCTTCAAAGCCTGAGCCTGCTGCAACAACTCCTGCCAAACCCGCAGCAAGTAGCGTTACAACCGGACAGGGTACTTCCGGTTATCCCGCAGTGAAGCTCAACAGCGCTGATTCAGCCAAGGACCTTAAGGACTTTACAGAGGCTGATACTGTGAACTTCATTATGGATGGCGATCTGACAGTCCATACGCTTAAGAGCGATGAGACTATTACAAAGCTTGCTCTCAAGTACTACGGAACCAAGAAACTCTGGCCGTACATAGTAAAATACAATAACGTCAAGGATGCCTCCAAACTTCATGAGGGCGCCAAGATAAGGATACCTGTACTTAAGGCAAAATGACGTTTTGGTATAAAAAGTGTAAAAACATTAAAAAACTAACTGAAAGCAATACTATTTAAACCTTTTTAGTCCATAACAGCGTGCAAATAGTGATATATTTGGGCCGTGTCTGAGCAAAAAAGGCTCATGGCACATTTGGACTAACTGTAATTATAGATCTTATGAGTGAAAACGTTGACATTAAGGAGCTGAATGAGCGCATAGAACAACAGAGTGCGTTCGTTACCAACCTGATGGCCGGTATGGATCAGGTTATTGTGGGACAGAAACATCTTGTGGAGTCATTGCTTATAGGACTTCTGTCCGACGGCCATATTTTGCTGGAAGGTGTGCCTGGCCTGGCCAAGACGCTTGCCATCAAGACCCTCGCGTCATTGATAGACGCAAGTTTCAACCGCATACAGTTTACCCCTGACCTTCTGCCAGCCGATGTGGTTGGTACGATGATATACAGTCAGAAAGATGAGACCTTCATACCCAAGAAAGGCCCCGTGTTCGCAAACTTCATCCTTGCCGATGAGATAAACCGTGCTCCTGCCAAGGTACAAAGCGCATTGCTTGAGGCTATGCAGGAGCGTCAGGTTACATTGGGCGGCGATACATTCAAGTTGCCGCGTCCTTTCCTGGTAATGGCCACACAGAACCCGATAGAGCAGGAGGGTACATATCCTCTGCCCGAGGCTCAGGTGGACCGTTTCATGCTAAAGGCAGTGATTGACTACCCCAGGATTGAGGAAGAGAAGAAGATCATACATCAGCAGATTCATCACGAGACAGGTACAGTAAAGCCTGTTATGAACACAGATGACATAATCGAGGCTCGCAAGGTGGTGGATATGGTCTATCTGGATGAGAAGATAGAGCAATATATTGCTGATATCGTGTTTGCCACACGTTATCCCGATAAATATGGTTTGAAGGAGATAAAGGAGCTCATATCATTCGGCGGTTCTCCGCGTGCATCCATAAATTTGGCTCTTGCAGCCCGCTCATACGCATTCATAAAGCGCAGAGGTTATGTCGTGCCTGAGGATGTCCGCGCCATAGCACATGATGTACTGCGTCATCGTATCGGACTCACATATGAGGCCGAGGCTACCAACGTGACTCAGGACGAGCTTGTAAGCCGCATCTTGAACAAGGTTGAAGTACCTTGATTTAACCTTCTATAGATCAGTTTAGTATGGAGACAAGTGAACTGATAGCGAAGGTCCGGAAAATTGAGATCAAGACCCGTGGTCTGTCCAGTAACATTTTTGCCGGTCAGTACCATACTGCGTTCAAGGGACGCGGTATGGCATTCAGCGAGGTGCGTGAGTACCAGTATGGTGACGAGCCGCGCGATATAGACTGGAATGTTACCGCCCGCATGAACAAGCCTTATTCAAAGGTGTTTGAAGAGGAGCGGGAACTTACCGTGATGCTCATGGTTGATGTATCGGACAGCCTTAATTTCGGCACCAAGGTCATGATGAAGCGTGAGATGGTGACCGAGATTGCCGCCACGCTGGCATTTGCAGCCATTGAAAACAATGATAAGGTGGGACTGGTGTTCTTCAGTGACAGGATAGAGAAGTTCATACCGCCCAAGAAAGGACGCAGACATATTCTCTACCTGATACGTGAACTGCTTGACTTCCAACCGGAAAGCAATGCCACGGACATTACGGTTCCTCTTGAATTCCTTACGGGAGCGGTCAAGAAGCGTTGCACGGCTTTTCTGCTGAGTGATTTCATTGACCCGCATGATTTCCGCAACGCATTGAGTATTGCAAACCGCAAGCATGATGTCGTGGCAATACGTGTTTACGACCGACGTATGGAGGATCTTCCGGATGTAGGTCTGATGAAACTGCTTGACGCAGAGAGCGGAAAGGAGATGTATATAGACACCTCATCGATGAAAGTCCGTTCGGCGCACAGGAAATGGTTTGATGACAATACGGCCCGTATCCAGGATTATCTGACACGCAGCAGCGTTGACATGGTTTCTGTCAGGACTGACCAGGATTATGTCAAGGCGCTGATGGGGCTGTTTGCAAAAAGGAATTGAGAATTGAGAATTGAGTTTTTAATGAGAAGATTCGTCATATTTCTGTTCTGGTTGAGTCTGTATCCGTTGTCAAAGATATCGGCTCAGAATGTAGTTGTCACCGCTCAAGTGGATTCCATGATGATGTGGGTGGGTCAGCAGACAGGATTGCGTCTGTCTGTCACCTGTGACGCCGGCAATAAGGTGGTCTTCCCTTCATACCGCGATACGATAGTCAGGGGGCTGGAGATAATACCGCCGGTTACTACCGATACCCAGTATGTAAACAACGGCCAGCGTATGACACTGACACGTAATTATGTAGTTACATGCTTTGATTCGGCGCTGATATACATTCCTTACATGCCGGTTCAGGTGGATGGTACTGAATATCAGTCCAACCGTCTGGCGTTGGCATTCATGACATACGATATCCCCGAGGGGCAGGAGACTCAGATATTCGGTCCAAAGGAAAACATGAAAACACCTGTCAGGCTGTATGAGGCCAAGGGACTTCTGTTTTACTGGTTCCTGGCCATTATGGCCATAGGTCTGGGCGTTTATCTGTTCATAAGGTTCAAGGATGACAAACCTATTATCAGGAGAATCAAGATTGAGCCTAAGGTTCCGGCTCATCTCAAGGCATTATCGGAGATTGAGGAGTTAAGGCAGTCTGGAGGACCTCACAGTGAGGATGCCAAGGGCTATTACACACGGCTTACCGACATTCTGCGTGAGTATATTAATGAACGGTTCGGTTTTAACGCAACCGAGATGACGTCTTACGAGATTCTGGAGCATCTGGAGGAGAACCGAGACAAGGAGTCTCTTGCCCAGCTGCGCGACCTTCTCTCCACTTCCGATATGGTCAAGTTCGCCAAGTTCAAGCCCATGCTTAACGAGAATGACCGCAACCTGATGAGCGCCATGGAGTTTGTTAACGACACCAGGATTGAGGTGTCGGAAGAGGACTTTAAACCCAAAGAGGAAGAGACCATAGTAGAGGTGAAACGGAGCAAAGGGGCGCGCATCATGCTGCTGGTGGCCGGAGTGGTTTTATCTGCGCTAGGCGCGTTGTTCCTTGTGCTTACGGTATTGAAGTTGTATTATCTGTTCTTCTAAAATTAACTGGCCATGACATTTGCAAACAGCGCATATCTTCTGTTGATGCTACTCATCATACCATGCGTTATATGGTATGTGCTCAGGGCTAACAAGAGGCGTGCCAGCATGTCGGTACCTACCACTTCCATGTACGGCGGTATGGGCAAGAGCTGGAAATATTATCTGATTCATTTACCTTTTATTCTTGAGATGGCAGCCCTGGTACTGCTGTCGCTCATACTGGCGCGTCCGCAGACCACTGACCGCTGGCAGGATACCGAGATTGAGGGCATTGACATAATGCTTTGCGTAGATGTATCCACCAGTATGCTGGCCGAGGACCTCAAGCCCAACCGCATAGAGGCCGCCAAGCAGGTTGCTGCGGAGTTCATCAATGGCCGTCCTAACGACAATATAGGCCTTACGATATTTGCCGGAGAGGCATTCACGCAGTGTCCGATGACCGTTGACCATGCGGTGTTGCTAAACATGTTCCAGAATGTGAGCAGCGACATTGCCGCCAAGGGCATAATTGAGGACGGAACTGCAATAGGAATGGGACTGGCCAATGCCATAAGCCGTCTTAAGGACAGCCAGGCCAAGTCAAAGGTCATAATACTGCTTACTGACGGTTCCAACAACCGTGGTGAGGTATCGCCACTGACTGCTGCCGAGATGGCCAAGAGCTTCGGAATCAGGGTTTATACCATAGGCATTGGAACGAACGGTACAGCACCGTATCCGGTTCAGGGTGCGTTCGGCAAGCAGTATATCAACGTAGCCGTTGAGATTGATGAGAATGTTCTCCGTCAGATTGCACAGACTGCCAGTGGACAATATTACCGCGCCACCAGCAACAGCAAGCTTAAGGAGGTATATGAAGAGATTGACAAACTGGAGCGGACCAAGCTGCAGGTCAAGGAGTTCAGCAAGAACCAGGAGGAGTACCAGCCGTATGCGCTGGCGCTGCTGCTGTGTCTGTTGCTGTCCATTCTGCTCAAGCAGACTGTTCTGCGTACAATACCATAAACAAGGAGTTACACTATGTTCAAGTTCGCAAATCCCGAATATCTGTATCTGCTGGCACTGGTACCGGTTCTGGTGGTACTCCATGTGTTCTCCAACATTCGCCGCAAGAGAAAACTGGCAGAATATGGCGATGAGGACCTGTTATCACAGCTCATGCCTGATGCATCGGTGAGCAGGCCCAATATTAAGTTCTGGTTGCTCTTTGCAGCATATACGCTCTGCTGCTTCCTGCTGGCAAGACCGCAGTTCGGCTCCAGGCAGGAGACTGTGACCCGTAAGGGTATAGAGACTGTCATAGCATTGGACATTTCAAACTCCATGCTGGCCGATGATGTGGCTCCCAGCCGTCTGGAGAAGTCAAAACGTATCATTTCAAACCTGGTTGACCAGTTCAAGGATGACAAGATAGGCCTTATTGTCTTTGCCGGCGATGCTTTTGTGCAGCTGCCTATAACGAGTGATTTCATATCGGCCAAGGTGTTCCTTAACACCATCAGTCCGGCACTGATTACACGCCAGGGAACCGATATCAAGACAGCCATTGAACTTGCTACCCGCAGTTTTACACCGAATGAAGGTGTAGGAAAGGCCATAATAGTGATTACGGACGGTGAGAACCATGAGGGTGGGGCCGAGGAGGCTGCAAAGGCTGCGGCAGAGAAAGGTTATATGGTATATGTGCTTGGAGTCGGTCTGCCGTCAGGTTCACCGATACCGGGTGAGCGCAGCGGAGAGTTCCGTAAGGACCGTGAAGGCAATGTGGTGGTGACACGCCTGGATGAGGATATGTGCCGCAGGATTGCCGCAGCAGGCAATGGCGTATATTTCTATGTGGATAACTCAAATGCCGCCGAGAAAGCTTTGCAGAAGGAGATTGACAAACTGGCCAAGGCCGATGTGGAGAGCACAATTTATACAGAATATGATGAACAGTTCCAGATAATTGCCTGGATGATCCTGGTTGTGCTGCTGATTGAGCTTTTCATTTGTGAGAGCCGCAACCCGAAACTCCGTAATTTCAGTCTGTTCAAAACCGATGAGGAGAAAGTAAAATGAAAAAGATATTGTTGTTTTGCCTTTTGATTGCGTCTGTGGCGGGTGCTTACGCACAACGCTCAGACCGTTCATTTGTGCGTAAGGGCAACCGGATGTTCCAGGACAGCCTGTTCATCAAGGCCGAGGAGAATTACCTCAAGGCTATTGACATGAACCCTGCACTGTATGAAGGAAACTTTAACCTGGGTAACGCCTATACCGCTCAGCAGAAACCCAATGAAGCTGTTGAACAGTATCGCAAAACCGCGAATGCATTGGAGTCGCGCAAGAAAGAGCTGATGGAGAATCCGGCATCCAATCCTAAGGAACTGGAAAACTGCAAGCAGAATCTTGCCAAGACATATCATAATACAGGCGTGGTATATCACATGTGTGAGCAGTATGATAAGGCTGTTGAGGCTTACAAACAGGCACTACGCAACAATCCGCAGGATGACGAGACACGCTACAACATGATTCTTGCACAGCGTATGCTGGATCAGCAGCAGAATCAGCAGCAGAATCAGCAGCAGAATCAGCAGGACCAGCAGCAAGACCAGCAGCAAGAACAGCAGCAAGAACAGCAGCAGGACCAGCAACAGGATCAGCAGGAACAACAGCAAGACCAGCAGGATCAGCAGGAGCAGGAGATGTCGCAGGAGAATGCCGAACAGATACTGGAGGCTGCCATGCAGGATGAGAAAGACGTTCAGGAACGCGTTCAGGAACAGCTCCTGAAGGTTCAACCCAAGAAACCTTTAGAAAAAGATTGGTAATATGATTATAACACACAAGACAAAAAGATTACTGTTCTCGGTTATGCTTGTGATGCTGGCCACGGTAAGAGTCCTTGCCGATGATGTCAGTTTTACCGCACAAGCCCCTCAGGCCGTAGTGCAGGGTGAACGTTTCAGAATCACATACAAGGTCAATACCAACAATGTCAAGGAGTTCCGTGCCCCTGACATGAAGAATATCAACATACTGTCCGGTCCCACTACGTCAACGTCATCAAGCATGTCGGTGGTAAATGGCAAAGTAACAAGCTCATATACACTGACATATACTTATATTGCAGTAGCTACGGAGGAGGGTAATGTGGAACTTGACGGTGCCACCATCAAGGCTGACGGCAAGCAGATTACTTCAAACAAACTGACCATCAAGGTACTGCCTCCCGATCAGACTGCACAGCAGCAAACCACACAAGGGCAGGGGAGCGCCCAGTCCGGACGGCAAAGGCCTACAGGGCAGAGTGCAGCGGCTGCCTCAGGTGAAGACTTGTTCATGCTGGCCACTGTGGATAAGACCACTGTATATGAACAGGAGGCACTGTTGCTAACATTCAAGATATACAAGTTGCCGGCTGTTGACCTCAGGACCATGAGCAACAAGATGCCTGACCTCAAGAACTGTCATGTCCAGGAGGTGGAGCTTCCGCAGCAGAAGGAATTCAACCTGGAACATTACAACGGCCGCAACTATCAGACAATGGTCTGGAGCCAGTACCTGCTGTTCCCGCAGCATTCCGGTGAGCTGGAGATTCCGGCAACACCGTTTGAAGGCGTGGTGACACAACGCGTTGAGAACAGGAGCGATGACATCTTTGACATGTTCTTCAATTCCTCCCGTTACGTTGAGGTCAAGAAAGACCTTACCACGCGAAGCATAAAGATCAATGTAAAGCCGCTGCCACAGGGTAAGACAGGTGCTTTCTATGGTGGAGTGGGTGATTTCAGCATCAGTTCAACCATCAGTTCAACCGATGTCACGGCTAATGATGCCGTGACTCTCAGGGTAATCCTGTCAGGTACAGGAAACCTGAAACTTGTCAAGACACCGGAGATAAAGTTCCCTCAGGACTTTGATATATATGACCCTAAGGTTGAGAACAAATACACTATCAAGGGTGGCCGTCAGACCGGAAACAAGGTATATGAGTATCTGGTCATTCCGCGTCATGCAGGCAAATATACCATTCCATCACTCGATTTCCAGTTCTTTGACCCCAAAAGCGGCACTTATAAGACTGTAAGCACTGAGGAATATACCCTTAATGTAGCCAAAGGGCAGGGCGGGGGCGAGTCACAGACATCGGTATCGTACGTGAGCAAGGAGGATCTCAAGTTCGTGGGACAGGATGTACGGTTCCATGCCACACCTGCTACGCTCAAGTCCGATAACTCACAGTTCTTCGGGTCATTGCTGTTCTGGCTATGCCTGATTCTGCCACTGCTTATTCTTATAGTTGTAGCAGCCATCTCCAGAAAACGTATTGCAGACAGTGCTAACGTGGCCAAGGTTCGTGTCAAGAAGGCCAGTTCAGTAGCCACCAAACGCCTTAAGGTGGCCCATAAGCTGATGAAGGAAAACCGTAAGAACGAGTTCTATGATGAGATGATGCGTGCCCTCCTGGGTTATTTCGGTGACAAGCTCTCAATTCCCAACGCAGAGCTTTCCAAGGACAGGATAGGTGAGACTCTAGGCAGCCGTAACGTATCGGAAGAGTCGGTAAGACAGGTGATAGGCTTGCTTGATGACTGTGAATATGCCCGTTATGCTCCGGGCGATGACACGGGCCGTATGGACCGTCTGTATGATCAGGCCGTCGGTGTAATAGGGCAGATTGAAAACTCAATCAAGTAATTTAAAATTGAAAAGATTTATGAAAAAGATATTTGCTCTCATAATGGCATTGATCCCGGTTCTGGCTATTGCACAGGACGATAATGGAATGACTCGTCTGGTTGCCGATTCCACAAATACAGCCGCAGTTCCCACTCTTGCCCAGGCTGACAGCGCTTATATTCAAGGTGATTATCTCACCGCTATAAGTATGTATGAGTGGATTGCTGATAATCAAGGAGTTAACGCAACGCTCTATATGAATCTGGGTAACTGTTGGCTCAAGCGTGACGAGGTTGCCAAAGCCATTCTTTACTATGAGCGTGCATACCTTATGGATCCGTCCGATCCGGATATCAGATTCAATCTGGAACTGGCTCGTACCAAGACAGTAGATAAGGTAAATACAGTGAACCAGCTCTTTATAGTAGTATGGTTCAAGAAGCTCCTGGCTGTGCTTGACGTGAACGGTTGGGCAGTCCTTACGGTGATTATGTTTGCCGTTACCATACTTCTTGCCGGAGTGTTGCTGTTCTCCAAGAAAACAGGCTTAAGAAAATTATCTTTCTCTTTTAGCGTGTTTTTCTTGCTTTTATCCATTTTATCATTTATCTTCGCTACAACGCAGATGAGGAATATCCGTGAGCGTGATACGGCCATAATAATGTCACCGAGCGTCACAGTCAAGAGTACTCCTACAAGCGCAGGCACAGACCTGTTCATCATTCATGAAGGTCATAAGGTCAGGATACTGGACTCATCCATGAAAGAGTGGGTGGAGATAAGGCTTGAAGACGGTAATACAGGTTGGGTGCCGGTTAACGTAATGGAAATAATTTAACGCATTATGGAATGACTGAATTACAGGGTCTCATAGAGACAGACAGATTGGCCACGCTGTCAGTTAACGGCAGCGACTCCCTTTTTTGGGACGGTGTGGCCAACCTATATACTTCAGTCATAATCTGGATTCCTCTTGCTGTAACCGCTATTTTCCTGATAATAAGGAATATAGAGTCAAAAAAACTGCTGCTGGTGTTACTCATGGCTGCTCTTGTCATTTTGGCTTGCGACCAACTTTCATCATCTGTGTTCAAGCCGCTTTTCCATAGACTCAGACCTACAAGGGATCCATTCATTCTGGATATGGTAGATACCGTAAACGGCTATCGCGGAGGACTTTACGGTTTCTTTTCAGGTCATGCAGCCAACTCGTTCGGTCTGGCTGTGTTGTTCATGTGGCTTGTAAAGGACAAACTCTTCAGTATTTCGGTTATCATTTGGGCTTTGATAAACTCATTGATAAGAACATATTTAGGAGTACATTTTGTGGGTGACATACTTGCAGGTGCCGTTGCAGGATGTCTTATAGGCAGTCTTATGTATTGGATATACAGCCTTTTAACAAAGAATGACAGAATACACAGGAATCAGCGTGTTTCAAGCCTGCTTTATACCAGGTCAGGATTCATGCGTAATGATGTTTTCGCGTTCATGTGCGTGCTGTTCGGTACATATTCAGTGATAATGATTGGGGCGTGTATAACACAGGGACTTGCTTAAATTGAGAATTGAGAATTGAGAACTAATAAAGATAACTATCAAATTTTAATGCTTATGACCAGATTAATCACATTCAATGAACTGCGTCAGATCAAGGCGCAACTTCCGGAGGGCAGTATGCACAGAATTGCCGATGAGCTGAATCTTGATGTTGAGACCGTAAGGAATTTCTTTGGCGGTACAGATTACAAGAAAGGTTCAGCTGTAGGTTTTCATATTGAGCCAGGTCCCAATGGCGGTTGTGTATTTCTGGATGATACGACAGTTCTTGACAGAGCGCTGGAAATTCTTGCAGAAAGCAAAAAGTAAAGTAAAATCAAATTAGGGGCGTTAAAATTAACGCCCTTGATTTTTGTCGTAACTATACGATATTCAAGTAAATAATGTCTTTGTTCTTCTTGTTTCAAAATTTGCATAATAACTATTATGTTAAATAGCGAAAATGAAAACCAATACACCCCACTATAAAAAAAGAATCCCTGCGGTTGGCGGGGATTCCTTTTATCAGATATATGTTTGTTAGTGAAATCAGAATTCCATTCCTGCTTCTTTCATTCTTGCCTCAACTTCAGCCAGTTCCTTTGACATGTTCAGCTGATTATATATCTGCTGCAGCGGAGCTCCCCATCTTCTGGCTGCTGACGGCTCAAGCTCTCTGTACTTGAGGAAATACGGAAGGATCTTCCTGTAGCTGTCTTTCTGCTCCTGAAGTGCATTTCTGAAAGCTGCGCTACGTGAATCAATGAATCTTCCGTTCTTGTCAATGGTCTTGGAATCATAAACGGCATCTGCCTGGAATATCATGCTAAGGCCAAGATTGAAATATGCATCTGAGAGAGATGGATCCCTATCAATGGCTTTCTGATACTGGTCGATAGCCTTTGCATAATCCTTGTTGTTATATGCGATAACGCCCAGTACATAATAGTTGTTAGCCTTATCAGGATCCAACTTTACCATATCCTCTATGAAAGCCTCCAAAGCGGCCATATCGCCCTTCAGGTTGTAATAGTTCAGGAGATTGCTGTAGAAGTAATCCTCTGTAGGATATTTGGTCAGACCGTCCTTAAGGTTCTTGATCCAGTTTACGGTATCACCCATAATCTTATATGCATCGCACATCAGCTCCAAAGCCGGTTCGCCGAATTTCTCATCGGCAGTGGCTATGGTGGCATATTTCAAGGTGTTATTCCAATCCTCGAGCCTGCTGGCTGCCAGGGCTGCAAAGTATGAGTAATAAGGCTTGTTTTCATAATAGAATGAATCATCTTCAACCAGATGCCTCAGCATTGGATGCTCTGCAGTGTTGAAATATGATTCAAACATCTCAAACGCCTTCTTGTAATCAGAGCGGTCATTGAAATAGAATATTCCGGCAAACACAAAATTACCCATCTGCTGATGTATGGCAGCTGCGTGATTGTCGCGTACTTCACGTGTGGTCTTGCCCTTCTCATTCGGGATCTGCTCAAGTGAATCGGCAATCATGTCATACTGAATCCATTGTGAAAGGTAGTTGTAGCAACGGACAGTGTCAAACTTCTGACTGGGATCATTGGACTTTATGTATTCGTCCAAAAAGAAACGGTAATAAACCTCGGCAGCCTCATACCATGTCAGGTACCAATCTTTGACATATTGATTCTTAATGGCCTGGTCTATCAGTCTTTTGGCATTGCTCTTGTCAACGACATCATCTCTTTCCATCTCTTTCTTGGCATCCTTTACAAGTGCCTGTGCGGCTTTGGTTGCCTTCTTGATTTCTTTTTCAGACATCTGGGCGTATGACGAGCATGAAATTCCCAGAGCTGCAATCAAAACAAATACAAGCTTCTTCATTTTGAATAAGTTTTATAGGTTTTACGTTATTAATATATCATTCTTTATCTGTTGTTAAAATCACTCGTTTGCAGGTGCTTCCTGAGAGGTTTCTGCTGCGGGATCACCACCACCCTCCACAGGAGTCTCATCAACAGGTTCACTATCCACCTTGCAGATGGACCCTATCTGGTCATTACGTTTCTCCAGGTTGATGAGCCTTACACCCTGTGTGGCACGTCCCATAACGCGGAAATCAGACACTCTTACGCGCAGTGTGATGCCTGATTTGTTGATTATTACCAGGTCGTTATCGTCCTTAACTGCTTGAATTGAAACCAGTTTGCCGGTTTTGTCGGTTATGTTCAGGGTCTTTACGCCCTTACCGCCACGGTTGGTCTTACGATAGTCCTCTATCTCGGAACGCTTGCCATAGCCCTGTTCGGATACCACCATAATGGTCTCTTCAGGTTCTTCATCCACGGCTATCATTCCTACAACCTGATCTTCACCGTCATCATCCAAGGTCATGGCGCGTACGCCGGTCGATACACGGCCCATGCCGCGAACGGTGCTCTCATTGAAGCGTATTGCACGGCCGTTGCGGTTGGCAATGATGATCTCCTTGTTGCCGTCTGTAAGAAGTACGTTGATCACCTTGTCACCCTCATTCAGGTTGATGGCGTTGATGCCGTTCTGGCGCGGACGTGAGTAATCCTGAAGGATTGTCTTCTTGATTACGCCGTTCTGTGTGCAGAATACCAGGTAGTGATTTGAAGTAAACTCAACATCACCAAGGTTCTTAATTGCAATATAGGCGTTTACGGCATCGCCAGGCTCTATGTTGAGCATATTCTGGATGGCACGGCCCTTTGAGGTCTTGCCGCCTTCAGGAATGTCATATACCTTAAGCCAGTAGCAGCGTCCCTTCTGGGTAAAGAAGAGAATGTAATTATGCGTTGTGGCTGTGAATATGTGCTCTATAAAGTCCTCGTCACGCTTGTCACTGCCGCGAGATCCTACTCCACCCCTGCCCTGCTGGCGGTACTCCGTAAGAGCGGTACGCTTGATGTAGCCCAGATGTGACATAGTAATGATCATAGGCTCATCGGCATAGAAATCTTCCGGATTGAACTCCTCGCTGGCATATACGATCTCGGTCTTGCGTTCGTCACCGTATTTGTCAATGATCTGCTGCATCTCATCCTTGATAACCTGCTTGCACTTTTCAGGGTCATCCAGAATGCTCTGCAACTCCTCTATGCGTGCCATAACCTGATTGTACTCATCATGCAGCTGATCCTGCATGAGTCCGGTAAGCTGGCGCAGACGCATATCAACAATGGCCTTGGCCTGGATATCGTCCAGTCCGAAACGGTCCATAAGGTTCTGAATGGCATCGTTAGGTGTTTTGGCAGCCTTGATGATCTGTATAACCTCATCAATGTTATCCGATGCAATGATCAGACCTTCAAGTATATGAGCGCGTTTCCTGGCTTCATCAAGGTCAAACTTGGTGCGGCGGATAACTACCTCATGACGGTGCTCAATGAAGCACTTGATAAGGTCGCGCAGGTTAAGGCATTTGGGGCGTCCCTTTACCAAGGCTATGTTGTTTACGCCGAATGATGTCTGCAGTGCGGTCATCTTGAACAGCTTGTTCAGCACCACGCCGGCATTGGCATCCCTCTTTACATCAATGACAATGCGCATTCCCTCGCGGTCAGACTCGTCATTCACGTTGCTTATGCCCTCAATCTTCTTGTCTGTAACAAGTTCTGCAATGAACTTGATAAGCTCTGCCTTGTTTACTCCGTAAGGAATTTCCGTAACAACTATCTTGTCATGCTGCTCACCTGCCTCAATCTCGGTCTTGGCACGCATGATCACGCGTCCGCGTCCGGTCTCATAGGCCTCACGTACGCCGCTGATACCATAGATATATGCGCCTGTGGGGAAATCAGGAGCCTTGATGAACTGCATCAGTTCCTCAACCGTGATATCCGGATTGTCAACCATGGCCATGCAGCCGTTCAGGACCTCTGTGAGGTTGTGTGGCGGCATGTTGGTGGCCATACCTACGGCGATACCTGATGAACCGTTCACCAGAAGGTTAGGTATGGTGGCCGGAAGAACCGTAGGCTCCTCCTCCTTGTTGTCGTAGTTGGGGACAAAGTCAACCGTGTTCTTGTTTATGTCCTGCATCATCTCCTCGCCTATCTTGCGCAGACGGACCTCGGTATAACGCATGGCAGCGGGGCTGTCACCGTCAATTGAACCAAAGTTTCCCTGTCCGTCAACCAGCGGATAACGCATGATCCAGTCCTGTGCCAGACGCACAAGAGCGCCGTATACTGATGAGTCACCATGCGGATGGAAGTGTCCTAACACATCACCTACCGTACGCGCCGATTTGCGGTATCCCTTGTCGGATGTGTTGCCGTCACGCATCATGCTGTAGAGTATGCGGCGGTGCACCGGCTTGAGTCCGTCACGGGCATCCGGGAGAGCTCTGGCCACAATGACTGACATTGAATAGTCAATGTATGAGGACTTCATCTCCTCCTCAATGTTCACCCTGATAATTCTGTCCTGGTTTTCCAATTTGATTGCTTTTTTATTTCTGTTACGAATCTTATACTGCTCCTATTTCATAAAGCCCTCAAAGATACTCCAAAAATAGTTCACGCGCAACTTTACGCGCGTATTTTTAATAAGGTGTTGATAAGTTTCCGGTAAGTTTTTCGGACTTTATGGCATAACTTTTTGAATGGCATGTGATTTGTTAATATCTTGTAGCATAAAATGATTTGAACCGGGCAGGAAACCGCTTATATTTGCATTTGAAAGCATATCGGATATATTGCCTTGATGTGTTTTGAAAAAGGATGGAATACAGGATATCAGACAAACTCAACTCTATACTGTCACTCTCCAAGGAGGAGGCGGAACGTCTCACCCATTCAGAGGTGACTGCAGAGCATCTGCTTTTGGGCATGCTCAGAGACGGACAGAACAAAGCTGTGGAACTGCTTGTAAGGATGGGTGTTGACCTGTCGGAACTGCGTATGCGTCTGGAATCGGCGCAGATTGCCTCCGAGACCAATGCCGACAAGGTTCCGATAGAGAAGATTGCCCTGTCAGTAGCAGTGACCAGGCTCATCAAGATAAGCATGCTTGAAGCCAGGCTCCAGAAAAAGGATGAGGTTGAAGCAGAGCATCTTCTGCTGGCCATAGCCCGTGACCGCTCAAGTATGACCGCCAATATACTTTCATCATATAATGTTGACTACCGCACCCTTCTTGCCCAATTGAACGGCACTGGCAGTGAGATACAGATGGGTATGGGAATGACTGACAGCGATGAAGAGGATGACGACGAACCGTCACCTCAATCCGATGCGGGAAAACAGAGACCGGCCAGGACTGCCACCGCCAAATCAGGCAGCGACACGCCTGTCCTGGACAGTTTCAGCACCGATATGACTCAGGCGGCCCAGGATGGCAAGCTGGACCCGGTAGTGGGACGTGAAAAGGAGATTGAGCGTCTGGCTCAGATACTTACCCGTCGCAAGAAAAACAATCCTATACTGATTGGCGAACCTGGTGTGGGCAAGTCTGCCATTGTGGAAGGCCTGTCACAGCGTATAGTCCAGCGCAAGGTGTCACGCATGCTGTTCGGAAAACGTGTGCTGGCACTTGATATGGCGGCTGTCGTGGCCGGCACAAAATATCGCGGCCAGTTTGAGGAGAGACTCCGTTCCATAATTCAGGAATTAAAGAAAAATCCTGACATCATCCTGTTCATTGACGAGATACATACCATAATAGGTGCAGGTTCCGCTCCCGGATCAATGGATGCCGCCAACATGCTTAAACCGGCTCTTTCGCGCGGCGAAGTCCAATGTATAGGCGCAACTACTGTCGATGAATACCGCAAATCCATAGAGAAAGACGGTGCCTTGGAACGCCGTTTCCAGAAAATACTGGTGGAACCCACTACAGCCGATGAGACATTGCAAATCCTGCAGAACATCAAGGACCGTTATGAGGAGCATCACAACGTCACATATACGGAAGATGCGATAAAGGCATGCGTCAGTCTTGCCCAGCGGTACATAACAGACCGTTCTTTCCCGGACAAAGCCATTGACGTAATGGATGAAGCCGGTTCGCGCACACATCTGTCAAATCTCTCCGTTCCCAAGGAAATTGAGGACAAGGAACAGCAGATAGACTTTACCCGTGAGGCCAAGAATGATGCTGTAAACCGTCAGGACTTTGAGTTGGCAGCCAGGTTCCGTGACCGGGAAAAAGAGTTGGAAACGGAACTGGACGGTATGAGGAAGGATTGGGAGAAGTCTCTTAAAAGCCATCGCGAAACGGTTGATGAAGAGAGCATTGCCACCGTGGTTTCCATGATGAGCGGTGTTCCGGTCCAGAAAATAGCGCGGGAGGAAGGCGAACGCCTTAAAGGCCTGGCCCCTGCCCTCAAGTCAAAGGTTATAGCGCAGGATTCAGCAATAGACCTGCTGGCAAGAGCCATACGCCGCAGTCGTGTTGGTCTGAAAAATCCCAACAAGCCAATAGGCTCGTTCCTGTTTCTTGGTCCCACCGGTGTAGGCAAGACCCTGCTTGCCAAAGAACTGGCTGAGCAGATGTTCGGAACGTCAGATGCGCTTATCCGGGTTGACATGAGCGAGTTCATGGAAAAGTTCGCCGTGTCACGTCTGGTTGGAGCTCCTCCCGGATACGTGGGTTATGAGGATGGCGGCCAGCTTACCGAGAAGGTACGCCGCAAGCCCTACTCCATCATTCTGCTTGACGAGATTGAGAAAGCTCATCAGGATGTATTCAACATACTGCTGCAGGTCATGGATGAGGGACGTCTTACTGACAGCGAGAGCCGTACGGTGGATTTCCGCAACACCATTATAATAATGACCTCCAACATCGGTTCGCGTCAGATCCAGGAATATGGCCGGGGAATTGGTTTCGGCACATCCGAGGCCGGCACAGATATGGCCCGTCAGGATATTATACGTAAGGCCTTGAACAAGTCATTTGCTCCGGAGTTCATAAACCGTATTGATGAGATCATCACATTCAACCAGCTTGACCGCGAGGCCGTAGGCCGCATTGTGGAGATCGAGCTTGCACAGCTATCAAAGCGTATGGAAGGTATGGGATACACCCTTACGGTAACTGATAACGCCAAGTCATTCCTGGCCGACAAGGGCTATAGCCGTGAGTATGGAGCCCGTCCGCTAAAACGCGCCATCCAGACCTACGTAGAGGACAAACTGGCCGAAGTCATGATTGACGGAGAGTGCCCCTTAGGCTCAAAACTGCTGATAGAGGCAAACGCAGACAAGACAGACCTTACAGCTACTGTAGAAGCCAATTGATTTGACATAGAGTCATAACAGAACTCTTGTTCAGCCAAAATGTCAGACGTACCACCGTCTGGCATTTTTGTTGTACCTTAGCATATACGACAAACAAGGCAGATAATCAAAAACAATATAATTATGCAGAAAGGTAAAATCGGGGTAACGACAGAGAATATATTCCCCATTATCAAACAGTTCCTGTACAGTGACCGTGAGATATTCCTGCGTGAGATAGTATCAAACGCCGTCGATGCAACCCAAAAACTCAGGACATTGGCCTCCAAAGGCGATTTCAAGGGTGAGATGGGTGACCTTACGGTACATGTAACAGTCAACAAGGACAATATCACCGTAAGCGACCGCGGTATAGGTATGACCGCAGCCGAGATTGACAAGTATATCAATCAGATAGCATTTTCCGGTGCCAATGATTTTCTTGAAAAATACAAGAATGACGCAAATGCCATCATCGGCCATTTCGGACTTGGATTCTACTCGGCATTCATGGTTTCAAAGAAGGTCGAGATAATTACCAAATCCTATCAGGAGGGTGCTCAGGCAGCTAAATGGAGCTGTGACGGATCACCCGAATTCCAACTGACTGACGCAGACAAGGCTGACCGCGGAACCGATATCATACTCTATCTGGACGATGACAGCAAGGAATACCTGCAGGAGACCACGATTCAGGGCCTCCTCAAGAAATACTGCCGTTTCCTGCCCGTGCAGATTGCCTGCGGCAAGAAAAAGGAGTGGAAAGACGGAAAGGAAGTTGAAACGGATCAGGATAACATCATAAATAACGTGGAACCGCTCTGGACCAAGACCCCGAGCGAACTCAAGGATGAAGATTATAAGGGATTCTACCGCGAACTCTATCCTATGCAGGACGAACCCCTGTTCTGGATACATCTGAACGTTGATTTTCCGTTCCACCTGACCGGAATCCTCTATTTCCCCAAAATCAAGACCAATCTGGATTTACAGAAGAACCGCATACAACTCTATTGCAACCAGGTGTTCGTGACAGATTCTGTAGAGGGAATAGTTCCTGATTTCCTTACGCTTCTGCATGGTGTGATAGATTCACCTGACATACCTCTGAATGTATCACGTTCATATCTGCAGAGTGATTCAAACGTCAAGAAGATATCCGGTTACATCACCAAGAAGGTTGCCGACCGTCTGACATCGATTTTCAAGAACGACCGTAAGGAGTTTGAGCAGAAATGGGATGACGTGAAACTGTTCATAAACTATGGTATGCTCACTGAGGAGGATTTCTATGGCAAGATGGAGAAGGTTGCCCTCTTAAAGGATACTGACGGCAAGTACTTTACATTTGAAGAGTACAAGAAACTGATAGAGAGTAACCAGACCGATAAGAACAAGAGCCTGATATATCTCTATGCTACAAACAGGGAGGAGCAATACGGATACATTGAGGCCGCAAAGAACAAGGGTTACAGTGTACTGCTCATGGATAACCAGCTGGATATTCCCATGATAGGCATGCTGGAGCAGAAGTTCGGTAACAGCAGCCGTTTCCAGAGGGTTGACAGTGACTCAATAGACAATCTCATAGCCAAGGATGACAATAAGGCTGTAGATCTGCCTGCAGGTCAGTTGCGCATGCTCACCAAGGTATTCAGCAGCCAGATGCCCAAGATTGAAAAGGCTGATTTCCACGTTGACGCCCAGAGCTTAGGCGAGTCTGCCCTACCCGTCATGGTTACCTGCAGCGAGTATATGCGCCGAATGAAGGATATGGCCGCCATACAGCCTGGAATGAGTTTCTACGGCGATATGCCCGATATGTACACCGTAATCCTTAACAAGGACCATAAGCTGATCAAGAAGGTTCTTGATGATGCTTCTGCCGCATGTGACGCCAAGGTTAAGCCTGAAGATGACAAGCTGAACACTCTCAAGGAGCGTCAGGCCGAACTGCGCAAGGCACGTGAGGGAAAGAAAGATGAGGATGTGCCACAGACAGAGAAGGATGAGATGAAGGATATTGACGGCAAGATTTCAGAGTCTGAGAACAATATTTCAGGCATCTATGCAGAGTATGCCGCAGGCAATAAGATAGTACATGAACTCATTGACCTGGCCCTGCTGCAGAATGGAATGCTTAAAGGTGAGTCATTGGCAGCATTCATACGCCGCAGCGTCGAGTTGATCTGAAAAGAAGCTTTTTTATATGAATTAGGGCACTGAGAGTTCATCGGTGCCCTTTTTTTATATACATTTGTAGGTATGTTCAAAAGGGTATATATAACACTGATTTCCTTACTGCTCCTGTTATCGGCATCTGTCAGCGCAGAACAGCAGAAGGTGGGTCTGGTACTTAGTGGCGGCGGAGCCAAGGGTATGGCCCATATCGGCGTGATACGTGCCCTTGAGGAGAATGGCATCCCAATAGACTACATTGCCGGAACGTCTATGGGCGCAGTGATAGGATCACTGTACGCAATGGGCTATTCTCCCGATGAGATGGAAGAGCTTATACGCTCCGATGATTTCAAGAACTGGTATATGGGCTCCAAGGACATGAATTACCAGTTCTATTTCAAGCAGAACCCTCCTACTCCGGCTTTCATATCCGCACAGATAGCCATCAGGGACTCCATGACCGTATTAAGGCCCATGGTGAACAGCGTGATAGACCCCCTCCAGATGAATCTTGCCTTTGTTGACATATTTGCCGGTGCATCTGCTGTATGCCACAATGACTTTGACAGCCTGATGGTACCTTTCAGGGCGGTAGCGTCGGATGTGTTCAACAAGAGTTCCATCGTACTCTCCAGGGGTGACCTGGGCGATGCGGTCCGTGCATCAATGTCCTTCCCGTTCGTGTTCCGCCCCATAATGATAGACACCATAATAGCATATGACGGAGGAATTTATGACAATTTCCCGGTAGATGTAATGGTGCGTGAGTTCCATCCGGATTTTGTGATAGGAAGCGTTGTGGCGGTAAGTCCGGGTACTCCCGAAATAGAGATACCAGATGAGTATGACATCATGGGCCAGGTGCGTAGCATGATTGTCCAGAAGAGTGACTACAGTCTGGATCCCAGGCTTGGCATAAAGGTTGAGTTTGACCTGAGCAATGTGGGCCTTCTGGATTTCCAGAAGATAGATGAACTGTCCGACCTGGGTTACAAAACCACCATGCTCCTCATGGACTCCATCAAGTCCAGGACCCGGTCCCGTATAGACACGATAGCAGTCAAACAGATGCGCCAGTCATTCAAGCGGCAGATACCGGACCTTACATTCGGCGATGTGAATGTTAGCGGCGTAAACCAGGCACAAAGCCGTTACGTAAGGAAAGAGCTCAATGCCACCGACGGCAGGTTCGGATTCCAGGATTTCAAGTCCGGTTATTTCAAACTTTTGTCAGATGATGCCATAAGTGAGATAATCCCCTCTACCAGTTATTCCAGACAGGATTCGGCATTCAGGCTCAATCTAAATGTCAAGCTTGATGACCATCCAACCTTCAGCCTTGGCGGCGGCCTGTCAACATCGGTCTCCAGCCAGTTGTACGGAGCCGTATCATACAGCCATATCGGCGAGGCTTCCGAATCATATCTTTTGGAGGGACAGGTGGGGCGCTCCTATAGCAACGTACAGCTGCTTACCCGTATAGATATGGCCGCAAAGATACCATTGTCCATATCCGTGCAGCTGGCATACAATAACATGAACTATTTCAGGTCCGAGTTTGTCCTTACGTCCGACAAGTACCTGCCTGCCCTGAACAAATCAGAGGAGTTCTTTGCCAAGATCAAGTTCTCGCGTCCCTTCATGAACAACTACAAGGCTGTGTTCTCCATTGGAGCCGCACATCATAAGGACTTCTATTCACAGTCCAGCAATGTTGACCTGCGCACTTTCAAGTATGACTGCAACCGTCATAACATACTGGGCGGCTCGGTCACGTTTACGGGCAATACCCTCAATAATTTCCAGTATCCCACCAGCGGACGCTCAGAAACCATACGTGCCTTTATAGGTACAGAGAATGACCTGTTCCGGCCACAGAATGTGGACTCGCCCCAATATCATTCCGAGGACCGTTCGTGGCTGCAGATATCGGCCAATCTGGAGCATTACATCAAGTTCTCGTCACATCTGGTATTGGGTACGTTACTGGAGGGCTATTATTCAACCAGAAACTTCTCAAGCAACTATCAGGCGTCAGTCATGCAGGCCGGCAGGTTCCAGCCTACCGTGAACAGCAAATTTTTCTATGACCCGGATTTTTCGGCCAACGCATATTTTGCCGCCGGAATCAAGCCAATATGGATAATCAACAGCGTATTCCACCTGCGTTCAGAGTTATATGCATTCCAGCCTACCCGCCCCATATATGACGATAACGGAAAGGCTGCGTATGGAAAATCCCTGACCGGGTTCCAGCTTATGGGCGAGTTTTCTTTTGTAGCGCAATATCAGAGAATCATGTTCAATGCATTCCTGGATTTCTCCACATCAAGCTTCAACCCCACCATGTTCGGTGTCACATTCGGTATTCTTATGCCTAATGAATGGTTCCTGGAATGATTATGAAACTGAATTCAACAAAACAAAATATAATATATGGAGAAATATCCTCATTATCTTGAAAGGCTTCAGGCTGCCACACGTAAGTACTGGGACAAACCCGCGCTTAACAACATCGGAGGAGAGACATTCACATACGCCCAGATGGCGCGTTCCATAGCCAGGTTCCACATAGTATTTGAATATGCAGGAATTAAGAAGGGAGACCATATTGCCCTGTGTGCACAGAACGGTGCCCGCTGGGGATTTGCCTATCTTGCGGTAAACACATATGAGACGGTCATTGTTCCTATCCTGGCCGATTTCAAACCTGACAGTGTCATGGGGCTTGTGAACCACTCTGAGAGCATAGTGCTGTTTACCGATGCAGGCCGCTGGTCAAAGATGGACAGCACCAGGATGCCTAATGTGCGTGCCGTGTTTGATGTCAATGCACTCAAGCTGCTTTACTGCAATGATGATAAGATACAGTATGCGTTTGATCACCTTGATGAACTTTTTGACAAGAAATACCCCAACGGCTTTGGTCCTGAAGATGTGGTGTTCCCCACCGACAACTGGGATGACCTTTCCACTATCAACTATACATCCGGCTCAACAGGTGATCCCAAAGGAGTGATGCTGACTTACCGTAATTTCTCATCCATAGTAGATTACAGCCAGCGCCATGTACCCGCAGGTGACAAGATGGTATCCATGCTGCCTATGGCTCATATGTACGGACTTGTGATAGAGTTCCTGTATCCGCTCAGTAACGGCACATCAATCTACTGGCTTGGCGCAGCCCCTACTCCTGCCGCCCTGATGAAAGCCTTTGCCGATGTCAAGCCCTATCTGCTCATAACCGTTCCGCTGGTAATGGAAAAGATCTACAAGTCAAAGATCAAGCCCATGATTGATAAGCCAGCAATTAAGATAGCACTTAAGGTACCTGGGCTTAACTCAATCATCTACAAGAAGATAAAAGACGGATTGATAACAGCGTTCGGTGGAAACTGCCAGGAGTTCATAATGGGCGGTGCGGCTCTTAATCCGGAGGTGGAGCGTATATTCAAGAAAATCAAGTTCCCATATCTGGTGGGTTACGGAATGACCGAGGCCTGTCCGCTTCTGGCATACGAGCATTGGACCAAATACGTGCCCGGTTCTTGCGGCAAACCCGTAGATGTGGCAGAGGTACGCATTGACTCGGAAGATCCGCAGAATGTGGTTGGCGAAATCCAAGCGCGCGGTGAGAACATAACCATAGGTTACTACAACAATCCGGAGGCTACCGCCAATGCATTTACCGATGACGGCTGGCTCAAGACCGGCGACCTGGGTATTATGGATGCCGATGGCAACATATTCATACGCGGACGCTCCAAGAACATGATTCTGGGACCATCGGGCCAGAACATATACCCCGAGGAGATTGAGGCTGTGGTCAACAACCAGGTTTTTGTAGTGGAATCCGTAGTAGTGGATCGTGGCGGAAAGCTGGTGGCTCTGGTGTATCTTGATGAGCAGGCTATAGCCAAAGCTCTTCTGGATGCCGAGGCCAAGGATGCCATACCTGAGAACATACGCCTTACCTCCAACCGCGTTCTGCCAGTCTACAGCCAGATAGCAAAAGTGGAGATTCAGGACGCTCCGTTTGAGAAGACTCCCAAGATGTCTATCCGCCGCTTCCTCTACAAATAATGACGCAAAGGGGTCGTTTAATAATGCGTCACATCACTAGTATTTTTCAATTAGTAATTAACACTTATACGCCAAATGGAAAAGGTGACTAAAAACAAATACTTCACGCCGGAAACCAAAGTCGTGGAGTTGCAAACTGAGGGGGTAATATGTGCCCTTAGCGATTACTGGAGCGAGCCTTTGGACTAATGACCAAAGGGGTCGTTTTGGGGTGCACCTCATTTAAGAATGCGTCACGACAGTACTGAATTATAGATTTGCAAATGGTCTGGAGTTTTCTCACCCGGGAGAGCTCCAGACTTCTTTTTGTTGGGCCAACAAATTTCATTGGGTATCAAAAATGTTGGAACAATGTTGGAACAAAATGTTAAAATGCAAAAATCAAACGGCCCCACAAGTATCTGTGGAGCCGTTTTCTGGTGATTCCGCCGGGATTAGGTTTTTTGATATTTATTGAATTTCTATTTGACTTAAAATGCTTATTTATTGCGGTTTATGAGTTTTGATGGTTAAATAGAGTTTAATGGATTATAAAAGTGGTGGTACTTTGGTGGTACCTTTGATATTATTGTTATCTTTGTAGTGCAATTCTTAAATATCACTACAATGGCTACTACATTTTTCTTCAAGGAAGACGGCGCTGTACTTATGCGTGTGCGCATTTCTAAAAGGATCGACGGAGTACATCGCGAGATTTTTAGCGCTAAAAAAATCATTACAGGATTATTTATCTCACAGAAGGATTGGGATTATTATCATTCTCTGCAGACGGTTAATGCCCGGGAGAGGTATCTGGAGAGAAATGAGAAGTTTGGTGACAGTATTGGAAGACTGCAGGAGATCCGAAAGAGGATTGATGCTTGCGGGACCGATATGAATCCGGAGAAGATGGATGATATTATTAATGCGGTGGTGAATGCGGACCAGATTGAGCGGGAGAAGCAGAGACTTAAGGAGGAGGAAGAGAACAGGCTGGCTAAGGAGGCGGCGGCTAAGCTTAAGAAGCAGATGACTCTGAGCAAGTTCATTGATCTTTACGTTAAGGAGATTAAGGAGGAGAAGCGCACTACCCTACAGCATGGACGGACTTATGCCAGAGGTTCCAAGTTTAATACGGCTAATGCGCTGGGTCACTTTAAGGAGTTCATGAAGGATACCGGCATTACATACGACTTTAAGGATGTGGATCTGGATTGTTACTCCAGGTACAAGAACTGGCTGATGAGCCGGGATATAAGCAAGGTTAAGTTTAAGGATACTGAGCGGGACTACAAGAAGTCACGGCCTCTTGCCAAGGGTGAGAAGATGCACTACTCTGACAATACGATTGGGCGCTTTATCAAGCAGCTGAAGGCGGTGCTGAGGGCGGCGGAGAGCCGCGGGTATCCGGTTAATCCGGCTTACAAGAGTGCTGAGTTTAAGGGGAAGGTTGAGGATATTGATTCCATCTACCTGACCAGGGCTGAGCTGGAGAAGATGGAACAGGTGGACCTTACTAATGTTGAGGATAAGAAGAACTATGAGCTGGCCAGGGACATCTTTATGGTTGGTGTGTGGCTGGCTCAGCGTGTGTCTGATTACAATAACCTGCGTCCGGAGAATATCAAGGTGGATAATGATTTCGGTACTCCCATAAAGTATATCTCTATTCATCAGCAGAAGACCGGCCGTCTGGTGGAGATTCCTTGCAATGCCAAGGTTTGTGACATTCTGGAGAAATATCCCAAGGGACTACCCCACCTTAGCGAGCAGAAGATAAACCTCTATATCAAGGAGATTGGCAAGATGGCGGGGATTGATGAGAAGGTTGAGGTTAATGAGTCACGCGGCGGCAAGGTGGAGACCAAGTACTTTAAGAAATACGAGCTTATAGGGACGCATACAGCGCGTAGGACGGGCGCAACGCTGATGTACCTGGCAGGCATCCCTATTTATGACATTATGCGCGTGACGGGACACAGAAGCATCAATACGCTTGAGAAGTATATCCGTGCTGATAAGCTTGAGGTGGCCCAGAAACTGCGTCACAACTACGATTACTTTAAGTAGAGGGGCGAAATGTTACGCCGTGTTACGTTTTTGTCCATAGTTATGGGGTGAAATGCCATATTATTCTTTTATTCATAGGAAGGCGTTTTTTGTAAGTAATTCATTCAGATTTGTTCAAATTGGGCATATTTGGGGTTAATTGCGATAACGATTTTGTTTAGTTGACATATATTTGCAGCCGACTTGTGGTACGGCGGGCGAAGGCCGGCCATGAGGCGATGAATTAACCCACCCGAATCTGCTTCCATGAATTTGATGTTTATAGAGAGGGCCTGAATCATTTGTTTGGTTCGGGCCTTATCTATTGACAGGCATGTTCATATGGTTCGTAAGGGTGATTTGTTTAACCAGTAAATGTTCGACACGTGAGAATTATTATGTTTTACAAATTACCAGATGGACATGGATACCTTTCCTTGTTTTCCTTCTCTCCGGACGGTGGTGGCTAGAATCAACAACCATGATGTAGTCGAGATTTGGACTCTTGACTGGAGAGAGATTACTGACGATTTTAGAATTGACCTTTTGAAAAGCTTAGTGTTTAATATTAATGATAGCATGGTGCGTATAGCGGTGGTAGAATCTGTGATGTCTCACCATCACCTGTACATGCTGGAAAAGAATTATCCGCCTAACAGCAAACTGAACCGGACGGGACAGTCTTTCCAGAAGTTCTGTGAGACTCTGCTTGAGGACTTGAAGCAGTGCGAGAAGTTCAACCCATGGAAGAAGAGACGCATTAAGAAGGCTGAGATATGTATGGGGCAGGCTGCCGTACTGGAGAGCAGGAAGTACCTGAAGCTGATGAAGCGGCTGGATCCTGTTTATTACCATGCCGGCAAATGGATAAAGAATGTTCCGAAGACTTTCAAATGCCAGATTGCTCACGTTCTGAGCGGGCTGCTGGGTATTCCTGACAACAGAAAATGGACCTATTTTGAGCGTGCCTGGAATGAGACGGGGCTGGCAAAGGCTAACTGGAACAGAAACGGCAAGCCTTTGGACCCCCAGGTGAGGCGGCTTTACCCTGAATACAACGAAAATATGCAGCATTAATGACGTGATTGGGGATAGACGGTTTTACTATCCGTTTAGTATCCGCCTACTATCCCGGTACTATTCTATCTATCCGCTCATGGCCATAGACCTATCAGAAATGGGTTTTTGGCCATGAACGTTTTATTATCCTGCCTGTATGCCGTGGAGAGTCCCAAACTATACCGTAATGAGCTGAAACTTGTTGTACAACTTTGTGCCGTGACAACGAACTGAGGCCTTGGAGTTGTTTGCGAGTGATAAAATGAAGTTTAATGTATTCCAGTTTGATTATGGAGATAGAGAATGACAGAATTGTTGCCTCACTTACGGTAGGCGAATATAAGGAGGTGCTGAACGCGGTACTTAAGGACCATGTTAAGGAGAAGGAAGGACCGCATGAGTACGGGTTTGGACTGAAGTGTATTGAGGAGCACTTTGGCGTATCTAAAGGCACAGCACAGACCTATAAGGACACATTCCTGAAGCCGGCCATACGGCAGCACGGCAGGAAGATAAAGGTGGACCTGACGCTGGCCGACGAGCTTTACGACAACAGACATAACTACGAAAGAGGTTCTTATTATGGAGACGGGGCGTTCAAATGAGAAGAGAGAGTTCTGGAAGCCGGAGCCAAGGACGTTCTCTGTGTTTGAGAAGGGTATTTGGGCTAAGGAGCCTAAAGGTGTGATGGACCCCTACTCTGTCTATGTGTATATAAGGGACGGAGTGGCCCGCGAGCAGACTGAACGGCTGAGGACGATTATGGATGCACAGGGCATGCGGCTCTACAAGTGCACGGAGTTTGAGAGCGCGGTGTTTAGCGGCGTTTACAAGAGCCTGGAGGATGAGTCCCCTACACGGCCTACAGGTTATGTCTGTTTTGACTTTAACTATGTGTCTGTACAAGATACCAAGGACATCCTGATGGGTGTTGAGGAGTATGAGACGGTGCTGCTCTTTGCCAGCCCGACGGGGCACGGCGTGAAGTGGGTGGTGAACAACAACACCGTGTTCAACCATGAGCAGTTCTACAAGGTGGTGCATGACTATCTGTGGAAGACGTACGGGCTTGAGGCAAGCATGGAGGCCGGTGATATACGGCACCGTTGTTTCCTGCCTTGGGACCCTGAGGTTTATATCAATCCTAATTATATGTGATGAATAAGTTTGATCTTGGACGATGGATGAAAACGGACCGTGGCGGTAAGGATGTGCCACGGTCCGGCGAGGCCGAGGGATGGACCTGGGATTACTATATGTACGAGTACACGGAGACGGTTGTGAGCGGTATTGAGGCCGGGCTGATTGATCTGACAAAGGATTACAAGGTTTGGCTGAACATTGGGTATGCGCTTGCGGAGGGTCTGAGCGAAAACGGACGGATATACTTCCATAGGATAAGCCAGTTTAACCCCCTGTACACTTTTGACAAGGCTGAGGCTATGTATGAGAAGTGTATGAAGGCCAAGCGTGAAGGGATATCGATGAGCTATTTCTTTGACCTGGCAGCCAAAGCCGGTGTGAGCCTGGAACTGCCCAAGGATGACAAACCGACAAAACCGACAAAACCGACAGGTGTCGTGGACGGGGATGATGCAGGATACGACCCGGTGTCGGAAATGTCGGTTTTGTCGGAAAACGGACCGCTGGAGACGTTTTCTAACCTGATTGAGGATAACCTGCCGCCGCTGCTGAAGATCATTGCAGGAAACGGAGAGACGTATCAGGAGAAGGATTTGCTGATACTGGGAAGCATTGTGACGATGTCTGCCTGCCTGCCGAATGTGTATGGGCGGTATGCGGGTATGGAGGTCTATCCTAACCTGTTTTTCTTTCTGACGGCAAGGGCCAGTAGCGGTAAGGGGCGGTTGAACCTGTGCCGCCTGCTGGTGCAGCCTATCCATGAGCGGCTGTTTGAGCAGTACAAGAAAGAGAGGAAGGAGTATCTGAAGCTGAAGGCCGAGTATGAGGCGCGGAAATCCAGGGGCATGCAGAAGCCTGACGCGCCGGCCAAGCGGATGCTGTTTATACCGGCCAACAGCAGTGCTACATCGGTTTATCAGATCCTGAGCGAGAGCGATGAGCGTGGGCTAATATTTGAGACTGAGGGCGATACCCTGGCCTACTCTTTTGCCAGCGATTTTGGCAACTTCAGCGACGGGTTCAGGAAGGCATTCCATCATGAGCCGATAAGTTACCACAGACGCAAGGATGACGAGCATGTGGACATTATGCACCCGCAGCTGAGTACGGTGTTGAGCGGCACTCCTGAGCAGCTGAGGAGCCTGATAAAGGATACTGAGAATGGATTGTTCAGTAGGTTCATATTTTACCGACTCAACTCTGGGTTGGACTGGATGGATGTGTTTGCGGACCCGCTGGGTAAGAGTCTGGATGATGAATTCATGGAGTATGGGCGGATATTCACTGCTTTCTATGACCGGCTGAGCAAGACACGCAGGCTTTACTTTCAGCTGAAAGAGAGCCAGACGGAGCGGTTTAACAGGTATTTCAGCGCGCTGCAGGTGGCCCTGTATGCCAGGTTCGGTGAGGATATGATACCCAGCGTGAGACGCATGGGGCTTATATTTTACCGCATAGCGATGATACTGACCACGCTGAGGATAATGACACATGGGGATTATCTGTCTGACATGTTGTGTATGGATATGGACTTTGAGACGGCACTGAAGATGGTGAATGTGATAATGCAGCATACCGTGGCCGTGTATAAGGATCTGTGCATGATGAAGGGCCAGGCTATTGAGGAGAGAGTGAGCATGAGGGCGCAGTTCCTGAATGACATGCCGGATGAGTTTACCTGGAATATGGTGTTTGAGAAGGCACTGCAGATGAAGTTGTGCAGCAGAACGGCAGAACGCTATGTGGCCCACTACCTGAAGAACGGAATGCTGGAGAAACAGGGCTCGGGAACCTACAGGAAAGTGAAGAAAGAAACCTAACAGATGGACAACAAAGCGACTACAATTACTGTTTACTTGGCTCACACTATTGGAATAAAAACGTATCTTTGTGCTGCTCTAGGGCCAGCGGGCTCAAAATGGAGCTTTTACATAGTATTCTGCTTGAGTTTCGCTAGAACCGGGAAAGTCTCGACAACTATCATTGCTTCAAAACCGGAACAAGAGCCGAATGCCAGTGCAAGGTGTATGCATGACCCAAAAAGGGTTTTTCATATTCCCTTCCGCACGGCATCCGTCTTTTGGGGTAGTTGAAGTAAGGCATGTCGAGCGCCGACTGGTTCTCTATTCCACTGGATAGGTGCCGTGCGGTTTCTTTGCGCCGGTTGGTGGATGGCAGAATGTCACAGGTTACCCGGTTGGCAGATGCCGGTTATCAAGAAAAAACTGCAAGCCCCCTACTCTTAATATATTTCAAGTAACCCGCTAAGATGAAATGCTGCATCTGATCTGTTTGGTTGGATGACGGTTGGTTGATTGTGGATGACAACGCCCATGAGTGAGGTGACCAGCAGCTGGTGAGCCCACTCCTAAATGGATGATTTGGTGTGATGGGAACGGTGTGTCTTGGGGCGATGGCGGGTATGCCGTCCAGGACAAAAAGAGAAGAGGCACAATCACTTGTACCTCTTCTGACATCTAATACCTATTACAAATCTTTTAATCTATATGCAGCCTACTCTATGATGTACTTGCCTTGGTAGGACTGGCCATCTGAGAGGGTTAGTTTGAGGTAATACTCTCCGGAGTCTGACGATGCGGCGATACTGAGGGTATTACCACTGGCGGTACCTGTCCAGACCAGATTGTCATAGCTGCGGATGACGTAGGCGTTGATGTAGGTGATGCTGGAGTCGGCATCGATGGACACTACCCCATCCTGATAGTAGCAGTGCGGTGCCTGCGATGTGCTGCGGGGGCCGGGATTGGGGAATGGATTGGGCGCCGGTGTGATGGGGATGGGAATGGGCTCGTCGGGGATGAAGCGTGGACCGGGATTTGTAGGTGTCGGTACCTGTTTGACAGGGATGACTTCAGGATCCGGGTCTGAAGGGCCGCCTCCGGGTGACTGGGCCATTACGCTGATTGATAAACTGGGCATGAGAGCCAATGCGATCACTAAGAGTTTTTTCATGTTTGTTTTCATGATAGTGTTGATATTAAGATTCCGAAAAATTTTGGTTTTGTAAAAACATATGCATATGTTTGCAGTGTCTAGTACCAAAAGGGGTATTCCATCGAAGCCAGAGGTGCTAGATAGGATGCCCCTTTTGGTTTTATATGGTAACAAGAAACAACGTGTTTATGGTATAAAGTTTTTCATGGTATTAGATTTGGAGCCGGGAAGCCCCACATGAGCGAATAAATAAAGCAAACAAGGAGTCAAAAAGGCCCTTATGTGGAACCCGGCGGGTCTAGCCTGCGCGTGATGCGTGGGCTTTTCTTTTATATCCAATATAGATAGAGGTAAGTTTTGGTTCAAAATACCTTTTACCCTTCATTGATTCCTAAAGTTGTTTTTATATTTTTGCATCTATACTAACTGATTATATATATACATCTCTTATGGAGAAGAGCCCTATACTTAATAACCCATATGATGAGCCCCAATTGCATTACGATGTCACATTGGATGGAAATCTAGATTATAGTAAGATTGTAAAAGGACGCAGGCCTTATACTTCCAATCTAAACATCACGCCAGGTGGACGAGTTGACCCACAATTATACAGTGCTGAGGACTTTGAAGACAATGATCCTAATGCTAAGTTTATTAATAAGATACGTAAAGTTGTAGGAGATTGGAGAAATAGTTCGTATGCTGGTGCTACACGTATAACACGAGAACTTCTTAATTACTGGTTTAACAACCCTGAAAGAGCAGATAGATTCAAATTGTTCTTCTGTCAGAGAGAAGCCGTAGAAACTGCGGTATATCTGAATGAGATTGCAGATAGAGATCCGAATATTGGCCGCAGTATACTATTTGAGCTTGATGAAAGACGCAATACTGTTTCTGATGACACAAACGATGTGCTACCAAGAACAGCATTCAAGATGGCTACAGGTACAGGAAAGACTGTTGTGATGGCCATGTTCATCTTATACAATTACCTAAACAAAAAAGAATACCCCACTGATACTAGATTTGCAGACCATTTTCTGCTTGTCGCCCCTGGCATTACTATACGTGACCGTTTAGGCGTTCTTTTTATCGATGATAGTTCCAAATGGGTTAATGACAAAGAGGACTATTATCATGTACGCCAATTAATACCCCCGGCTTATGAGCACCAGCTTGGCGGTCTAAACGCAGCTATTACAATTACAAATTACCATCAGTTTGAACCAAAAGTCTATTCTGGAAAAAAGGCCAGTCCTTTGGACGGAAAGCTGGTTTTTAAGGATGGATCCATGACCAAACAAACGGATAAAGAAGATTTCTCAGTAGTTCTATCCCGTGTGGTTGGTAGAAATATGAAGGGAAAACGAATATTGGTCATCAACGATGAAGCACACCATTGTTATCTACCCAAACCGACTACAGGCCGAACTTCTAATGATGATGAAACTTTAGAAGGAACTGAAGAAAACGAAAAGGCTATGGTTTGGTATGAGGGATTACGCCAAATGAAGCTTTTGGGATACCGAATTCAACATGTTTACGACCTCTCAGCTACTCCATATTATCTTAAGGGTTCAGGTTATGTTGAATACTCTCTCTTTCCATGGGTGGTTTCAGATTTTGGCCTTGTTGATGCTATTGAAAGTGGATTAGTGAAGATTCCTTTCCTGCCAACATTTGATGACACCCAGGATCTTGATGAGCCAAAACTGAGAAACATTTATGAGCATATTCGTGGAGAACTGCCAAAGAAAGGTATAAGAGGTGCCAAAAAAGCGGCAAAAGAGGAAGCTGAACGCACTGGCAAGGCGGCTGTTGTTACAGGTGAACAAGCCCCTAATTTACCGACTCTTTTAAATAGCGCACTTGCACAGTTTGTAAAGGACTATGAAAGCTACAACAAGGGAATGCGGCAAGACGGTGAAGAGTTAATGAATGTCTTCTCTACGCCGCCGGTATTTATTGTTGTTTGCAATAACACTACCGTATCCAAAGAGGTCTACAAGTATATTGCAGGATATGAGAGTGTTGATGCTAACGGCAATAAGATTTTTGTTGATGGCCATTTTCCAATATTCTCTAACTATCAGAATAACCTTCCGCTTAAGAAACAACCTACTCTACTAATTGATAGCACCGCTATAGATGAGGCAGGTGAAACCATTAGTGATGAGTTTAAGGCGGTGTTCAGGGATGAAATAGAACAGTTTAAACTTGAATATGCACAAATACATGGAGCTGGTAGTGCTGATAACCTTACAGATGGAGACATTCTTAGAGAAGTAGTTAATAGTGTTGGTAAGCCAGGTACACTCGGTGCTCATGTGCGATGTGTTGTATCTGTATCTATGTTGACAGAAGGTTGGGATGCTAACACCGTAACTCATGTGTGTGGTGTACGTGCTTTTGGATCACAACTACTTTGTGAACAGGTTGCTGGGCGAGCATTAAGACGCCGTAACTATGAATTGTTAGCGTATGATTCCCGTACTGGAGAAGAGATTGACTCAAAAGATTTATACAGGTATAATAAAGATAATGTTACATATAAGTTCCCACCAGAGTATGCTCACATTATTGGTGTGCCGTTCAAGACATTCAAAGGAGGTACTGCTACCCCACCCAGACCGCCAAAGCCACAAACTGTAATAAAAGCATTACCTGAAAGAAAAGAATTTGAGATACGCTTTCCAAATATAACCGGTTACCGTGTTGAGTTGAAGGACGGTATGATTAATGTTGATTATACCGGATTGCCTAAGTTCCGATTAGACCTCACACAAATACCTACCAGAACCATCATGATGACCGCTGTTACAGACCAGCAGATTGAGATGGAAATAGACTATAGGGATGTGCGAGACTCTCAGATTATTTATAACCTAACGCAGAAGCTTATTTCACTCAAATACAACGATCCCAAGAATGGGCGTATGTTCCAGCTTTTCCCACAATTGAGGACCATTGTATCTAATTGGTATGAGACCCAAATTGAAATAATAGGAGGTGATGGTAGTCCTGAACAGAGACGACTGATACTTAATTGGGATCTCAACAAGGTTATTGCGAATATTTATGAGGGTATTAGAATGGCAGGAACATCATCAGAAAGAATTTCTGCAATCCTTAATTACTATAACCCAGAGGGAAGCACTGATCACGTGCGGGGTATAACCACCAAACCTGTTTTTGAAACAAACAAGAGTCACGTAAACTATGTTGTTGCTGACACATCCAGTTGGGAACAAATAGCTGCTAAAGCACTTGAAGAACTACCCCAAGTCAAATATTATGTCAAAAATCACTTCCTTGATTTTAAGATACCTTACTCTGACGGAAGTGTTGAACATGATTATATTCCTGATTTTATTGCTGTATGCGAAACAGGTACTGGCAAAATTGTAAATCTCATAATTGAGATATCCGGTTTTAGCAATGACCGCTCCGGCAGTAAAGACATAAAACGTCATTATACAATTGACTATTGGATTCCTGCCGCTAACAACTTAGAGAAATACGGACAATGGGATTTTATTGAGATTGATGACATACAGAATATCAAGGCTACTTTAATTAGAAAAATCAACGAATTATGAGTATAATAGACAAACCAGTAGATGCTATTAAACATCCTAGTGAGAAGAGAGCGACACTACCCACGACAGAATTGGCCGGTGAGGAAACTGAGATCATTTCTAATGAGCCCAAAGTAGCTGCATACCAAGCTTTCAAGCATGATTTTGTACGCGGACGTGACCCGGAATTATACTGGCTGCGCAAATACGATAATGACAGTGAGGAGACACAGGCCCCTGATTTGAAAGTTGATATACGCAGTCTTTATGTTCACGAAGATATTAGACCTGAAATGCTCATTAAAGGTCTGTATCGTATTAAGGAAGACGCCAATCCCATGGAGCCTACCCTGTTCGGTGCAGAAATTCCCAATACCATCATTGAGGATGAACTGGAAAGAGTAACTGAATATTATAAGCATAATGCTGATTGGAAGAATCGCCTTATCCAGGGCGATAGTTTGCTCGTGATGAATTCTTTGCTCAAACGTGAGAGTATGGCTGGAAAAGTCCAATGTATCTATATTGATCCGCCGTATGGCATCAAATATGGAAGCAACTGGCAGATGAAACTGAATAGTAGAGATGTGAAGGATAATGATGATAGCGTTTCTGGAGAACCTGAAATGATTAAAGCCTTTCGTGACACATGGGAATTAGGTATCCATTCATATCTATCCTACCTCAGGGATAGATTAGTTTTAGCACGCGAACTGCTTTCACAAAGTGGATCTTGTTTTATCCAAATATCTGACGAAAATGTTCATCTTGTAAGAAATATTATGGATGAAGTATTTGGTAGTGAAAACTTCATTAGCCAAATTATTTACACAAAAACTTCCGGATTCTCTTCTGACACTATTGGCAATGTAGCTGATTTTATTATTTGGTATGCCAAGGATGTAGAAACAGTGAAGGTCCGAAAACTATTTGTGGAACACGATGTTTCCACTGACACACATTATTCTTCTATAGAATTAAAAGACGGGAGAAGAATGGCTATTGGTGAATGGGAGCGGGAAACAGGCCAAAAGCTTGATTATAAAAACACCCCGGAAGGAAGCCGTATTTTTATGGCTGGTAGTATCCAATCCCAAGGACGTGCGAGTCAACCCCAACCTTATGAATACAATGGAAAAATTTATTATCCCGCATCTGACCGACACTGGTCTGCCAATTATCCTACTGGAATGGATAAGCTAAAGGATTTAGGTAGAATATATTCTACGGGGAATACACTTCGATACATTCGATATATAGAAGATTTTCCACTACAGGGTTTGTCTAATGTATGGGATGATATTATGGGCATTCAAAGTAGTGCTGATCCTAAAGTTTATGTTGTACAAACGGCGACAAAAGCAATACAACGCTGCATTTTGATGACTACCGACCCAGGTGATTTGGTTCTAGACCCAACTTGTGGCAGTGGTACTACTGCTTACGTTGCAGAGCAATGGGGACGCCGTTGGATTACTATCGATACAAGTAGGATAGCTCTAAATCTTGCTAAGAAAAGATTAACGACAGCAATCTATCCTTATTATGAACTTCATGGAGATGATATCCGCCAAGGATTTAAATATAAAAGAGTACCACATATTACTTTAAAGTCATTGGCTAATGACGAACAACCAGAAGAGGAGGTTATTTATGATCAGCCAGTTGAAAATAAAAAGAAAATTCGTGTAAGTGGTCCCTTTACTGTTGAAACTCTACAAAGTTTTAACGTAACTAACCCAGATGATATTAATCATAGTAATGATGAAGCATCAGAAAACCTTTTATTTCAAGAGCGTATTTTCAGTCATTTGCAAACCAGTGGAATCCGTAATGGAGATAAGACCCAGCAGGCTGTTTTCCATGGCGTAGAAGTGGTATCAGATCCCTTCTTGAACGCGAAAGGTTATTATAATGATGCTGATGGACGTGAACGTTTAGTTTACTTTCATATTGGACCAAAATTTGGTTCAGTTTCTAAGCGTGCAGTAAACGAGGCAGTACGAACTTTCCGAGACACACGACTACAAGAGGGTGCATCATGGCTTGTTTTGTTAGGATTCTCTTTCCAAGATAGTATTGAGGATAAGGATTATAATTTAGGACAGTTCACTGTTTCCAAGGTTAGAATGCATGATGATCTGATGCAAGATGGTCTACTTAAGAAAGACAAGGGTGCTGGTTCATTTATCACTATTGGAGAACCCGATATAGCTCTTGTTAAAGATAGTGCCAACGAATGTCACGTGGAAATACGTGGTTTGGATATTTACGATCCAATTAAGGATGATGTAAAAGCCAGAAGTGTAGAAGATATAGCATACTGGGAAATTGATGACAATTATGACGGCCGACAGTTCATAGTTAAGAGTTTGCATTTCTGCGGTGGAGACAAGAAAGAGTTTGAAGCTTGGAAAAAAGGTCTTAATTCTGTTTCTAAACTTAAAACCAAGAAAAAAGCAGAATACACACTACGATTGGAATTAGAAGATGAAATGTGGGATACCCTCTATGGCTTTGAATCTGAAAGAATACCATATGTTTCTGGACGCAAAATTGCGGTTCGAGTTATTTCACAGTTTGGTGAAGAGTCTAGTAAGGTGATTACTATGTAAAAAAAGGATAGTATTTGATTCCAAAAAGAATAACAATAGGAGATAGGCAATGGAACTAAAGCCATTAATAGGGGCATATATCAAACACTGGGAATCTTTCATAAGAGACCGAGAGGAATACAAATGGAGCGCCTTTAGACATTTTGATGAATTCTTCTACGACGAAGAAATGCCTTTTAGCACACGTGTGAACCATTCATTTAAGATGGCTGGAAATCTTTTAGTTTCACCGAACTATTTCCCGTATGGCATGTTGAAGGAATTCTCCGAACAAAGACCAGACACTATGGAGAACTTGATGGTTAATGTCCTCTTCAACGAAGAGCTACCGCTTAGAGAAAGAATCAACGCCTATATGGAGGAAACTGAAGCAATTATGTGGGAAATGGCTGATTCTGGATACGAAAAATGGAAAGGAAGAACAAACTTACATACATACCAAGATGTACATGCCATATCTGTATATCTTGCTATGAGATATCCTGCAAAGTATTATATCTATAAGACATCAGTATTCAAAGTGTTTTCAGATGTCGCAGGTTATACTATACAAAGCAAGAATCATATTGATAAGTACCTTGAATTCCTAAGGTTGTGCGACACCGTTAAGGATGAGTTGCTCAAAGAGACACTATTCTTATCAGTTTATGATGAGTGGCTTAAAGCTAAGGGGTATGAGGATTTCTATTACTGTTTATTGACCCAGGATTTTATTTATGCTGTTAGCCGGTACTTAACCATCCATATTGACAGTAGTGATAAAAGCAAAAAGAAGGATATTACAAAAGATTCAGTGATAACTGCCGATATAAAAGACTATAAGAAGATAGTTACCGAAAAGGCAAAAACTCATAAAGGGAGCAAAATTGACTATGAGACTAAAGACAAACTCAAGAGAGAATTGGGACTTGAAGGAGAATTGTGGGTGGTAAAATATGAGATGGAGCGGTTGTCAAAACTTGGGCTCCAGGATAAAGTCAAACATGTTTCCATAACTGAAGGTGATGGAATTGGATATGACATCTTATCTGTTGAAGATGACGGAGTTACACCGAAATACATAGAGGTAAAAACCACTACAGGTAATTGCAATTTACCGCTTTACTATAGCGCAAATGAACTTGAGGTAAGCCAAAAATACCAAGACCATTACTACTTATACCGGGTGTATGATTTTAGGACGATAAAGGAAGCACCCCGTTTGATAATCTTTAAAGGTGGACTGGATAAACTTGAAGGAACGCCTACTAGTTTCAAAGCTTGTATTGACATTTAAAACCCACCACCAAGAGCAGCCGGTAGTGGGAATTGGTTTATTGATTCAGTCTATCAGGATGAGGCGGTTTCCGGTCTCATCCAGACGAACATGATGATTGAAATCTGTACTACGGCTGTCATTCACAGCCGATATGTCAATGCCCCTGTTCCGGAACTCATCGATGAGCGCTGCAACAAAGCTGGCACGCATTGAGGTCCAGCCGGTAACACCGACCTCCTTATTAAACGACTCTACTAAACTCTGATTGGTTGCTGCAGCGAAGCGTGCAGCGTACTCTTGATAGAACTTGTTTTTGCTCATAATTAGGATCATTTTGAAGTTAATAATTAAACTACCACATCGTACCTTGACCACCGTGGCATCCTAAGTTGCTCGGTTGGTGCGGTGGGCCCCAAGGGGCTCCTGCTCTTGATGCTGGGACAAAGATATACAGATTATTGGGATATACGTGTTTTTTTTATACGTTTGTGTTTAAAGAAATAAGGACTACTATGTTAGATTGGGATGATTTTCAGGATTTTGACTTCCAAGAGTTTAATGAGGAAGAGGACCGAATTAGACAGGAACGACAACAGCGAGATAAAGAACAAAGACGTATTTAAGCAGATTGGGTATTACAATGAGACCACTTAGTTCTGAAATCAATGATATAAGACCGTTAACTTCCATAGCTTCAATTAATAAGTTGATAGCTCTATTAGAGCGAAGGAAGACTGTGCTAACACCAGCTCTTGACTTTACCATCTGTTGCATGATCAACAATGTTTCATTGGAACTGTATTATCATGAGCAGCTGGTTGAATCTATTGGAAGGCCTAAATCTAAAATTCAAGTGAGTCAAGGTACTTTAAATTCTATCTTAGATTCTATTGATAAAAATAAAAAAGCGGGGTTGCTTTCCCCGGGCAATCATGATGATCCCATTAATGTAGCAATCAAGCTGAATAAACGGGAATCATCAAATAGGAGCAAAGTTGACGAAGATTTTGAATACGGATTGTCAGATTGGTAATTATGACAATTCCCTTTTGATGTGACTATACAATAGTGGATTTATGAGTGATCGTTCCGAACAATCAGATAAACTGAAAGACCGTGTATTAGGCTGCATGGTGGGCGGTGCTGTAGGCGACGCCCTGGGCTACCCTGTGGAGTTCCGGAATTGGAACGACATATTGAACGAATACGGTGAAAGAGGCATTACCAGATACAAACTGGCCAGGAATGGAAAGGCTCTTATATCTGATGACACCCAGATGACGCTGTTTACTGCTGCAGGACTTCTGCTGGGAATGACTCGCGGTTATATGCGCGGAATTATGGGCAGGCCTGATACGTATTGCGAATGTACGTATATAGACTGGCTGATGACTCAGACGCTTACGGAACGGCCTAAAGGTGATGAGATGTCTGATAGATGCCACACTTGGCTGATGGATGTTCCGGAACTATACTCAAGACGTGCGCCCGGCAATACTTGCATCATGGCCATTGAAGCCCTGAAAAACCATGATGGGGTGAAGAATGACAGCTGTGGATGCGGCGGAGTGATGAGAACCGCTCCTATTGCCCTACTCTGCTCTATCCACCAGTATGCCGACGGAGACAAGCAGTATATTGACATGATGGCTGCCGAGGCGTCCAGATTAACGCATAAGCATCCGCTGGGATTCTTGCCATCGGCCGTGCTGAACCATCTGATTATGGACATTATGGACGGTGAGGTTGTGGGCTGTGACAGACTGGCCCACGCTGCCAAACAGGCCATAGATGTTCTACCTGAGATTGATTCTGAACCAGACAATCATAAGACTTACGGCGAGTTGTGGCCAAAGCATGTAAAACGGATGCAGGACATAGTGATGCAGGCCATTGATTTGGCCCACACCGACACTGTGGATGTGAAGGCCATTGCCCAAATTGGCGAGGGTTGGACCGGCCATGAGGCATTAGCCATAGCGGTATACAGTGCCATTAAGCACGCTGACAGCTTTGAGGATGCTGTAGTCAGCGCTGTGAACCATAGTGGTGACAGCGACTCTACAGGTGCCATATGCGGCAATATTATGGGTTGCCTGCTGGGACGCAGCAGGATTCCGGATTTCTATACCGATAAGCTGGAGATTATGGATGTTATTGAGGAGATGGCCACGGATATTTACACCGGCTGTATTATCAGTGAGTATGATCCACGCGATACACCTGAGAAGATGAAGTGGTATAAGAAATACGTCCTTATGAGGCGGTAACGAGTATTACTTTATTTGAGCTTGAAGTAATATGTTATTGTACCGGTTTGGTTTTCTTTACCACTTATTGCATTGAACTTCGTTTTACGTGCAGCCTCTTCTGCAGCACTACGGAGTTGTTTACTAGTTGTATTGGTACGGTTATTTATGTGAGTCTCTACAACTTCTCCCTTGGGGTTAACTGTAATGGTAACTACCACACGACCTTCGTCCTGAATACCTTTATATGATGGTCTTGGCATTTCACCTACCATATCACGGCCGCCCAAATCCCAGGTACCATAACCACCCTGAGAGGCAGTGTTACGACCAAAGGCATCAGCTAGAAGTCCATTTGCCTGTTCGGCTTCCTGTCTTTCTTGTTCGACATAGCTGCTTCCAAGAAATGGTAGTTCTAATGAAGTGAATTGTTTATCGCTTACCACATATTGGTGACACTTGCTATCCGGATACATGAAATAGCAGGAATAGTATAGGCTATCGCTTACCTTGAAAACTGCAATGCCTCCACCCCAGGTCGTTTCTTCACTTACCGGTTTGCCAAGTTCCTTGGTTAGTTCATCTAAGGTCTTGTGCAGGATCTTATCTTGCGCAACCGCTGTACTTAAACAGAATACTGCGATGAGTAGGGATATTATATACTTTCTCATTTTTTTCTTTTGTATGGTTCCTGGTAACAATGTTGTCAATGCATATCTTAACGACCTATATATTCGCTATCAGCCCATCCCTGTACTAAGATTTTTGTATCATTATAAAGGATAAAGAAGGAGTACCTAAAATGAATTGGTACTGGTTGCTTGGTCTTTTTATATTGTTTCTTTATTGCCTTTGCGTCATAGCCTTTGCTAGCTGGACTAGTTCTTAATAACTGAGCATCTGAATCATTCTTATATATTATTCGTAATGGATCCTTCCGAATTGATTCATCAGTCGGCACAAGATATGTTTGTTGTCCATTTACATAATAAAAAAACGAAGACCAATCTACTTTGAATACAAAGTCATCACTGTTATAAATAGACACATAGGTCTCATCTGTACCTGCGAAAAAATGAATCCAGATTTTCTCAAAACCCGCCAAGAGGGTTGAATCTTTTGATCCTACATCAACCCTCAACGTTTTACTAAAATCGCAACTATATAATTCTCTTAAGCTTACTTGTGAGAAGACTGACACCGGTATTGATGCGATCAAAGCAAGCACTAATAGATACTTTCTCATAAGGTCCTTTTTTTTTACAAAGATATTACTTTCCTTTCCTAAAGTAGCCAAATATCTCGCCACAAATCCATATAATGGCGCCTATGACAATTAGAACAGACATTGTGTATGATTGTTTGTGTTTTCAAATATAGGTATTTTTTGATAATCTGTTATTTGCGGAGGAGGACTTTGAGGAAGGATTCGGGCAGATAGACGTTGGGGAGGTCTTTGGCATCGGCAAAGAAGGGGGCGATTTCATCGGCCGTGTAGCCGGCTATGCCGCAGCCTATGGGGGTTACGAGGAAGGTGTATTCTTGGTGCTGACGGGCGAAGGCGATGAAGCGGTCTACGGCGGCGCGGGTGCTGGGGAGACCTTCCATGGTGGGGATGGCGTAGCTTTGGCCTTGGAGGCCTTCACCGTTACCCCACTCTGCTCCGAAATGATCCAGGGCGAAACGGGCGGCACCACCTGCATGATGTCCAAAATGGTTGGAGCCGAAGACGAAGATCTGGCCGGATTGGAGGGAACTGATGCGTTCGGGGGTGATTCGGTATGCGGAGTCCATAAATTTCAATCAAATATCAGAGTGCAAATTTACGATGTGTATGGACCAATAAAAACTAATTAAAGACCAATAGGGAATAAAGTTGCACAAGTGGCGGTTTTGTGTGTAAAAAAGGGCTCTGAATAGTTGCAAAAGGCATTTTTAGTGTATATTTTTGTATTGGTCATTTTTGATACTAGATACATTCTGATACCATGAAAACACTCTCTTCTGTTCCGTTTGGGGCGATGTCCGGTAGCGCGGGTGCGGTCACAGCCCGCAGCACTAGATTCGGAACTATTCTTTCCGGACATTGCCACCAATCGGGACGTGTTACTCCCAATCAGAAGAACAGTCGCGCTCTGTTTGCCCGTGTGGGCAGAAGTTATACCCGGTTAACTGTGGAGCAGGCTGAGGCGTGGGCTGCGTTTGCTGCAGCCTATGCCTTTGGGAGCGGCATGCGGACTAAGAGTGCTGCGGTTAATGCCTACGTTACTCTGAACTGTAACAGGGCGCTGCTGGGTCTGGAGATGTTGACGATGCCCCCTACTCTGATTCCGGTGATTCCTGATGTGGATTACGGGAATTTGATTGTTACTCCTGGATTGATTCAGTTCTCACGTTTGGTGAATCCGGGTGCGGGTTTTAGGCTGGCGGTGCGGATGAGTGCGGCGGCCAGTGCCGGTAAGACTTACGGCGGCGGGCTGCCGGTGCTGGTGGATGCGGGGTTTATTCCGGAGCGGAACTTTGCGGATGTTACCAAGGTCTATACTGATAGGCTTACGGTGAAGCCTACTCCTGGACTTAAGTACTTTGTTGAGACGGCTTGGATGAGCGTTGCTACAGGTCTCGCTGGGGCCACGCGAACGGATAGTAGGATTTGTACGCGAGACCTGTAGAAATTGAGAATTGAGAATTGAAAATTACATACACCTGCGTAATAAATAAGGGTATAAGAAGCTTCAACATACCAAACAAAACACAGTATTAACTTTTTAAATCTAACAAAACTATGAAGTATGCACCTTCTATTGCATTTGAGGAGATGAGTGGTAGCGCCAAGGGCGTGACCGCAGCAAAGGCCAAGGGCCGTAAGTATCTCCGTAACCGCGGTTATGGCAAGAAGACCAGCACCGCTAGTCAATCAACCGTTAAGGGTATCTTTAAGCAGCTCTCCCAGAGCTGGAAGAACCTGACCACTGCTCAGATCAGTGCCTGGAACAACCTGGCTCAGAGTCAGGCTGGCCGCTCTATTCTGGGTAATGCTGCCAAGATATCCGGTCTGAACCTTTACCAGAGGCTGAACTTCTGGATTATCCGCTGCGGCGGTAACGCTGTGGCTAATCCTCCTGCCCTGGTGGGCGTGGATGCTCCGGCTGCCTGCACTGTTCAGCTGACTGAGCAGGAGTTCAAGTTTGGACTTATCAGCATTCCGGAGAATGTGGCTAATCTGCGCCTGGTTATTGAGGCAAGTGCTCCTACCAGCCGTGGTGTTAGCAATGCCTTTGACAAGGCAAGTGCCTTTGCTGATCCCTTCAGCGTGGTGGCCGGTGCCATGGACATCAAGGCTGCTTATGACAACAAGTACGGAGCTCCCAGTGCAGGACGCACCAAGATATTCCTCCGCTACTTCTTTGTCAACGCGGTGACTGGTGAGAAGTCTGCCGATATCCTCCGCGAGGTGGAGCTGGGCGCAACCAACGATCCTTTTGATGAGGGTAACGGTGATTAAGCCCACCGGGCAAACCACATTAACCCTTTAGGGGAAAGTCCTCGGCAGAGATGAGTCCCTGCCGGGGATTTTTGTTTCACTATTAATACGTACTATTATGAGATACAAACCTTCTATTGCATTTGACAGGATGTCCGGAAGCGCTTGCATTTGACAGGATGTCCGGAAGCGCTAAGGGCGTGACGGCATCGAGTAACAAGGGTGCGATTTTTATTCGCACCCGGGGGCACGGTACCAAGAAGCGTACCGCGGACCAGTCTGTAATCAAGTCCATCTTCCGGCTGCTGACGCAGAGCTGGAAGAACTTGAGTGCTGAGCAGATCCAGGCCTGGAACCAAGCGGCCAAGACGCAGTCTGGGCGCAGGGTTTTGGGGCAGAGGGCTCAGCTTACGGGCTCTAATTTGTATTTGAGATTGAATTTCTGGGTGGTGCGCTGCGGCGGACAGCCGCTTAGCTTGCCTCCTACTCTGACGGGTATTGAGCAGCCGGCTGTGGCTGCGGCGGCTATCAGTGACGGCAGCTTTATGTTCCGTCTGGGCAGCGTTCCGGAGGGAGCTGCAGGACTGAAGCTGGTGATTATGGCCACGGGGCCTCAGACCGTGGGCACGGTTACGGGCGTGGGCCGCGGTTCTACTTTTTGTGAGCCGTTTACTCCTGGAGTTGGTGCGGTGAATTTGCTGCAGCAGTATGCTGCCAAGTTTGGAATGCCTATTGCGGGTAAGCCCAAGGTGTTCTTGCGTTACTTCTACGTGAATCCTTTGACTGGAGAGAAGAGCGGCGAGCAGCTGATCAATGCGTTCTACTCTGCTACGGAGCCGGTGAGGTACAGACTTGATATGTCTAACCCGGATCCTACCATGGGAACTGTGAACCGCTACGGAGTTGAGGAATTCAATGAGGGCAGCACTGTTAGCATTATTGCTACTCCTACACAGAACTACACGTTCCAGCGCTGGAGTGATGGCAATACACTGAATCCGCGTAACCTTATTATGGACCGCGACTATCAGCTGCAGCCGGTGTTTGTTTATGACCAGCATTACAGGCTGACTGCTAATGTAAGCCCCACATACCGTGGCCAGGTTAACGGACGTGGTATGTACCGTCCGGGCGAGACTGCGCACCTGGTGGCCGAGCCTTCTAATGGCTGGGAGTTTGACCACTGGGAGGACCAGCCGGATAACCACAATCCGGAGCGTGATGTGGTGATGAACAGCGATGTTTCACTCACTGCAGTATTTGTGGCCATCAGGAACAGCTATGACCTGTACTGGAATCCGAATGTGTACAGCTTTGGTTCCATTGAGAGTGATGTTGACTGCGGTACGTTTGACCGTGGTGAAGAGGTTGTTATTACTGCAGTACCGGCAAACGAGAACTACGAGTTTGTGCGCTGGAGTGATGGCAACACGGCCAACCCGAGGACTCTTGTGGCCAACCGCGACTATGATATCATAGCAGAGTTCCACCACAAGACAGACACCAAGCAGATATCAGTTGACTCCTACTATGGCGAGACTACCGGCAGCGGAACTTACCATCTTGGTGAGCTTGTGGAGATATCTGTTACTCCAAATGAGGGATTCCATATGGTTCACTGGGATGATGATGACAATGAAACCGACTTGGTACGTAGGTTCTACATTACCCGGTACACACCCAGGTACTTTGAGGCCATACTGGAGAGTGATGCGACCTACCATATCCGGGCGGTGTGCGAGCCTGAGGAGGCTGGTACTGTAACGGGATGCGTGGAGGCAGCCCACTATGAGGACAGCGTGGAGCTGGATGTTACTCCGGCTGCAGGCTGGAAGATTGTGGGCTGGAGTGATGATCACCACTTTGACGGTGACCACAGGGACATTGACGTTTATGAGGATTTGGATCTGGTGGTTTATATGGAGGAGATTGAGGGGGATGATGACTAGTGGGTCTGAACTTTATTAATGATGCAGGGACGGTCTTGGTGGCCGTCTCTGCCATGTTTTCTGCAATCATGAACAAACTGGACGTATAAGACATGGAGAGTATCTACTGACTTCACATTTTTATCACCTCATCGCAAAGTTCAGTGATGGTGGCGCGGTGGGTGATGAAAAGCATGGTCTTTTCGGGGGAGGCGATGAAGAGACGTCGGTAAAGTTCGCGCTCAGTCTCTTCGTCGAGGGAACTGCTGATCTCGTCAAGCAGAAGGATGTCGCCACCGTGGAGCAGTCCACGGGCGATGGCGATACGTTGAGCCTGTCCTTCGCTCAGTCCGCTGCCGCGCTCACCAAGTTCCGTATCAATGCCCTCGGGCAGTTCGAAGACGAAATCAGCGCAGGCGATATGCAGTGCCTCCCGCAGTTCGTCTTCGGTGGCATCGGGTTTTGCCAGTTGCAGGTTATAGCGGATGGTGCCGCTCATCAAGGTGTTGCCTTGAGGCACGAAACACAGTTCACCGCCTACTTCTATCTGTCCGCTTGTCGGCTCGATGAAGCCGAGTATCAATCGGAACAACGTGGTCTTGCCAACACCTGTCTCACCCATGATGGCAGTCTTAGAACCAGCATTGAAGTCATGCGTATAGTGTGAAAGTATCTCCCTGTCGCCTGTGGCATAATGGAAAGAGACATCATGAAAACGGATGCCACACCCTCTGGCGATGAGCGGGTGAGAAGATGCCAGTGCTGTTGTGTCCATCTCCTCCAATCTGTCGATGCTGGCCGTAGCATGTATCACGTCTGGCACCATGTTCAACAGTTGCAGAATGGGGCCCTGGATCATGCCTACCAGTTGCAGGAACGAGGTCATCACACCGAAGGTGATGGTACCGTTGCGCAGGCCGATGCCTCCCCATACGAAAGCCAAAAGGTAGCCGAGACTGAACACGAGGCCCATGATAAGCCGTGTGATGACAGTAAACCTCAAACGTCGCATCACATTGCCACGAAGCCGCTGCTGCATGGAGTCCAGACGCTCGGTCACCCATAGCTCTGCTCCCAGCGAACGCAACACGGCATTATGCTCCATACCCTCCTGCACCTGCATCTGGATGCGGCTCTCGTCCTGCCGGATGTCGAGCGTCATCTGCCTCAGACGTTTGGAAATGAGTTTGCCGAAGACGATGGCAAGGGGTGTCAGCAACAGCAGTGACCACGCCAGCCGTGCGTCGAACCACCGCATCAGCAGGAAGGAACCGCAGAGCTGTATCATCGTAATCGTCATCTGCGGCAAGGTGTCGGTACAGACAGTGCTCACCTGCTCAATGTCCTTTGTCAGTCGCGAGGTGACATCGCCCGAGTGTAGTTCCTGACCGTCATAGAGTTGCTGACGGAACAGGTTGCTGAAGATACGCAACCGCAGGGCGTTTGTCTGTCTGACACTTGCAGAAGTTTTCAGCCAGTAGCCCACCTGCCTCAGTATCACCCCGCCTACGACGGTCATGACCAGCCAACAAACCATCAGTAGCACATCGTCAGATGATTTTTCGCGGATGGTCACGTCGATGAACTGCTTGCTGAGCCATACCATCAGCAGCCCGAGCGCCACCCGCCCGATGCCAGCCACGATTTGAACCACTGTGTTCCAGCGGATGCCGCATGAGTTCCGCCACAGCCAATTTACATAATTCATTTCCAGTGTGATTCAGATAGCTTCCTCTATGATCTCGTTGTCTGTCATCGTGTAATGGTATCATGGCACATCCTCGCTACCGCCTCGTCGGGCAGGCACTCCAGATGCCACATCGGTATGGTCTGTGCCAACTTGTCCTTTGTCTGGTGCAGGCACTCGTCAATATTCTTGGCGATAGAGCCGTCCCCAATCCTGCCCATGTCACTACAATACAGATTCAGGTATGCCTCGATACCACTAATGCGATGTATCTTGTTATAAGGGGCCTGGCTCAGCCTAACCATGCCACCGATGGGGTAACTGACATTCCTGTAGCACGGCGTTATGGGGCTCCAGGGCGAACCATAGACCACACCGTCTCTCACCACCGGATTGTCGTCGTTAACCAGC
>CADCBO010000024.1 GCA_902799685.1 uncultured Bacteroidales bacterium
GCAACGGCCTGCTTGCCCAGACGCTGGATAGCGTACTTGAAATCCAGGAATACGGCCAGACCGGTGTTGTTTACACCGTAGCCCTTGTCGCAACGCTCCTTGGCTGCACGTGAAGCAACGTCACGGGGAACCAGGTTACCGAATGCGGGATAGCGGCGCTCCAGATAGAAGTCGCGGTCCTCATCGGGTATATCGTTGGGGTTGAGTTCACCCTTCTGGAGTTTCTTGGCATCCTCAAGTTTCTTGGGAACCCAGATACGACCGTCATTACGCAGAGACTCTGACATAAGAGTCAGCTTGGACTGCTTGTCACCATGTACGGGGATACAGGTGGGGTGGATCTGAGCAAATGCGGGGTTGGCGAACCATGCACCCTTGCGGTAGCACTGCATGGCGGCCGAACCGTTACTGCCCATAGCGTTGGTTGACAGAAAATAGGTGTTTCCGTAACCGCCGGTGCCGATAACTACGGCGTGGGCTGAACAACGCTTGATTTCACCGGTAACCAGGTCACGGTAGATGATACCGCGGGCACGCTCCTTACCTTCCTCATCCTTGATCATAACCAGATCAAGCATCTCGCAACGGGTAAACAGCTCAACGTTACCCTGATGTACCTGATAGCTCAATGCAGAGTAAGCACCCAGAAGCAGCTGCTGACCGGTTTGACCGCGGGCATAGAATGTACGTGATACCTGAGCACCACCGAATGAACGGTTGGCAAGTGTGCCACCATACTCACGTGCAAAGGGAACTCCCTGTGCTACGCACTGGTCAATGATATTGTTTGATACCTCAGCCAGACGATATACGTTAGCTTCACGTGAACGGTAGTCACCGCCCTTGATGGTATCGTAGAAAAGACGATATACTGAGTCACCGTCGTTCTGGTAGTTCTTGGCGGCGTTTATACCACCCTGAGCTGCGATAGAGTGGGCACGACGGGGTGAATCCTGGATGCAGAAGCACTTTACCTTGAAACCAAGGTCACCAAGTGTTGCGGCGGCTGATGCGCCTGCAAGACCTGAACCTACAACTATGATGTCAAGCTTGCGCTTGTTAGCGGGGTTGACGAGTTTCTGATGAGCCTTATAGTTGGACCATTTTTCTGCCAACGGGCCTTCGGGAATTTTTGAATCTATAGTAGCCATAATCGTGTGCATTTAAGATTTAACAAAGGCTCTTGAAGAAGAACACAAGTACAACAGCCACGAAACCCAGAACAAGCAGGGTTACATAGATATTGCCTATCACCTGCCAGCGGCACTGCCAGGTCTTGCCGTTCCAACCCAGAGTCTGGAGAGCGCTCCAGAATCCGTGTGACAGATGGAACCACAGAGCGACCAGCCAAACTATGTACAGCACAACAAAGTACCACTGTGAGAATGTGTACTCAATGACAGCTGCGCCATCGGCTGCACCTGCCTGTCCGGGAACAAAGTTTGAACCGTGGATTATCTCCTGCAGCTGCATCCTTGACCAGTAGTTGGCCAGGTGCAGGCAGAGGCCCAAAGCCACGATGATACCCAGAACCAGCATGTTCTGAGAAGCCCACTCCACAGTCTTGGGCCTCTCGGTTACGGCGTATCTCTCACTGCCGCGTGCCTTACGGTTCTGGATTGTAAGCCAGAAAGCGTAAACAAAGTGAACCACCACCAGAAAAGCCAGTCCACCCGTACCTACCAGTGCATACCAGTTTGCTCCCAGGAACTCGCACACGGCATTGTAGGCTTCGCCCGAAATCAGGGCTACGCAGTTCATTGCCATGTGGAATGTCAGGAACAGGATGAGAGCGCCACCGGTCACGCTCATCACCACCTTACGTCCGATTGATGAATCAATTAACCACATAAAATCTTTAAGTTTGTTATTGAATTATAGTTCTCGCGTGCCTAATGAACTGCAAATATACTTAGAAATGTGTATTAAACCTATAACTATACAACACATTATTCGGCATTATTAGTGATTTGATAATCTTTGCTTATCTTTACACCCAATAAAAACGTTTCCGTTATGAACAAACTAAAACTAACCTTATCTATGTGCTTGTCTCTGCTTGGTTTTACTTCATGCAACTGCAGTAATTGGGCCGATTTGGATCCCGATGAGTTCCAGGAGGCAATCCTGTCTGCAAGTACCTGCGTAATTGATGTCCGTACACCCCAGGAGTACGATGAAGGACATCTTTTAAACGCAATTAATATTGACTGGCAAAAAGAGGGATTCATTGATGAAATCAGTCAAAAAATTGACAAATCCATCAAACTTGCCGTTTATTGCCGTAGTGGCAGGCGTAGCGCCGCAGCTGCCCAGGCTCTGTCAGATGCGGGCTATAAGGTAGTCAACCTGAAAGAAGGGTATCAGAGTTGGACCCAGGCAAATAAACCGGTCAACACATATGAAGTTGAGTGTTTCATGGACGGCAGCGACCCTGTGGTTCTGACCCTGATTAAACACGGCACTCTGGCGGTTTTCTATAAAGGAGCCTTCATTCATTTTGACCCGGTAAGCGGCTACGGAAAAAACACAGACTATGCCGTCGAATTCCCAAAGGCCGATGCAGTACTGGTAACACACGAGCATGGCGACCATCTGGACAAGAACGCTATAACCGCGCTTTCATCGGACAAAACCATACTTCTGCTTAATGCAAAGTCACAGGGACAGATAGGTATGGGCAAGAGTATAGCCAATTATGAAAAGGCCGATTTACCCCAGGGAATCAAGCTTGATGTTGTTCCGGCATACAACACAACACCCGGACGCGAGCAGTTTCATCCCAAAAACAATGGAAACGGCTATGTGCTCACATTTCCCGGTGGGTTCAGGCTTTATGTAGCCGGTGATACAGAGGATGTTCCCGAGATGGCCGACATAAAGAACATTGATGTAGCGTTCCTGCCCGTGAACCAGCCCTACACCATGACTGTGGAACAATGTGTCAAGGCTGCAAACATGATAAAGCCCAAGGTTCTAATACCATATCATTTCAGCCAGACAGACCTTAAAGAGCTGCCCTCACTTCTGCCGGGCATTGACGTGAGACTCCGCAACATGCAATAACCATTATTTCATCAGATATGAAATCTACAAAAAGCCTTTGTGTTACACTTGTAGCCGCACTGTTTACCGGTGTCGGTTACGCCCAGACAGAAAAAGACACAGTCTATGTATTTTTGAAGGATATGCCCGATGCCGGCATCTACCTGCCGCCACCACCCGATATGCTCAGCCCGCAATACGCCGATGACTTTGCCCAGTGGCAATGGGGCAAGACCGTACGTCCAACCCAACGCGGCCAACAAGCCAACGATGATTCCCAATGGGGTATCAACGGAATGATAAGGATACATCAGGAAACTCTGGGTTTTGAGATAAGCAAGGAAAAGACTCCTGCCATTTACAGGCTGCTGTATAACGTTCTTTGGACCGAGAACGAGAGCACACACAACGCAAAGCGCAAGTATATGCGTACCCGTCCGTTTGCACAGTACAACGAGCACACCTGGGGACGCTTTGACAATGAGCGTGAGCTACGTTTCAACGGCTCATATCCTTCAGGTCACACATCTCTGGGATGGTCAACCGCACTTGTACTGGCTGAGATGGTTCCTGAACTGCAGGATACCCTTCTGCACACAGGATTCCAGTATGGTGAAAGCCGTGTGATAGTAGGCGCCCACTATCAGAGTGACGTTGACGCAGGTTACCTGTGCGGCAGCACCGCGGTGGCTGTCATGCATGCAAGTGAGTACTTCCAGAAAGATCTTGAAGCAGCCCGTAAGGAGTACTGCAAGATAAAGGGCATAAAGAACGTAAGCCAGACAGAAGGATTTCCCGATGGAACCAAGGTTTTTGACGGCCCGATAACAGAAGAGAGCCATCGTTTCTATGGTGATGTCATAAAGTACTACGAGACTATACCTGAAAGGGAAACCGAGCGCGGAGAGCAAGCTAAGGCCGATGCCGACAACAGCGTGGACGCCATGATGAAGACATTCAGCACCCCCGCATTTGAAATAAGCCGCCAGTCAAATCCCGCTATTGCAGCACTTATGGATTACACAAGGGAGAACCTTATCAAGACCGCCGGTGAATTGGGCAGCACCACGTTCCGCGAGCGCCCGTACGTAAGGCTTAATCCCAGACGAAACAAAACATTGATCAGTGAAGATGAGGATACCTTAAAGGAGACAACCAGTTATCCTTCCACACATTCAGAGATAGGTTGGGGACTCGCTCTGCTGCTGGTTGAAATAGGACCGCGTGAAGCAGCCAACGACATCCTGGCCCGCGGATTCGAGTACGGCCGCAGCCGCGTGATAGCCGGTTACAACTACCCCAGCGATGTTCAGGATGCCCGCTTGTGGGCCTCGGCCACATTGGCTCATCTGCACACAGTTCCTGAATTCCAGAAACTCCTGCAGGCAGCAAAGGATGAACAGAATCCTCAGCCCGCTAAAGGCAAGAAGAAAAAGAAATAATCAGCTCAACAAATCATATTCAACACATTGGGGACGCTTCTCATTGTGATAAAAACATCACAAGCAGAACCGTCCCCAATGTGTTTACTTGAACGTGAAGACGAACAATAATGGATTCGATTCTTCAGTCAGACCTTTACAGGCCTCCTTTAACAACTCATTATCTATTTCCGGACCATGTTCTTCACGGTATTTCACCATACTAGCCGAATTCCAGGTCACTATGCTGTGCCCGTCGTCCATTACTGCGTTTAAACTGAAATAATAGGACAACAAAGGCTCATCGTCAGATACTTCCAATTCAAAGACCTGTTTTTTCTTATGGTCATACAGCAACAAGGGTATCGGATTAATTTCTCTTCTATAATTCAACAGTGTATAGTCCTCAAACTCCATAAAACGCAAAAAGTTAGGCTGCTTGACATACCATTGCAAGAAATCATCCCTTTGATGGGCTTTTTCATCCCACAACGGCAACAGGTCTTCCGGAAGCATCTTAAGATTATATTTTGGTTTCATTGTATTACCTGTAACCTGATAAATCACGTTATCCTCATGCAACATACAATAGAGTGAACTGCCATACTTATAAACCAGTTGTCCTAATATAGCGTAATTGCTATTTTTTGTCTTGTAAAGCATATCCTCACCAAAATATCCTATGCTGTTCATGTTTCGGTCTGTAATGATAATCTCCGATTCATTTATGTGTTTATCCTCATTGTTAGTGTTGCATGAAACATTAAGCACCAGAGTGTCATTATTCAGGAATTCAACATAAGCAGGCATACAGGAAAGGGGAATAGCCGAAACATATCTGCCGTCAACGGTAAACTCCAGTATCCTTCGTTTCTGGGTATCCACAATGCCGATGTTTCCTTTGGGTGTTATGCAAACATCCCTCAAGTAAATATACTCATGAGGTCCGTTACCCAATGCAGATATCTTGCTTATGAACTTTCCGTTACTGTCAAAAGTCTGTATTGTCTTGTTCTGATACTTGTCAACAACCACAAAAACACCGTTTACACACAACAGTTCATCTATAGAACCAACCAGGCTGTTGGGACCGCTGTCTTCCAGCCCAATCACTTTGGTCAGTTCAACCACATCCTTCAGTTGCAATGTTTCCGCATTGTTTTCATCGTACAATATGGTTTCGGCACCATTATCCACCACACCGCCACCATTACTCTTGCAGGCGGATAACACGGGCAATGTTGCCAAAAGGACCAGGAAATGCTTATTCATAACATGCAGACAATTATCACCGCAAAGTTAGGAAACTATTCACTACTTTTGCATAATAACAGGAACTAAACAATTGTAACTATGAAGAACAGGAAGAAACAAATCGGGACACTGGCAGACTATGTGAAAGCCAATAGGAAAGCTAGCCGCGATGAGGAGATCCAGGCTCACGGAAAGCAGGTCTCAATGCGCCCGGCTGTATTCAAATCCAAGAAAGCTTATGACCGCAAGAGACACAAAAAGGCAGGCATCAACTCCGATGAACTGTCTTTATGATTGTGTTTTGTTGCGGTTTTGTTGCGCAACACGGAGGTGTTGATGGCAAATAAGCATTACTTTTGCTGAAAACAATACAGATTATGGATCCCAGAACCGATGTCCTGAATTCCTGCCTTTCGGAATTCCGCAACACACCCGAGGCCAACACCCTTGTATATTACCGCAGCCGTGACAGCCGTCTCTCTTTTGATGAGCGGATGGCTATAACACGTAGCATAGAAAAGGCGTTTTCACCGATGTTTCTGCAGCTTAAGACAGAGTCTCCGTCGTTGTCGGAATCAGACCTAATATACTGTGCGCTTGTGGCTGCAGGACTGAGTCCGGTTGTGATAGCCGACTGCATATCCATTTCAAAGGACAGCCTGCGCATGCGCAAGATCCGCGTAAAGGAGAAGCTTTCCCTGCCGTGGGCAGAACTGCTGTTCCCGGAGCAGGATGTTGCGGGCGCAACAAAAAACGCAACAGAAAAATGTGACGATAATGTTGCGCAACATAATTCTGAGGGCAAAGATACCGCCATACTTTTGCAGCAAAACCAATTAAACTCAAAAGTTATGGAAACAAAAAAAATCACATTCGGCCAGGCCATCAAGTTGGGCTTCAGGAACTGCTTCAGGTTCTCCGGCCGCGCATCGAGATCGGAATTCTGGTATTTCATCCTGTTCTACGCAATCATATTGAGTGTGGTAGTAATATTTGGACCTTTCATTCTCCATATATTACGTTCAATCTATTGAAACCAACCCTAATGTTAAACCGTAAAAAATCCAATATGAATCTTTTTCTGCCACAAATGATCAGTTCAGGAATACTGGCTGTTATACTCTTTATACTGTTACTTCCCACCCTGTCTCTCACTGTACGCAGGCTTCATGACACCGAGCGTAACGGTGCCCTGATACTTATAACCGTCGCTCCGCTTGCCATAATGGCTGTAATGAACCTCTTGTCGGTACTGTTTTTCACCACAACAGGCACAACTCAGGTTTCCCAGACGCAGGACAACGGATGGAGAATAATAGATGTTCCCGATGAATACATTGCCGAAAACGGCAATGTCCTGTGGGATTCCATAAAAGACCCCAACGTCATAGAGACATACTCCTATGACAAAGACGGAGATATAGTGATGGAACCTAAAGTTGACGTCATCTATGTACAAAAATATGACAAGAACGGGAAATTAGTGTTGGATGTTCAAGAATCCCCAACCAAAAAGGCTAATGACAAACGTTTGATTGCAAGTACAGCCGGAATTCAGTCTCTGTTGTTTTTATTCTGGATCATATCCTTTGTGATCATGATAGTCTGGTGCGCACAGCCCGGAACCGAAGGGCCCAACAAATATGGCCCTGACCCCAGTATCCTGGAATAAGAATCGGTTACATTATTCCGGGCGCTATATGTCCAGCCCCATGATGTAATCGTTCATGTAATAGCCGTTGCCGATAGGAAAATCACCCTGCCGCAGGATTTTCAAGCCCTGATGCTTGTAGAATCCTACGGCAGGGTTGTTCCTGTTAACATTCAGCTCTATTCTGGCTATTTGAGTTGATTTATTGTCACGGACATGCTGCTTTGCTGTATCCAGAAGTTTACCCCCCAACCCTGTTCCTTGCACCGAAGGCATAACGTAAATCTTTTCCAGATGCCACACCTCCGTCCCATCCGGTTCCACACAATCCTTTCTGACCGACAAGTACCCCTGAGGCTCCTGCCCTACCCACGCAATGTAATACGTATGTCCTTGAGACACCTGTTTCTCCAGATTAGCCAAGGAATACATCCAATCCATCATATACTCCATCTGATCCGGAGACAGTATGGTCTTATACGTTTCACGAAACACGACCTCAGCCATATTATGAATAACCTGCAGGTCCGACTGCCCGGCTCTCTTGATTACGACATCCATAAACCCTCATTTTTTTACAAATATACAACAATTGCACAACACCAAAGGAACAAAATAGGACTGCTTCTCTTTGTAGCAACTTCCCAGTTGCAGGGAGCCGAATATCCGGTTTTAGGACCATCAGTGCAGGGCGTAAGCGGAGCGCCCCGGAAAGGACGTTAAGAACATCGTGGCGTTCAACGACGGTTAGGCCCCAAAGGGGACTAAGACGGAGGCGATCGATGTTTAGGCCTTGGAGGGAGTGCGTAGTAGACCGGAACGTTGCGTCCTAAAACCAGATACTCGGCGGTGTTTCAAAACAAAGAGAAACAGCCCTATTTTGTTCCAATAATTTGCAGTAACTTTGGAGTTTGTATGGATTTCAAGTATGATGTGATTGTTATTGGCGCGGGACACGCGGGCTGTGAGGCCGCTGCCGCTGCCGCTCAGATGGGTTCCAAGACCTGCCTGATAACCATGGACATGAACAAGATTGCGCAGATGAGCTGCAATCCAGCCGTTGGTGGTATAGCTAAGGGGCAGATTGTCAGAGAGATAGATGCACTCGGAGGCCACATGGGACAAGTTACAGACAGCACAGCTATACAATTCCGCATACTTAACCGGTCCAAAGGTCCGGCCATGTGGAGCCCACGGGCACAATGTGACCGAGCCAAGTTCATCTGGGCCTGGCGCAGCGTCCTGGAGAACCAGCCCAACCTGAACATATGGCAGGACACCGTAACCGAACTGCTTGTAAATGACAGTCAAGTTATTGGTTTAAAGACACTTGAAGGTGCAGAATTCAGTTGCAGGTGTGTAGTCTTGACCGCCGGGACGTTCCTGAACGGTCTGATGCACATAGGCCATGTTACTATGCCGGGCGGACGCATATCGGAACCCGCTTCATACCTGCTTACAGAATCCATAACGCAGCACGGCATACGTACCGGCCGGATGAAGACCGGAACTCCAGTGCGCATTGACCGACGCAGCGTACACTTTGAGGACATGGAGCGTCAGGACGGCGAGAATGATTTTCACCGCTTCTCATTCATGGGTTCAGAAAGGCACTTGAAACAGATGTGCTGCTGGACATGCTACACTAATGAGCGGGTACATGAGGTACTCCGTTCCGGACTGGCCGACTCCCCACTCTACAACGGACAGATCAAGAGCATCGGCCCACGCTACTGCCCCAGCATAGAAACCAAACTGGTTACATTCCCTGACCGCGACCAGCACCAGCTCTTTCTGGAACCTGAGGGCGAAGATACAAATGAGATGTATCTGAACGGATTCTCATCGTCCATGCCTATGGATGTCCAAATACGGGCTCTAAAGGAGATTCCTGCTTTCAGGGACCTGGTAATCTACCGCCCGGGATACGCCATAGAATACGACTATTTTGACCCCACCCAACTTAAGCACACTCTGGAGTCAAAAGTGGTATCGGGACTCTTTATGGCCGGACAGGTAAACGGAACCACAGGATATGAGGAGGCCGGAGGACAAGGCATTCTTGCTGGAATAAACGCGCATATAAACTGTCACGGAGGCACTCCGTTCACGCTTGCCCGTGATGAGGCATACATAGGAGTTTTGGTAGATGACCTGATAACAAAAGGCGTGGATGAGCCCTACCGTATGTTCACATCAAGGGCAGAATACCGCATTCTGCTACGCCAGGACGATGCTGACCTGCGTCTGACAGAACGTGCTTATGATATAGGTCTGGCCACTAAGGAGCGTTATGACCTGATGTGCGCCAAACGGGACGAGATTAACCGCATAGTGGAATTTGCAAAGGGTTTCTCTGTCAAACCGGCACTTATAAACGACGCCTTGGAGCAACTGGGTACAACTCCATTACGTGAAGGATGTAAGCTGGCAGATCTTATTGAAAGGCCCCAACTGACACTGGAGAACCTTTCCGGACACATAAAGGCGCTAAAGGCAGAGCTGGACAAGACAGAACCCGCACGCAAAGAAGAGATAATAGAGGCTGCAGAGATTCTGATGAAATACAGCGGTTACATCAGTCGTGAGCGGCTTATCGCCAATAAGATGAAGCGTCTGGAGGATATACGCATAAAAGGGCGTTTTGACTACAGCACTCTCCAATCACTCTCCACCGAGTGCCGCCAGAAACTTATCAAACACGACCCCGAAACATTGGCTGAGGCAAGCCGTATACCCGGCGTTTCACCCAGCGACATCAACGTATTGCTTGTGTTATTAAACAGATAGACTAAAAATGTTCCACGTGAAACAATTTTATTGATATGAGCAAAAAGACACTGATAAGCCACCTCCGAAACATCCCGGATTATCCCATGGAGGGTGTGCAGTTCAAGGATGTGACATCATGGTTCATGAATCCCCAAGACATGAATGAGATTGTGGATTCACTCTATGAGATGTACAAAGATAAAGGGATAACGAAGGTATGCGGAGTTGAATCAAGAGGTTTCATCATAGGGGCAGCTCTTGCGTATAAGCTGAATGCCGGTTTTATTCCAATACGCAAACCCGGCAAACTACCTTATGAGAAAGTTAGCATTGAATACAAGAAGGAATATGGTTTTGACCGGGTGGAAATGCACAAGGATTCAATCTGCAAGGATGACGTTGTGCTTATTCATGATGACCTTCTGGCTACAGGCGGAACTTTGCTTGCATCGTATGAACTGGTCAAGACATTAAACCCCAAGCGGATTATGATAAACTGCATAATTGAACTTACAAACTTCAAATCAAAAGACAAATTCCCCAAAGACTGTGCAGTTGACAGCTTTATAGAAATAGATGAATTTGAAGGAGTAAACTGACTTGAAGGGAAAAGAGGCATACGAGAAACGATTGAAACTGATTGTCCAGAACCTTCCGGAAAAACCGGGCTGTTACCAATATCTGGACGAGCAGGGAACTGTCATATACGTAGGCAAAGCCAAAAACCTTAAACGCAGGGTATCATCATACTTCATAAAGGAAAGCCAGACCGATAAGACACGGATGCTTATAAGCAAGATATCGGACTTGAAATATATTGTTGTAGAAACCGAGTGGGATGCATTCCTGCTGGAAAACAACCTGATTAAAAGATACAAGCCCCGATACAACATCCTGCTTAAGGATGACAAGACATATCCTTCAATCTGTATAACCCATGAGGAGTTCCCGCGTGTATTCAAGACACGCAAGATAATCCGCAACGGATCGGAATATTACGGTCCATACAGCCATACGGGCACTCTGAACGGCCTTTTGGATATAATAAGGCATGCTTACCATATAAGAACTTGCCATCTGCCGCTTACAGATACGGGTATAAAAGGCGGCAAATTCAAAGAGTGTCTTGAATACCACATAAAGAATTGTCCTGCTCCCTGTACCGGAAAGATAACACAAACGGAATATAAGGAACAGATAAACGAGATACGTGAGATTCTTAAAGGGCATAGTCAGGAACTGACGCGATCCATGATGCTGGATATGAAACGCCTGGCGCAAGAAATGAAATTTGAGGAGGCGCAGGAGATAAAACTCAGGTATGACACCATTATGGAGTTTCGGGAAAAGAGTAGGGTAGTGGATACCGGACTGGACAATGTTGATGTCTATAATATTGATAATGATGAAGATACGGTATTCATAAACTACCTTCACGTAGCAGACGGATGCATAAATCAGGCCTTTACTTTTGAGTACAAACGCAAGATGGAGGAGAGCGTGGAGGAAATGCTTATGCTTGCAATTGTAGAGATGCGTAACCGTTACAGGAGTACTGCACGTGAAATCATAGTCCCGTTCATGCCGGAAACTGAATATGAAGGTGTTACATGGACCGTTCCACAAAAAGGCGAGAAAAAGAAACTGCTGGAGCTATCGGCCCTGAACGTCAAGCAGTACCGTGCCGACAGACTTAAACGCAGCGATAAACTGAATCCCGAGCAGAAACACACCCGCCTTATGAAAGAACTGGGCCAGATGCTTGGCCTACACAAAACACCTTTGAGGATTGAATGCTTTGACAATTCACACATTTCAGGAACCGATGCCGTAGCTGCTTGTGTAGTATATGAGAACGGAAAACCTTCAAGGAAGGATTACCGTCTTTACAACATAAAGAGTGGGGCAGGGGGTGATGATTACGGATCCATGTATGAAGTAATGATGAGACGGTGGACCAGAGCAATTGAAGAAAGCACTCCCATGCCGGACCTTGTGATAGTTGATGGCGGTAAAGGCCAGATGTCCATTGCAAAGGAAGTCATTGATAATCTGAATATTGACATAAATATTGCAGGTCTTGTGAAAAACTCAAGACACAAGACAGAGGGACTGCTTTACGGATTCCCTCAGATGCAGGTTGGTGTAAAACCCGACAGCGAACTGTTCAGGCTGCTGGAACAGATGCAGGAAGAGGTACACCGCGTTGCAATTTCGTTCCATAAGAAAAAACGCAGCAAACGCCAGACACACTCAGAACTGACTGATATAAAGGGAATTGGAGATAATACAGCTACAATCCTGATAAAACGTTTCAAGAGCGTAAAGAGAATATCGGAAGCAAGCATGGAAGAGCTGACACAGGAAATTGGCAAATCAAAGGCCGGCATCATATATAATTGGTTTCACAAATGAGAGCGGTAATACAAAGGGTAAAGGAAGCCAGCGTTAAGGTAAATGGAACTATTACCGGGCAGATAGGAAACGGTCTGCTGGTACTTGTGGGAATAGAGGATGCCGATACGCAGGAGGATATAGAATGGCTCATAAAAAAGATTGCCGGACTACGTATATTTGACGATAAAAACGGTGTTATGAACCGTTCGGTAATGGACATGGACGGACAGATCCTGGCCGTAAGCCAATTCACCCTTATGGCAAGCACCAGGAAGGGAAACAGGCCATCATATATAAGGGCATCAAAAGGGGATTTTGCAGAACCTATGTATGAAAAATTTTGCTTAGCTCTGGAAAAAGAAACCGGAAAGAAAACAGAAAAAGGAATCTTTGGAGCTGACATGAAAGTGTCACTTCTTAATGATGGACCGGTAACAATAATAATGGATACAAAAAACAAGGAATAATATGGAAATATACGATGAAATGGAGGAAAACTCCGTAAATGAACCTACAACGGACAAGTTCACCGAAGCGTTCAACAAGTACAACATGAAGGTTGATGTCACATGGGTAAAGTCAATCATTGAAAAAGCTAAAAAGGAAGTGCCGGCCGGACATGAAAAGGAAACACTGAAAAAAATATTCAGCTGCATAGACCTTACAACCCTCAAGCCAACAGACAATGAGGATACGATACTGGCATTTGTTGAGAAAGTCAATTCATTCGAAGACAAATATCCGGATCTGCCTTCGGTGGCATCAATCTGCACATGGCCGCTCTACGCATCAACCGTAAGCCGTTCGCTCGAAGTTGAAAGCGTCAGGACATGCTGTGTATCAGGAGGATTCCCTTCATCGCAGACATTCTTTGAGGTCAAGGTAGCGGAGACATCACTTGCTCTTCATGACGGCGCTGATGAGATAGACATTGTACAGAACGCCGGACACATCCTTAACGGCGATTATGAGACTCTGGCCGATGAGACCGATGAACTGAAGGCTCTGTGCGCAGACAAGACCCTGAAAGTGATACTTGAGACCGGAGCACTTGGCACATTGGATAATGTGAAGAAAGCGGCTCTTATTGCCATGTATTCAGGAGCTGATTTTATCAAGACATCTACCGGAAAGGAGATTCCCGGAGCAGACCCTGAATCATTCTGCGTAATGTGCAAGACTGTAAGGGAATATGCCGATGAAACCGGACGTACAGTTGGCGTCAAGGCTGCCGGTGGCATTAGCTCCGTTGATGATGCCTTGCTGTACTGGACAATAGCTAAGATCATCCTGGGCAAAGACTGGCTTAACAACACACGCTTCCGTATAGGTGCCAGCCGTCTGGCCGATAAACTTCTGGACGAAATCACCAAATAATACTACGATATTGTAGATCGTAAAAATTGAGTCTATAGTTTCCAGAACTACGGCCCTTCGGGCCTATCCCTCCCACCACTACGTGGCGGGCCCCTCCCTCTGACGCGCCGAGGGTGGCGACGGTTCTGAAACTATAGACTCAATTTTTACTTGTGCAAAAGAGAAGCTTTACCTTATTTGGAGCGGTTTATGATTAGCTCCAGGTAGCTGGTGAAGGCGGAACGGAAGGTTTCTTCCATCTGAGTTGGGAGTGCGTTAAGGGCTTTGGTCTTAAGCTCTTGCATCTTTTGGATGGCGTAGTCTATTCCTCCGTTGGAAAGGGTGTATTCTGTTACCTCTTGTATCTGCTGTGGGGTTGCGGTAAGGTTGCGGATGGCTTTGATATGCTTGGTCCAGTCGCGGCTGCTGTTATTGAGGGCATAGATGGCCGGGAGAGTGAATTTTCCCTCCTTCAAGTCATTGCCGGAGGGCTTGCCGGTCTCCTTACTTTCATGATAATCCAGGATATCATCCATTATCTGGAAACAGAGGCCGGCAATGGTTCCATAGGTTCGGAATGACTCCACCTGATCTGGGGTGGCACCGCATAATATGGCGGAAAGTGTGGTGCAGGCTGCAAAAAGGCTTGCGGTCTTTCCGGTTATTATGTCAAAATAGGCATCTTCAGAGAGAGTATCGCTATTAAGGACATCCAGTTGGGTTATCTCTCCTTCTGAAAGGGTCCCTATCAGAGCTGAAATTGCATTTACACAATCCATGTTCCGGGTAGCAATCACTTCCTGAAGTGATTTGGATACTATATAGTCACCCAAAAGCACGGCCAGACGGTTGTCAAAGGCGGCATTGGCCGATGTTTTGCCACGACGGGTCTCACTCTCATCTACTACATCATCGTGGATAAGGCTACCCTGATGGACTAATTCAACGGCCGATGCCAAGTGGTAAATGCCGGCAGGGATATCGTTACACAGGCTTTTGGCAACAAGCAATACAAGCACCGGTCGCATCATCTTGCCGTTGCGCTGCAGCAGGAACCTGAGCAAAAGGTCAACAGCAGGATTGGTGCTGGAAAACAGCGATGAATACATTGATTTGAATTCATTGAACTCAGATTCTATCGGCAAAAATATCTGCTTATTGTTATCCATACCGGCACAAAATTAGCAATAAATGTCCGTTTCAAGAAAAAATTGTACTTTTACATATCAAACATTCTCTTTTATGGACAAACTGTTTCTTCTAGATGCTTATGCGTTGATATACAGGGCATACTATGCTTTCCTTAAGGCTCCCAGAATCAATTCAAAAGGATTCAACACATCGGCAGTGCTCGGATTCGTGAACACACTTGAGGAGATTCTGACAAAGGAGCAGCCCACCCATATAGGAGTGGCGTTCGACCCCAAAGGCGGCACATTCCGACATGAGTTGTATAAGGAATACAAGGCGCAGCGTGAAGAGACACCCGAGGTAATACGGGAATCCGTACCGGTAATAAAGCAGATACTTGAAGCATACCGTATCCCAATCCTTGAAGTGCCAGGATTCGAGGCAGATGACGTGATAGGTACTTTGGCCCATAAAGCCGATGAAAAGGGCATAACAACATATATGATGACCCCTGATAAGGACTATTGTCAGTTGGTTACAGACAGGGCGCTGATATATCGGCCCAAATATGGAAACAACGGCTATGAAGTGATGGGCCCCAGGCAGGTGCTGGAAAAATACGGTCTAAGCAATACAACCCAGGTAATAGATATGCTTGGACTCATGGGCGACAGTTCGGATAACATTCCAGGTTGTCCCGGAATAGGAGAGAAGACAGCCGTAAAACTTATAAACGATTTTGGAGATATTGACGGACTGCTGGCCAATACGGACAAACTAAAGGGCGCACTTAAGGAGAAGGTTGAAAACAACGTTGAGCAGATCAAATTCAGCCGTCTGCTTGCTACCATAAGAACCGATGTTCCTATTGAACTTGACATGGAACAGCTCAAATTCTCCGAACCTGACGGACAGAAACTGACAGGTCTGTTTGAAGATCTTGAGTTCCGCACTCTGATGAACAAGTTCAGGACAAGGAACAGTTCTACCGGAACTGTACACAAAACAGGAGAACCTGAAATATTTGACAAAACACGGGAGGGTTCAAACACACCGGAACAAAAAAGCAAACCCTCAGCAAACGACGGTTTTCATGGCGATCTGTTTGACATATTCCAGCCCGACGCCCAGCCTGAGCAGGAATATTCAAATCTCAAGGACATAAAATCAGTGCAACATAACTACTATCTCATTGAAAAAGAAAATGATGCTGAAACGTTAGCCCATAAAATCACTGCATGGGATTTTTTCTGTTTTGATACAGAAACCACTGGAACTGACGCAATATCGGCACAGATAGTAGGTTTGAGCATAAGCCATTACGAACATGAAGCCTGGTACGTGGCAATGCCCCGGGATAAAGAAGGGAAGCAACGGATGCTTGAGATTTTCCGTTCCGTCTTTGAAAACCCGGCAACCCTCAAGATAGGGCAGAACATAAAATATGACATTCTCATTCTGGGCAACTACGGAATCAAAGTTCAAGGCAAACTTTTTGACACCATGATTGCACACTATCTGCTTCAGCCTGAACTCCGTCATAATATGGATTATCTGGCCGAAATTTACCTTGGCTACAAGACCATTCATATTGAAGAACTGATAGGCCAAAAGGGAAAGAACCAGAAGAACATGTCAGACCTTGATCCAGGCAAAGTCTATGAATACGCATGTGAGGATGCCGATGTAACACTGCAATTGAAGCACATCCTTGAGAAAGAGCTTGAAAAGGATGGTACCACATCATTATTCACAGAAGTTGAAATGCCTCTTGTACAGGTATTGGCCTATATGGAAAGGAATGGCGTTATGATTGATCCTGCCGCATTGGCCGAAACATCACGGCTCTTTACAGAGAGAATGAAAGCGCTGGAGACCAGGATATTCCAGGAGGCTGGAGGTAATCAATTCAACATACTGTCACCAAAACAGGTTGGAGAGGTCCTGTTTGAAAGGATGAAAATTACGGATAAACCCAAGAAAACCAAGACCGGTCAGTACGTGACATCGGAGGAAGTACTGGAATCACTCCGTGCTGAACATAACATAGTTGACCTTATCCTTCAATACCGTGGACTAAAGAAACTGCTTGGAACATACGTAGACTCATTGCCGCAGTTGGTAAATTCCGCTACAGGCAAGATTCATACATCATTCAACCAGACCGTGACAGCTACGGGACGACTCAGTTCAAGCAATCCGAACCTGCAGAACATTCCTGTCCGGGATGAGGACGGAAAGGAGGTACGCAAAGCTTTCATTCCTGAACCTGGATGCAAATTCTTCAGTGCCGACTATTCGCAGATTGAGCTTCGAATAATGGCTCACTTGAGTCAGGACCCGAATATGATAGAAGATTTCAAGTTAGGACATGACATTCATGCCGCTACCGCTGCCAAGGTATTCCACAAAAAAATAGAAGAGGTATCAAAATCCGAACGCAGCAAAGCCAAAACAGCAAACTTCGGTATCATTTACGGAATATCCGCTTTTGGTCTGGCACAGCGCATGGGTGTGAGCCGTACAGAGGCTAAAGAACTGATTGAAAACTACTTTAAGACTTACAGCGGCATTAAGCAATATATGGACCATTCCATTGATGAAGCACGCAAAAAGGGATATATAGAGACCATACTAAAACGCAAACGCTATCTGCCGGACATCAATTCCCATAATGCTACAGTCAGAGGTTTTGCAGAACGGAACGCCATAAACGCTCCCATCCAAGGAAGTGCTGCAGACATCATAAAGAAAGCCATGATTGCAATCTATCGCAGGTTCATAGATGAAAACATAAAATCAACCATGATACTTCAAGTTCATGATGAACTTAATTTCAATGTTGTACCTGGCGAAGAAGAAAAGGTAAAGAATATTGTAATTGAAGAGATGCAGAATGCATGGCCCATGTCTGTTCCCCTTATAGCAGACTGCGGATGGGGATCAAACTGGCTTGAAGCCCATTAGGATAAAGTCTAAAGCAACTCTTTTAACTGTCTGGCGAATTCCCATATTACAAGACCGGCAGTGACCGATACATTCAATGAATGTTTTGTTCCATATTGAGGTATCTCAAGTGAGACAGAACATTCATCTACAACATTCTGGTTAACTCCTTTTACTTCATTACCCAAAACAAGTGCATATCTTTTAACAGGATCAACCTTAAATTCATCGAGCTTTATACTACCTTCAACCTGTTCTACGGCAACAGTAACATAACCTTTACCCTTAAGTTCTTTTACAATACTGACACAATCATCCGTATATATCCATTCAACACTTTCTTCTGCTCCAAGTGCTGTTTTATGTATCTCTACCAGGCAATTATCGGGAGTAGCAGTTATACCACACAATATTATACGTTCAACTCTGAAAGCATCTGATGTACGGAATACAGATCCTACATTATAGAGACTGCGTACATCATCAAGAATAACAGTAAGAGGCAGTTTTTTACTTATCCTGAACTCTTCTATATCCATTCTTCCAAGTTCAGCAACACTTAGTTTTCTCATATCATTCTTTTATGTCCTGTGTAAAATTAGTTGATTTAAACGATTATTCCTGTTGAAAAGAAGGTAAATAAGTGTTTAAAACAAAAACATAAAAAGTGAACTTAAAAATTGCTATTTCAAATCACATTCAAGTATGGAACTATTTTTGAAAAACTAATGTTCATACCATTTTTTTATTGGAGTTTTTACAAACAGACAATAAACACCATTATTTCAAGACATTTATCAAACCATATACCAATATAGATGTAAACTATATGTGTAAAGCTATATAATTTATTCTATATTAATGATTTATATTGTTAATACAATTGTTTGTAAATATCAGTTTCAGGGGATAAAAATAAGTATCTTTTAATAGAAAAAGATATCAACAGTATCAACACCCTATATAAAACAAAAGTTCAATAGAAATAAAAAGAAAACATACATATTCATTATAGGAAAGAGATACGTATATCTTATCTGACAACAGTTATAGATACACTTTCACTTTTGTTGCTCTCCTGATTTGTAATAACAGCGTGATAAATACCTGATGTCACTTTATGTCCGTTCATATCAGTAAGGTTCCAGCTGTATGAACCACCATTGGATATTCCCTGATGAATAAGATGTCCTGAATTTGATGTAATGCGTATTGTACTCCATTGCGTAAGACCGGTTATTGTTACATAACCTTCAAATTCAGGTTTTACTGGATTAGGATAAACCAGAATATTTGATTTAGAAAGGTTTTCTTCCGGGTCTCTGGCCTGACCTCCATACTCAACCATTCCAAGCTCTGTACCAAAGAAAATGGAGCCATTATCTACGTTTTCGGTTATACTCATTATATAGTTAGATGGAAGCGGACTGTTGCTTGTTGTAAAATGCTCCAGAGTCTTTGTTCCGTCAGCACTCATAAGGAAAACTCCATCATCGACTGTACCTATCCATTTGCGGTTTCCCTGGTCAATATATATGGCTGTTGTAATAACTTCACTGAAAAGATAATCAGCTAGTCCTGATCCATCATTTCTGGGTATCTTTATTCTTTCAAAAACAGGATTATTGTCATTTATGAAGTTACCAGGATCTTTAAGAATGAAAATACCCCTGTTTGTACCTATCCACAAGATACCGTTCATATCAAATTCATAGAAATAAATATCGTCTATTTCTTCAGTTTTTTCATCCTGGTTTTTGAAAAATGGTCCTGAAAATCTAAAAGAGTCATCACTATTGTCTTTTATGGTTCCTTTAGTGTCTATGCATACTATTCCAGGAACATATCTGGAAGAATTGAGCCAAACTTTGTTTGAACCATGAAATCTGAGTTGTTTGAATGTAGGTAAACCGGCGATATCCTTATAATATAATCCAAACCAGTTTCCGTCAGGTTCCATAACTTTTATTATGGTATCAGTCTCATTGTTAGCCATCCATAAGTTTCCTTTACTGTCATATTGGAGTGCACTTATACGGACATAATTGTATTTGTTGTATTCGTTATCGTTAAGGATACTTGTCAATCCGCTGTTGTTCCAGGTATGAAGCTTATAAAATTTGTCATTTTTGAATTCATAAAGACCTTGTCCTGTTGAACCTACAAAAATATGACTGTTGTCATGAGGATCCTGTGCAGCTTCTGTAAGGTTTATATAATTGAGTCCTGTAATTTCATTAAGGTTATCCTGTAAATAATTCCAACGGCCGTCTTTATATGTCATTACAGTTCCTTCATAATTGATTCCTGAATAATTATGACATCCGCCTACAACAAGCATTTTATCGGTTTCAGGCCATGATACGGAATGAAACCAGTTACGTCGCGGACTGTTGGGTTTAATATCATGTAATTTACAGACAAACTCATTGTCGCTGATAGTATAAAGACAAAGTCCTTTTGTACCTTCACAAATCCAGATATCATTTCCAACAGATAGGACATGATCCAAATGATTTGGAAAATGATAATCCTGACTGTTTTCAATAGTCGTAAAAACGGTAAGTACGGTATCCTGTATCAATGCCAGATTATTATTTATATAAGATATTCCGTTTACGTTATTCTTTATATCAACCAGTTTTCCGTTCTTTCTGTTTATAGTCCTTATTATGTTGTTATATGATCTTCCCATAAGTAAACCGTCAAATTCAAACAGGTCTATGAATTTTCTGGGAAGGAACATCTTCCAGTTGGAACTGTCAAGAAGATTATCATTCAGGTTGCCAAGATAAATACCGGCATTGCTGCTGCAAAGAATGGAATCATGAAGAATGATTGATGTATGAACAGGGGAGTCAAATTTATATGAATTGCTGATTTCACGCTTTTTTACATCAAAAACAATAAGGCCTATGTCAGTTGATATGTATGCTTTTTCACCGTAAACCTTGATTTCATTTACAGAAGCGTTGCCAATAGAATTGTTTTTTATGTCAGTGAAATTATAAATGGTCTCATCTTCATATAAAATGTCTATATTACCGTTTGAATAGGCCAGGATAACGGCTTTTTCTGTATTGCAATATGCCATCATGGCAATTTCAGTATCTGAAAGTCCGCCTGTTTTGTCTATGGTATATATTGCTTCATCGGCCGGATCATAGAAGTATAGCGCTCCCTCGCTTATCACGAATATCTTTCCGAAAGCATTCAATGCATAAGTTGCGTTGTTATATGCCGGATGTGATCTCCAGGTACCGACCGGTATGCCGGCTTGAGCCTTATAAAAAGGCAACAGGAGCATTACCGCAGCTATTGCGATAATGGCTCCTCTTGTCAGTCTCTTTATCATAATTGTTTTAAATATTCTGCCAGTTTCCTTACGGCGCGTCCCCTGTGACTTATCAGGTTCTTGCCTTCTGAAGACATTTGAGAGAATGTTTCGGTGTAACCGTCGGGGACGAATATCGGGTCATAACCGAATCCGCCGTCTCCGTAATGGCGCTCTGTCGCAATCTTTCCTGTCACAATTCCCTCAAACAGAACTTCCTGTCCGTTAAGTAATAACGCAACAACAGTGCGGAATTGTGCGCTGCGGTCCGTTTTTTTTTCAAGTTCACCCAGAAGTTTTGTCATATTGGCCTCCGAATCATGGTCACCAGCATATCGTGCCGAGTGAACTCCGGGTGCTCCGTTCAAGGCTTTAACCTCCAGGCCGGTATCGTCGGCAAAACAGTCATAACCGTAGTGCTCCTTGACGTAACGGGCTTTCTGCAGGGCGTTGTCCTGAAAGGTATCACCGGTCTCAGGGATATACTCGTGGCAACCTATGTCGTTCAGGGATAGCACCTCAAAGCGGTCGCCAAGTATCTGGCGGACCTCTTCAAGCTTATGGCTGTTGTTGGTGGCAAAAACCAGTTTCATGCTGCTTAGATTACGATGTTCACGATCTTGCGCGGAACCACAATCACCTTGCGGATGGGCTTGCCGTCAATGTAGCCCTGTGCCTTCTCATTGGCCAGAACTGCATCCTGGATCTCCTGCTGGGTTGCATCAGCTGGGAAGTCAAGCGTAAAGCGGGTCTTGCCGTTGAATGAGATGGAGTAGGTTATGCTGTCCTCCTTAAGGTAGCTCTCATCAAACTTGGGCCACTGGGCATCGCAAACTGTGGTCTGGTTGCCCAGAGCCTGCCAGAGTTCCTCGGCAATGTGCGGGGCAAACGGTGCAATCAGCTTTACAAGGTCGGTCAGTACCACCCGCTTGTTGCACTTAAGGGCCGAAAGCTCGTTTACGCAGATCATGAATGCGGCTACCGATGTGTTGTATGAGAAGTTCTCAATATCCTCGGTCACCTTCTTTATAAGCTTGTGGATTGACTTGAGCTCATCCTTTGAAGGTGCGTCATCACTGATGTTCAGGTTACCTTCCTTGTCAGTGAATAGGTTCCACATCTTGCGGATGAAGCGGTGGCAGCCGTCAATGCCGTTGGTATCCCAGGGCTTTGATTGCTCAAGCGGGCCAAGGAACATCTCGTACATGCGCAGGGTATCGGCACCGTATCTCTCGATGATTACATCGGGATTGACTACGTTGAACATTGACTTACTCATCTTCTCAACGGCCCATCCGCAGATGTACTTACCGTTCTCCAGTATGAACTCGGCGTTGTTGTACTCAGGCCTCCAGTTCTTGAATGCCTCAACGTCCAGTACATCGGCGCTTACAATGTTTACGTCAACGTGGATGGGAGTGGTGTCATATTGGTCCTTGAGACCGAATGATACGAATGTATTGGTGTCCTTGATACGGTATACAAAGTTACTGCGGCCCTGTATCATACCCTGGTTGATAAGCTTGCTGAACGGCTCCTCAACCTCACTTACGCCCAGGTCCTTGAGGAACTTGTTCCAGAACCTTGAGTATATAAGGTGACCGGTTGCGTGCTCTGAACCTCCCAGATAGAGGTCTACGCACTTCCAGTAGCTGTCAGCCTCCTTGCTTACCAAAGCCTTGTCATTGTGCGGATCCATGTAACGCAGATAGTAGGCCGATGAGCCTGCAAATCCGGGCATGGTGTTGAGCTCCAGCGGGAATACGGTCACGTTGTCTATGAGTGACTTGCTTACTACCTTCTTAGACTTGGTGTCAAAGGCCCAGTTCTGGGCGTGGCCAAGCGGCGGCTCACCGGTCTCGGTGGGCTTGTATTCACTGATCTCGGGCAGCTCAAGCGGCAGGCACTCCTCAGGGATCATTGTGGGAATACCGTTTTTATAGTAAACAGGGAAGGGCTCGCCCCAGTAGCGCTGACGGCTGAATATGGCGTCACGCAGACGGTAGTTGACCTTGATGCGGCCAAGCTTGTTCTCCTTTACATATTTCTTGGTGGCAGCAATGGCCTCTTTGACTGTGAGTCCGTTCAGGTTGAGACCGCCCTCACGGATCTGGTCAGGACGGGGTGAATTCATCATGATGCCCTCCTTGGCGTCAAAGCTCTCCTCGGATACGTCGCAACCCTTAATGAGCGGACGGATCTCAAGGCCAAAATGTTTGGCGAATGCGTAGTCACGGCTGTCGTGTGCAGGTACGGCCATGATGGCGCCTGTACCGTAGCCGGCCAGTACATAATCACTTATCCAAACGGGTACATCCTCACCTGTCAAGGGGTTGATGGCATATGATCCGCTGAACACGCCTGTTACCTTGCGGTCGGCTATGCGCTCGCGCTCGGTGCGCTTCTTTACGGCAGCTACGTAGGCATCCACCTCTTTCTTCTGGGCAGGAGTTGTGAGTTGTGCTACAAGCTCGCTCTCGGGAGCCAGAACCATGAATGTTACACCGAATATTGTATCAGCGCGGGTTGTGAATATGGTGAATTCTATGTCGCTGTCCTTTACGTGGAACTGCATCTCAGTACCCTCAGAGCGGCCTATCCAGTTGCGCTGGGTCTCCTTGATGGAATCGGACCAGTCTATCTTGTCCAGACCGTCAAGCAGGCGCTGTGCGTAAGCAGATACTCTTAAGCACCACTGGCGCATCTTTTTCTGCTCCACGGGGAATCCGCCGCGGACCGATACTCCCTCAACTACCTCATCGTTGGCAAGTACGGTGCCCAGTCCGGCGCACCAGTTTACCATTGTCTCGCCTTGGTAGGCTATGCGGTAGTTCATTAGGACATCGGACTTCTGCTTGTCATCCATAGCCTTCCACTCTGCTGCGGTGAACTCAAGCTCTTCGCTCTGAGCTACGTCAAGGCCCTCGGTGCCCTTCTGTTCAAAGTGCTCAATGAGCTTCTCAATGGGCTGGGCGCTCTGGCACTTGTTGCAGTAGAATGAGTTGAACATTTTCTGGAATGCCCACTGGGTCCAGTGGTAGTAACCGGGCTCGCAGGTGCGTACCTCGCGGTCCCAATCGAATGAGAATCCTATCTTGTCCAGCTGCTCGCGGTAGCGGTTTATGTTGTTCTCAGTTGTAATTGCGGGGTGCTGGCCGGTCTGTATGGCGTACTGTTCGGCGGGCAGGCCGTATGCATCGTAACCCATGGGGTTCAGGACGTTGAAGCCGCACTGACGCTTGTAGCGGGCATAAATGTCCGATGCAATGTAACCCAGCGGGTGGCCTACGTGCAGGCCGGCGCCTGAGGGGTAGGGGAACATGTTTAGTACGTAATACTTGGGTCTTGAGGCATCCTCCTTAACTCTGTAGGTACCCTCTTTGGCCCACTTTTCCTGCCATTTCTTTTCAATTGCTCTGAAATCGTATTCCATTATTTCGTAGAATGTTTCGTTTTGACGCGCAAAATTACACAATTTCAGGCAAAAACACATTGTGGATGTCGTATCTTTGTGTCAAATAATGCTTGCTATGGATTCAGGAATTGATAAGATTCGATACTTGCTGACAACTTGTTTTGTGTTGCTGATCCTGTCTTGCAACAGCAATAACAGGACAATAACGCGGGATGCTCAAAGGGTTATTGACTGCAATATGGATGATGCTGTAAGACTGGTAAACCTGTCTGATATCTGCGATAGTATTGCTGTTATTCCACTGGATGATAAACATCTGGTAGGTACTGTGAACCTTATCCGTTCTGATGAAAGCGGAATCTACCTGACTACGCGCAACAATATCCTGCACTCATACGGTTGGGACGGGAAGGAGTGTTTTTATATTGACCGGCAAGGCCGCGCATTATCTGATTACCTTGAGATAGGAGACTTTGCGCTTTCTGAAAGGTATATAGCCATTGCTGACCCTGAGGGCATGAAGATTCTCTTGTTTGATAAGGGTAATGGTCAGTATTACAAAACCATACAGGTTGATTTCTATCCAGAGGATTTGGCTTTCATAAATGAGGAAACTCTTGCAGTAAACTGCGGTGGTGTTGATGGTCCCAGGCTGGTTATATTGGACATTGAGAAAGAAGAAGTTATTGATGGGTATCTTAGTTATGACAAGATATTCTCGGAACCATTGATGCAACCTTTTGCCACAATTAACGGAAGTGTTTTATACCGGATACCCTTCTATAATGACTTCTATTCTGTTTCAAGCGGGGGGAAACTGGAAAAGTCGCTCTCTTTTGACTTCAAGGCAAAAAACTTCAACGTGAAAGATTTGAAGTATATAAATGTAATGGGATTCAATTTCTTGATTGATTCAAAAGGCAATGCATGTATTGATAATATGTATACTGTCAATTCCATGTTTGCCGTTTATTTCAAATGTCAGTCTATATCGGAAGATTCACAGTTCCTGATGTTGGTGGACACATTGAACGGCACTAAATATCTGTTTGACAGCGAGACTACTAATGATGACGTTCTTTTTTATGATATTGCCCCCCTTCCTTTATTCTATGACAGCAATGAAAAAGGCTTTATCAGCGTCCTTTATCCGAACCTTTGGGCGTCCGCATTTGATTCAATAGATGAAGGACGCAAAAATACTCCTAACTACAGGAAAGCGATAAGTTTATTCCAGACAATATCCAAAACCGAAAACCCGGCAATACTGGTGTACAGATTCAAAAGTCCCGCATAAAAGTATCTTCAAGCTGATATTTTTTTTGTTTTTCTCCTTAGGAATTCTTCATTTTACGACGTGAAATGTACATTTCTCGTCGTAAAATGTATATTTCTCGTCGTAAAACGTACGTTTTACGTCGTGAAATAAAGAATTCCTGCCTATGTAGAGAAGTTTCTTGAGTTGGGAATGTTATTTTGATGCGGGTACTAGTGTCCAATGGGATATAGTTTGGACATAATCCTTGGTTTGCCTATTTTTGTGGATAAAATAGGATATTACAGATGAAACTCTTTTTATGGATTCTGAAAAAGAGCTTATCTTTGCTTTGGGTTATTTTTGATAAAAGTTTACAATTATGAATATCAGACTTGAGCGCCCTGATGACTATAGGGCGGTAGAGGAGCTTACCCGTGATGCATTCTGGAATGTGTATAAGCCGGGATGTGTGGAGCATTATGTGTTGAATCAGTTTAGGAACAATCCTGACTTTATTCCTGAACTGGACTTTGTGATGGAGCTGGACGGACGGATTATAGGTCACGTGATGTTTTCAAAGGCTCAGCTGGTTTTGAATGATGGAACGCGCAAGCCGTCCTGGACTTTCGGTCCTATCAGCATTCATCCTGATTACAAACGTAAGGGTTATGGGCTTAAGTTGCTTACCTATGCGCTGGGCAAGGCACGTGATATGGGTGTGGGCTTCCTTTGCATGGAGGGAAACATTGAGTTCTACAAGCATGCCGGTTTTGGTCTGGCCAGCAAGCTGGGTATACACTATCATTCAGAGCCCAAGGATGCAGAGGTTCCTTATTTTCTTGCTCAGGAGCTTATTCCCGACTGGCTTGGTGGCATTGAGGCTACCTATTGCCCTCCGCAGGGATATTTTGTGGCCGATGCCAATCCCGATGCGTTTGAGATTTATGATGCATCATTCCCTAAGAAGGAGAAGGCTTTCCGTGAGGGCCAGTTGCCGCAGTTCTGCCAGAGTTGCGGTATGCCGCTCACGCGAGTTGAGGATTGCGGAACCAATGCTGATGGCAGTACCAATTTTGATTATTGTCAGTACTGCTATAAGGATGGGCATTTTCTGCAGGATATGACAATGGACCAGATGATAGAGCATTGCGCCCAGTTTGTGGATGAGGTTAACAAAAATATGCCTAAACCTATGACCAAGGATGAGTACAAGCAGATGATGTACAGTTTCTTCCCCATGCTTAAAAGATGGCGGCGTTGACGGACGATAGGGTGAGGGCGGTATTTGGCGAGCTTGATGCGCAGGCCGTTTATCGGGAGGTAAAGCAGACAGGTGATTTTCTGGGCTTTACCCGCCGGTTCATGCATAGTGACGATGAACGGGTGGCGCGGAATGCTTTCTGGGCATTGACTAAAGCTACTGATAAAGAACTGTCCCAGTTGCAGGTTATCCTTAATGATCTTATGGATTTGGCTTTGACAACGCCGAGTTCATCGGTCCGTAGGCTTTCACTCAATATCATTGAACGGCTCAAGATGGATGAGGATGATCTGCGCACAGACTTTCTTGATTTCTGTCTGGAGCATATGTCCGATGCAGATGAACTGCCCGGCATCCAGTCCATCAGCATGAAACTTGCATACCGCATGTGCAAGTTCTATCCGGAGCTTTTGGCCGAGTTCAAAGCTACACTTGAATCAATGGAGCCGGATTTTTTCAAGCCGGCCGTCAACTGCGTCCGCAACCGGATATTGAACGGAAAACTATGATGGAAACAGAGAGAATACTGTTGAGACCTTGGCGTGAATGTGATGCCGAGTCTCTTTTCAAATATGCATCTGATCCCGATGTGGGACCGCGTGCAGGCTGGCCGCCTCACAAAAGCGTGGAAGAGAGCCTGCAGATAATAAAGACTGTTTTCAATACGGATACGATGTGGGCGGTAGAGCTCAAGGAAACAGGTGAGGCCATTGGTTGTGTGGGATATCTTCCTGCATCAAACTCAAACCTGAATATTCCCAGTGACCAGTGTGAAGTTGGTTATTGGATAGGCCATCCTTACTGGGGTAAGGGTATTTGTACAGAAGCTTTGAGGCTGGTCATAGATTATTGCTTCAACGTTAAAGGTTTCACGGTTTTGTGGGGAGACTATTTTCCCGAGAATCCGGCATCGGGCCGCGTGATGGAAAAATGTGGCTTCAAGGACACAGGTCGTGAAACACTGTGTCCTAACCTTGAAGTGGGTGCAGACCGTCCGGTCCGCATCATGAGGTTAAACCGTAATTAAAGTGTAGTCCATAGATCCCAGACCTATCTTCTGGGCATGCTCCACGCATGAGCGCCAGTTGGTGTCGGGGTGAATCATGTGCCAGTGGTCACCGTGATCATGCTTGTGGTGCTCAATATTGTGTGAGAGCACGTTGTCAGATGGTATAACCGGGGCACGGTTCACCATATCTGCGCTGGCGCAATCCAGGGCAACGGGATCGAATGATGCCAGCATTCCTATGTTGGGAACAACAGGTGCGTCATTATAACCCCAGCAGTCGCATTCGGGCGATACGTCCATGATAAGGTTGATATGGAAGTTGGGTTTGCCAAGCAGTGTAGCTTTGGCATACTCGGCTATCTTGCAGTTAAGTATATCCACCTGCTCATCATTGTCTACCACGGCACCGTTGAACTGACAAGTGGCCACGCACTGACCGCAGCCCACGCATTTGTCATAGTCTATCACGGCCTTGCGGTCCACAAGTGAAATGGCATGGCTGGCGCAGTTTTTTACACAGAGTGAACAGCCGCGGCACTCATCCCTGTCTATGCGGGGTTTTGATGCGCAGTGCATCTCTTTCTTGCCGGCCACACTTCCGCAACCCATGCCCAGATTTTTCAGGGCTCCTCCGAATCCGGCCATCTCATGCCCCTTTACGTGGTTGATTGATACCACGATATCTGATTCGGCAATGGCTGTACCTATTTTTGGAGCCTTGCAGTATTCACCGTCAATGGGAATCTCAATGTAGTCCAGTCCCTTGAGTCCATCGGCAATGATGACCTGAGTGCCTACGCTGAAGGGAGTGTAGCCATGTTTTATGGCAGTATCCTGATGGTCTATGGCATTTGAACGCCAGCCTGTGTAAAGTGTATTGCAGTCTGTAAGGAACGGTTTTCCGCCCAGTTCTTTGATAATCTTTACAACAACAGCTGCGTAGTCAGGTCGGAGATATGCCATGTTGCCTATCTCGCCAAAGTGTATCTTGATTGCAGTGAACTTTCCCGCAAAATCAATTTTGTTGATGCCTGCCTTGCGTACCAGTTTATCGAGTTTGTAAAGCAGGTGATGTGCAGGATCTGTTCTAAGGTCTGTGAAATATACTTCTGATGCCATATTGGTTGGTTTGTTGGTTTTCAATTGCGAATTTACTTTTTGAATCGGATATTCACTACATTTGCATTTATAAATTGCAAAATATGCTCCACTTTGATTCTGATTATATGGAGGGCGCTCATCCTATGGTGATGCAGCGGCTTGTTGAGACCAATCTTGAACAGACTGTTGGTTACGGTGAGGATGATTACACCCGCCGTGCAGCCGATTTGATACGTGAGGCTTGCGGCTGCCCTGATGCGCTGGTGCGTTTCCTCGTGGGTGGCACCCAGGCCAATGCAACCGTTATAGACGGTCTGCTCCATCAGTATGAGGGCATTATGGCTTCCGATGTGGCCCACATCAACAATCTGGAGGCCGGCGCCGTGGAGTCATCGGGCCACAAGATTCTGATTGTCCCCTCACACCAGGGCAAGGTAGCGGCATATGACATAGAGCGTTATCTCAATGAGTTCTATGAGAATGAGAACCATCAGCATATGGTTTCACCGGGTGCGCTTTATCTTTCTTTCCCTACAGAGTGGGGTACGCTTTACTCGCTGGGTGAGCTGGAGGCATTGAGCCGCGTCTGCCATAAGTACAAGATACCTCTCTATATGGATGGTGCACGTCTGGGTTACGGCTTGGCAGCATCAAAGGATGTCACGCTTAAGGATATAGCTCGTCTTTGTGACGTATTCTATATAGGTGGAACAAAAGTTGGAGCAATGTTCGGTGAGGCTGTCGTTACGGCTCATCCGGAGCTGCTGCCCCGTTTCTTCACTTTTGTAAAGCAGCACGGAGCAATGCTGGCCAAGGGCCGTCTGCTTGGTGTGCAGTTCAGCACTTTGTTCACAGATAATCTCTATTTGGAGATTGCCGGCAATGCAGTACAGCAGGCTCTGAGACTCAAGAAAGCCATGATTGCCAAGGGGTTCTCACCTTACGTTGATTCTCCAACTAACCAGCAGTTCTTCTGCCTACCTAAAAAGGAGATAGAGCGTATCAGTAAGTTTGCATCATTTGAGATCTGGGCTCCTTGCGGACCGCAGCAAAGTGTGGTCAGGTTCGTGACCAGCTGGAACACATCGGCCGCCGATATAGACGAGTTCATCAGTAAACTCTGAATGAAACAGCTGAGAGAGATTTTGGGTTACCTGCTGGGATTCCTTATGTTCATAGTGGGTATCCCCGCAATCATGTGGCTGGTATCGGGCAAGCCCGAGATTGCTTTTACCTGCAGTTGGAATACCATTGTGGGCATTATCATCGGCCTGGCCGGACTGATCTTGAGCATCTGGACCATTATATATATGAAAGTTGTGGGCCGAGGCAACCCCATGGATGCCTTTGACCACGAGATAGCTCCCCATACCCAGCACCTGATGACCGGCGGAGTATACCGCATCTGTCGCAACCCCATGCTTTTGGGCACATTCCTTTACCTAGCCGGCATTGCTTTAGTGCTTTTGTCTTGGCAATCGGCCGTAGTCTGGGTTGCATTCATCATCATCATGTCCTTCCAGGTTGCATCCGAGGAGAAACGTCTGGAGCGCGATTTTGGCCAGGAATACCTGGACTACAAAAAACACTCAGGCCGCTTTACCCCTTGGTAACAGTTAAAGTTCCTTAACGGAACAAACATATTCATTCAAAAGTGTTGTGTGTTATATCAAAATTTATTTGATTTGCGTCAAAATCAATTTGTATTTGCTTATGAGACAACTCACCAAGAAGGAAAAAATCATCATGGAGCAGTTCTGGACCTATGGTCCCATGTTTGTACGTGAACTGCAGGAGCATTATGAGGAACCTCGTCCCAATTTCAACACACTATCCAATCAGGTTCACACTCTGATGGAGGACGGATTCCTGGAGCGCAAGGCCTACGGAAGCAACTACCAGTACTCGCCTGCCGTATCACGCAAGGCCTACAGTCTGGACGGTTTCCACGGGCTGGTAAACGAATACTTTGACAGCTCATACTCAAGCGTAGTCCTTGGACTTGTTGAAGAGGAGCGCCTGTCTGTTGACGATCTTAAACGTATTATTGACAAAATTGAAAACCGCAAATGAATACTCAAGTCCTTTTATTCCTTGGAAAGGCGGCTCTGCTAACCATTGCCTTTGTTCTTATGTACCGCCTTTTGTTGCGCCGCGAGACATTCCACGGCCTTAAGCGCGGAGCCCTGATGCTCTCACTTGTACTCTCCTATGTTCTCCCTGTAACTGTAATCACAGTACATCGTGATATCCGCAAGAGCCCGGTTGTCCAGACCGCAGCATCCGCTCAGCCCGCTGCTACTCCTGTAAATCAGATCCAACCTTTCTCTCCTGTTGCACAAACAAGCGCTCCTGCACCATCCGTATCGGCCGCAGAGAGCGCAGCTGTTCAGGCACCTGCAGTACAAAAGGATAAAACCGTGGTACTGCTCCAGATTCTACTGGCCGCATATCTGGCAGGTCTCATTGTTATGCTCCTGCTCAGGGTACGCTCCATCCTTAAGGTTTCGGCCATAGTAAGAGGTGGAGAGACAGTTGAACGCGGTGACGGCTACAGGATTGTTGTTACCGATAAGAACGTAAGCCCGTTCAGCTGGCTTGGAACCATAGTGGTGAGTAAAAAGGACTATGCCGGCATAGACAGCAATGTCTTAAGGCATGAGAAAGCTCACATAGCACACGGTCATCCGCTGGAACTCATGCTGCTTGATTTCATGTCGCTGTTCCAGTGGTTCAACCCCGCCGTCTGGGTATTGCGCCGTGACCTTTGTCTTGTACATGAACAGCAGGCCGATGCCGATGTGCTCAACTCCCTGTCCGATGCCCGTCCGTACCAGTTTATGTTGCTCAGCCAGTCACAGGGCGGCCTGGCATTCAATATAGTGGCAAGTTTCAACGGCAACGGCGTTGAGAGCCGCATTGATATGATGAACCGCAAAAAGTCAGGCCGTCGTCAGATGCTCAGGTTCCTCTATTTACCGGTAGTAATGTGCATATCGCTTACATTGACCGCAAATGTTGCGTATGATAAGATTTCTGCGGAACCAGAAACTGAAGTTCAACCCGATTCCATAATAGGAGTAAATATCTTTACGACCAAGATGGGAGAATTACCTTTTGGAGGGGTGCCAACCAGAACTGACGGAAAAGAGTTCCTTTACTACCTGGACGGAAAAAGAGTTGACAGGGCAACAATTGAAAACCTCTCTTATTCGGATATTAAATCCCATACGTTAGTCAGAGATAAAGCTGCTGTTGACTTATACGGCCCGGAGGCGGAAAACGGTGTATTGGTTTATGAAACCAATAGTGGTTCTGCCGGCGACAGTAATACAAATCCGTCTGCTGTATCCAATAATGAGAAAACAACTCATGATTATGTTGACCTGGGTTTGTCTGTAAAATGGGCTACATGTAACGTGGGGGCCGATAAGCCCGAGGATAATGGTAATTTATACGCCTGGGGAGAAACGGAGGTCAAAGAACAATACACTGTGAGGACAAGCAAGTGGGGTAGTATGCCCTTTTCTTTGAAAAAATATAATATAAACAGTGAACAAGGCACAGTTGACAACAAGACCACACTTGACCTTGAAGATGATGTCGCTCATGTAACTTGGGGAGGCAACTGGCGTATGCCCACTAGGGAAGAAATGGATGAGTTGCATGACAACTGCACTTGGGAGTGGACAGCTATCAACGGTGTAAACGGATATCGTGTTACAAGTAAAAAGCAAGGTTATACTGACCGCTCTATTTTCCTTCCCGCAGCAGGATATAAAGCAAACGGTCGATACGAATATGGTTCCAATGGAAACTATTGGTCTCGCTCGCTTATGACAGATCCTTATGGAGATGGTAGTGTAATATGTGGTACTGGAGCCTGTATCCGTTTTAATAATAATCAAGCTGACGTTGGTTGGGAGGATCGAATGGCTGGTCTTTCTGTCCGTCCCGTCTGCCCGTAACATTATCAATTAAAAATGCATTATGAAAAAGACAGTCCATCATATAGCATTGACATGCATACTGATGTCGATCGGCTTTACTGTGAGTGCTCAACAGATACGATATCCTGTTGAATCAACACAGCCTTTCAATCACAATACAATTAATAACAGAGCGTCTGTTGAAGAAGTCTTCCGCAGTAATCAGGACTTCGTAAAGTTTAATGATAACGACGTATTGATGATAAAAGGAAA
>CADCBO010000025.1 GCA_902799685.1 uncultured Bacteroidales bacterium
TTTTGTAATGTGGCACATAAGCAAAAAATTAATTTGAAAAAAACTCCAAAATAGTTGGATTTCAACTGGAAAGGAGGAGTTCGACGTTTAGGGTCCGGAAAGCTCCGAAGTAGCCGCGGAACGTCGTCTCTCATTAACCCTTAGTCCCGCGTAAGCAACTCACAAAACTTTAATACTGCAGAATTATAACTTATTTTATAATAAGCTCTGCAGAGTTTTTCGTAATTTCGCGGAGTTTAAGCGTACTAGTATTTTGCGGTGCGCCAAGAAATTGCATATAACAAACATAAATAAAGATTTTCAGTATGATTAAAGACATTTTTGAGAGAATCAAAGAGACTCCGGGCCCGCTCGGACAGTATCAGGGAATAGGCGACGGCTACTTTATGTTCCCCCGCCTGGTGGGTGAAATAGGCCCTGAGATGGAGTTCAACGGCAAGCCCGTACTGAACTGGAGCCTTAACAACTACCTGGGTCTGGCTAACCACCCTGAGGTAAGAAAGGCCGATGCCGAGGCAGCCGCCAAGTTTGGTCTTGGTGCTCCTATGGGTGCCCGCATGATGTCAGGTAATACTGATTATCACATCAAGTTTGAGAATGACTTCTCAGAGTTCGTAGGCAAGAAGGCAGGTCTGTGCCTCAACTTCGGCTATCAGGGCATGATCTCAATCATAGACGTCCTGACCAGCCGCAAGGACGTTATCGTTTACGATTCAGAGAGCCACGCATGCATACTTGACGGTATGCGTCTTAGCCTGGCCAAGCGCTTTGCTTTCCAGCACAACAATATGCAGAGCCTTGAGAAACAGCTTAACCACGCCTGCAAGCTGGCCGATGAGCAGGGCGGCGGCGTGCTGGTAATCACCGAGGGTGTATTCGGCATGGCCGGTGACCTGGGTCATCTTGCTGACATTGTAGAGTTCAAGAAGAAATATCCGTTCCGCATACTTATCGACGATGCACACGGTTTCGGTACCATGGGTGCCCACGGTCGTGGCACCGCCGAGCATTACGGCGTTATCGACCAGATTGATGTTATCTTTGATGCATTCGCCAAGAGTATGGCATCAATCGGCGGAGTAGTAAGCTCAGAGCCCGAAATCATTGACCACCTGAAGTGCAACATGCGCTCACAGATCTACGCCAAGTCACTGCCGCTGCCGCTGGTTATCGGTAACCAGAAGCGTCTTGACCTGATCAAGGCTCACCCAGAGTACCGCGAGCACCTGTGGGAGGTTGTTAACGCTCTGCAAGGCGGTCTCAAGGCTGAGGGCTTCAACATAGGCGTAACCGAGTCACCTGTAACACCCGTATTCTTTGAGGGTGGCGTGAACGAGGGCACCAACGTTGTAGTAGATCTGCGTGAGAACTATGGAATCTTCTGCTCAATCGTGACATATCCCGTTATACCCAAGGGCCAGCTCATGCTGCGTATCATACCCACCGCTTCACATACTCTGGATCATGTTAAGCGTACCATTGAGGTCTTCAAGGATGTCCAGAAGAAGCTCAAGGCAGGTTACTATGAGGGCCCAATACAGGATATGAACGTATTCAAGCGTGCTCAAATAAAGAGATAATATGAAGTATCAGCTTGTCTGCAAGAAGTGCGGCAAGGTTATTGGAGATTTTGCCGCCTGGTTCAGCCAGGACCAGTTGTGTGAGTGTGGAAGCAATCACGCAGAGGTAACCTATACTTCCGATTACCGCTTCCTGGACGAACTCTGCAAGCCCGGTCAGAAGGTAGATAATCTCTACCACTACCTGCCCTTCCTGCCTCTTGATGAGGCTGATGAACAGGTAAGCATGGGTGAGGGCGCTGTACCAATTGAGGAGTGGGAATTCCTGAGCCGTTATGCAAAGGAAAACTACGGTATTGACTGCAAGGTTGTGGTGGCCCGCAATGACCTGAACGGCGGTTCCGGCACATTTAAGGACATAGCAGCATCACTGGCAGCCACGCTGTTCAAGAAACACGGAGTCAAGGAGTATTGCCTGGCATCGACCGGCAACGCAGCTACCGCATACGCCACATATCTGGCAAAGGCTGGTGTCAAGTTTGATATTTTCGCCCCATGCGACATGTATCAGGAGTCACAGGACGCCATTCGTTCCGTAGGCCAGAACCTGGTAGTGTCAGAGGGCGGATACGGACAGGCTAAGACCGAGGCTGCCGATTTTCACAAGAATCAGAAGGTGATGATATCGGCAGGCAACATAGACCCCATTCGTGTTGAAGCCAAGAAGACTTTGGTATTTGAATGCATGCGCCAGCTGGGCCGCATACCCGATGTCTATATGCAGGCTGTAGCAGGAGGCACAAGTCCCATTGCATTCGAGAAAGGAATGCGTGAGATAGCCGATGCATATCCGCAGTACCGTATGCCCCGTATGCTGCTGGTTCAGCAGGATACCTGTGACCCTATGGTTCAGGCATGGGAATGGGCAATAGAGAACGGTTTTCCGCAGGGTTGGAACAAGCACTTCCCAACTGTAATCCCCAAAACGAGCATATCAATCCTTACAGCCGGAACCCCTGGCATGTATCCTCTTGTAGGTCCCATAGTCAAAAACAGCGGAGGCTCATTCCTACGCGTAAAGGAGGAGGGACTGGAGCGTTTCGGCCGTATGGTTAAGGATAACCAGGGTATCTATATGGGGCCGGCATCAGTGGTATGCATCGCCGGATTCTTCAAGGCACTTGAGGAGAACAAGCTCAAGGACGGTGACCTGATCCTGCTCAACACCGGCGAGGGTTGCGAACGTGCCCGCTGGTTCAAACAGGCAATAGACAACTGCAAATGAATAAGTTCAAGGATAAGGTAGTATGGATAACCGGTTCTTCATCGGGCATAGGTGAGGCTACCGCGTACGAGTTTGCCCGTGAGGGAGCCAACCTGATTCTGACTGCACTTGAGGCCGACCTTTTGGAGAAGGTTGCAGCCCGCTGTGAAAAGTTAGGCTCACCCATAGCAATGACCCTACCCTTTGACCTTTCACTTAAAGACCAGGTTGCCGAGCTTGCAGATAAGGCTTGGTCACTGTTCGGGCGCATTGATGTGTTCTACAACAACGCCGGCATCAGCCAGCGCGGCACCACCTGTGAGACAGAAATGAAGGTAATCAACAAGGTCATGGACATCAACTGGTTCGCACCGGTTATAATGACCAAAGTGATACTGCCCAGGATGATAGAGCGCGGAGGAGGCCAGTTGGTTGTTACCACAAGCATCAACGGAAGGTTCGGATTCCCGCTGCGCTGTGCCTACAGTTCATCCAAGCACGCCTTATACGGATTCTTTGAGACCGTTCAGGCAGAGTACTACAAGGATAACATCCGCGTTACCATAGTATGCCCGGGCCGAGTACAGACCCGCATATCGTTCTACGCCCTGGAAAAGGACGGCAAACAGCACGCCAAGATGGATGCCGGACAAGCCGGAGGATGCACCCCCGAACAAGCCGGACGCAAGATAGTCAAGGCTGTTTACCGCCGCAAACGTGAGGTTCTGGTAGGTCGTAAGGAGTTGCTTATGGTCTATATCAAGCGCTTCTTCCCGGGACTCTGCGCCAGGATAGCCCGCACAATCAATCCAATGTAAAAAACAAAAAACACATATAAGCATGAAAAAAGAGATCCAGTTCAGCCTTGTCTATCGTGACATGTGGCAGTCATCGGGCAAATATGTGCCCCGTAAAGACCAGCTAGCCAAGATAGCTCCCGTAATCATTGACATGGGATGCTTTGACCGTGTAGAGACCAACGGAGGTGCCATGGAGCAGGTTAACCTGCTTTACGGTGAGAACCCCAATCTGGCCGTCCGTACATTCACCAAGCCCTTTAACGAGGTAGGCATAAAGACCCATATGCTTGACCGCGGCCTGAACGCATTGCGCATGAACCCCGTTCCTGCCGATGTGCGTCAGCTCATGTATAAGGTAAAACATGCCCAGGGCGTTGACATAACACGTATATTCTGCGGTCTGAACGACCCGCGCAACATCATCCCATCCATCAAGTGGGCCAAGGCAGCCGGCATGACCGCTCAGGCAACCATGTGCATCACCTACTCCAAGGTACACAATGCCGAGTACTACATCAACCTGGCCGAGCAGCTCATAGAGGGCGGTGCACAGGAGATCTGCCTTAAGGATATGGCCGGCATAGGCCGTCCCGCCATGCTGGGCACAATAGTACGCGCCATCAAAGAGAAACATCCCGACATCATCATACAGTACCACGGCCACAACGGTCCCGGTTTTGCAGTAGCTTCAATGCTTGAGGTTGCAAAGGCCGGCGGTGACGTTCTGGATGTAGCCATGGAGCCGCTTTCATGGGGTAAGGTTCATCCCGATGTAATCACCATCCAGGCCATGCTCAAGGATGCCGGATTCCTGGTTAAGGACATCAACATGAAGGCTTACATGGAGGCACGTTCACTGACTCAGAGCTTCATGGACGATTTCCTGGGTTACTGGATAGACCCCAAGAACTCACTGATGAGCTCACTGCTGGTAGGTTGCGGCCTGCCCGGCGGTATGATGGGATCACTTATGGCCGACCTTAAGGGTATGCACGCCGCCATTAACGCCAACCTCAAGAAAAAGGGTGAGAAGGAGCTGTCCGAGGACGAACTGTTGGTTGAGCTCTTTGACGAGGTACAGCGCATATGGCCCATGCTGGGTACTCCCTGTCTGGTTACACCTTTCAGCCAATATGTAAAGAACGCCGCCCTTATGAACCTCTACTCCAAGTCAATGGATGAGAAACCTTTCACCCGTATGGATCCTGCCATGTGGGGTATGGTACTTGGCAAGTCTGGCAAGCTGCCCGGCGAACTGGCTCCCGAGATTGTCCAAATTGCCAAGGAGAAAGGATTCGAGTTCTATACCGATGATCCTCAGGTGCTCTACCCCGACGAGCTCCCGCGCTTTGAGAAGGAGATGAAGGAGAACGGCTGGGACCGCGGCCAGGATGATGAGGAACTCTTTGAGTTTGCCATGCATGAGAAACAGTACCGCGAGTTCAAGAGCGGTCAGGCCAAGGACCAGTTCAACAAAGATCTTGTAGAACGCATGGAGAAGGCTATGAGCGGTGGAGGTTCCGGTGCAGATGTCAAGCACTTCACCGCTGCTGACAAACGTGCCATACTTCACCCGGATGCTGAGCCTATTGAGGCAGCTGCCAGCGGCCGCGTATTCTGGGATCTGGATTACATGGACCAGTCATGCAATCCGCCTTATGGAAAATATTATAAGAAAGGAGACTGGATGTGCGGAATCCAGGCTATCGGCAACACCTTCTTTGAGAACTCCACCGCCCCCTACGATTGCCATCTGGTAGCAGTAGACAAGGATCACGGCGCACTCGTGACCAAGGGCGAGGTCATCGGCTGGATTGAAAAATAACAATATTTCAGCAAAAAGAATTCGGTCGGAAAAAATCCGACCGAATTCTTTTTATCTTTGTATTCACAAATCAAAACCATTTAATGCTATAACAATATGTACAGTAATGATAATGGACTATATGTAGCCCATGGACCGGAGGGTCCCATTTCAATATGCGGCAAGATGGCCAACCGGCATGGTCTCATAGCAGGTGCCACCGGTACCGGTAAGACCGTAACCCTGCAGGTGCTGGCCGAGACATTCAGCCAGGCCGGCGTACCCTGTTTCATGGCCGATATGAAAGGTGACCTGAGCGGCATAAGCCAGCCCGGTGTACTGAGCAGTTTTATTGAAAAGCGTATAGCCGAATTTGGAATTGATACGCCCAAGTTTGAAAGCTGCCCGGTTCGTTTCTTTGACGTTTTCGGAGAACAGGGACATCCCATGCGCACCACAATATCAAATATGGGACCACAGCTGCTGTCACGCCTGCTGGGCCTTTCGGATGTACAGGAGGGTGTACTTAACATAGTGTTCCGCGTGGCCGATGAACGCGGTCTGCTGCTTATAGACCTTAAAGACCTGCGTTCCATGCTCAACTACGTGGCTCAGCACGCATCGGAGCTGACCACCACATACGGAAACGTGAGTTCGGCCAGCATAGGCTCCATACAGCGTGCTTTGCTTACACTGGAAAACCAAGGCGGTGAGATATTCTTTGCAGAACCTTCTTTCGATATATTTGACCTTATGCAGACCGAAGGTGGCCGAGGCGTAATGAACGTACTTGCAGCGGACCGCCTGATGCTTAATCCCAAGCTTTACTCCACATTCCTGCTCTGGCTGCTTTCAGACTTGTATGCACAGCTTCCGGAGGTGGGAGACCTGGAACTGCCACGCCTGGTATTCTTCTTTGATGAGGCACACACTCTGTTTGAGGATACATCAAAGGCTCTTGTCGATAAGATAGAGCAGGTTGTCCGCCTTATTCGCAGCAAGGGTGTTGGAGTCTATTTTGTTACACAGAGTCCTACCGATATTCCTGAGAACATACTTGGCCAGCTTGGCAATCGCGTGCAGCATGCCCTGCGTGCGTACACTCCCAAGGACCAGAAAGCCGTGCGTACAGCGGCCCAGACATTCCGCGCCAATCCCGCATTCAAGACAGAGGATGCCATTATGGAGATGGGGACCGGCGAGGCACTTGTGTCATTCCTTGATGAGAAGGGTGTGCCCGGTATGGTGCAGCGCGCCAAGATTCTTTTCCCGTTAAGTCAGATAGGAGCCATAAGTGAATCACAGCGCAAGCAGTGCATCAACGCTTCAAGGCTGTTCGGTAAATATGACCGTGTCATAGACCGCGAGAGTGCATTCGAGGTTCTTCTGGCTCAATCAGAAAAGGAACAGGCAGAAATACAGGCTGCAGCCGAAGAGGAGGAACTTGAACAGCGCAAGGCCAAGGAAGCCAAGGCCGAAAAGCCAGCCAAGGAGAAAGACAAGAAGAAATCAAACGGACTGGGTTCCAAGATATTTGCCGCAGCAGTTGGTGCAGCCATTTCATCTGTAAGCCGAAGCGTAGGCACAACAGTAGCAAACAAAGTCACAGGCAAGAAAACCAAGACCAAGACCGACGGCAAGAGCATTGCCAACAAGGCAATAGGTAACGCTACCTCCACTGCTACCCGCACTCTTACCCGCTCAATCCTGGGCAACCTTCTAAAATGAAATTGAAAATTGAGAATTGAAAATTACACGCACCTGCGTTAATTCCCGCGACATTAAAAAGCGCTCGAAAAAAAATCGAGCGCTTTTTATAATTCTCAATTTTCAGTTCTCAGTTCTCAATTCAAATAGTGTCCAGGTAATCCTTGATTGCAAGGGCTGCGCTGCGGGCATCGTTGATAGAGTCCGATACACTCATGGGACGCTTGCAGGTACCGGCGGCAAAGAGCCCGGGCTTACCGGTTTCGTTGTCATACAGATGCGGATTGACTGTCCTGATGAAACCATAGTCACCGCTTATGTCACAGGCCTTGCCCAATGACTTTGTTCCGCATGATGCCTCCATACCTACCATAAGTACCAGCAGGTCGGTAGTCATCTTGAGCGGCAGACCCATCAGGGTATCCTCACTCTTGAGCTGTACACGACCATCGAACGTACCGGCTGCTTCCGATATTCGGCCGCGCACAAAGCTTACGCCATATTTCTCCTGAGCTGTACGGTACATCTCCTCAAATCCCTGGCCCCACATGCGCAGGTCCATATAGAATACCGATGCCTCGCATTTGGGCAATTGCTTACGCACCTCTATTGCCTGCTTGACAGCTGTCACACAGCAAATCTTGGAGCAGTAGTGGTTACCGCTCTTTTCGTCACGCGAGCCCACGCACTGCAGGAAAGTCACGCGCTTGGGTTCGTCACCGTTTGCGTTCAGTATCTTGCCGTGCTTAATCATCTGCTCCATATCGAGCGATGTAATTACGCCCTTGTAAATGCCGTAACCCAGTTCTTCCTTACGGTGAGCATCAAAAACCTGATAACCGGTAGCGATGAGAACTGCATCAGTAACATATGTCTGAGCTTTGCTGTCGGTCAGTTTCCATTCGGTGCCTTGCCACTTAAGTTCAGAAATCTCAACACCGGAAACCAATGTTATGCCATCTACCAGCAACTTGCCGCTCAGGTCATCAATAATCTCCTGGGCCGCCTGGAAGTTGGGGAATAGGAACGCCTTGTCCTGCAGGTTCTTGAGCGGAGTCTCAGACTTCTCAAAAAGAGTAACCTCCACACCGCTTCTGGCCAGAATTGATGCGGCTTCAATGCCGGCCGGGCCGGCTCCTATGATTGCAACTTTCTTCATATCAAACTAAAAGGTTTTCGGGTTTCTCCGGAGCACGCAGTATCTTGCCCGATGCGGAGTTGTATTTCTGTTTGGGATCATAAGGAATGCCTATCTTGTCAAGCAGGCGCTCGCACTGAACCTGATGTATCTGGAGGCCCAGAACCCACGGGTCATATCCAAGCAGCAGACCTGCCATCTCCTCATACGTGAGCACCGGAATGCCGTAGCCCTCACGGTCATATGTCTTGTGCTCCATCTCGGCAATGGTATATTGCCAACGGTCCAGGAACATACTACAACCAGGACAATTGGACACAATGAAATCAGGCTCGTACGGCTCCATTGACTCCAGTTTCTTCTTGGTGTTGGAAACTGAGTAGCCACGGTTCTCCTGAACCAGATACTGGCGGAATCCGAATCCGCAGCAGTGACGACGCTCGGGATAATCCACCACATGGCCGCCCCATGCCTCTATCATACCGGCCAGCACATACGGGAACTCCGCCTTGCCCACGCCCTTGTCAGGGAACAGCTTGGCATAATGGCATCCTATATGCTCCACCACATTCAGCGGTTTACCGGTAAAACGGTTCACCAGGCGGTATTTCATCTTCTCGGCCAGTTCAAAGCGGTACTTGAAAATCAGGTCCGACGGATGAGCCACGTTCTTGGGCATTTCAAATTCCCGTTTGCAGGCCTTGTACAGATTCTCACGGGTCTGCTCCAGCAGTTCCGGATGCTCCTGCCACATGTGTATCATTTCGGTGAACACGCCGAATGATGTAATACATGACGGAACCAGATTTTCATATCCGCGCTCGGTCATAAGTGAGAATATGCGAGCTACAACTGTCATAGTGGTCTCAAGCGGAACCACATCGGTATGATAACCTATTCCGGTGCACGTATGCAGACGGAAATCATCAAAGATATCCTTACCTAGCTCATCCTTCATTATCTTAAGGAAAGCTGTCTCTGAACCCGGAAAGAAGGTCTGGCGTATGCAGCTGCGCTCGTAATAGTAGCGGTCATCTGCTATTGTCTTCTGATATTCGTTCCAATAACGGTTTGCCATAATCAATTCAGTTTATAAGATTCTCTGCCACCACCTCGGCAATATCTCTTACAGGATAGTCATTAGTGGCGTGCTGGAACGCTTTCTTGCACATGGGGCATGCCGTCACTATTGCATCTACCGGCTTGCTGGTCAGGTTCTCCAGCGACGCGTTCCTTATAGCAGTCTGCTCCTCTATGCCAAGCTTTGTATTACCCAGATTGAATCCGCAGCACACACTCTTCTCGCGCTGGAAACGGGTCTTCTGCAGGTTGGTCACAGCATTCAACACCTCGCGGGGTTCTTCATATATTCCGCAGCCACGCCCCAGCTCACAGGGATCATGATATGAAACCTTGCGGTCATCATGACGCACCTTTATCCTACCCTGCTTTATCAGCATATCAATGTACTCTGTATGGTGTATGACAGGAATATTCAGATTATACTCTTTAGTGAATGACTGGTAGCATATAGGACACGATGTCACAAGCATAGTGGAACCTGACTTAAGAATCATGTCAGTGTTCTTCTGACGCAGTTCTGCCGCCTGGTTCAGGAATCCCTGCTGTTGCAGCGGACGTCCGCAGCAGATGGTGCTCTGCCTGTCCATATACCAGTACTTCTGGTCGGCAGCATTGAAAATCTTTTCCATAGACTCCGTGATACCCGGAGTAAGATGTGACATACAGCCTCCAAAGTATGCCACACGTCCTATTGCATTGAACGGAGCCTGTTTTTTTGCCAGATACTTGTAATTACCCGTGGTATCCAGTTTACCCTTGTCACGAGTCATACGGCGCAGAGCACTCAGGTCAATTCCGACAGGACAGTCAACAGTGCATCGGTCACACATCAGGCAGTTGTCGGCAATCATCTTTAGGCGGCTGCCACGCTCCTGGTTACGCAAGCTGCGTATCAGATATACAGACTGTATCTCATGATTCTCCAGCACTTTGTCCATCGGGCAGCCCGATATACAGACACCGCAACGGGAGCAGGCGTTCAGTTCAAAATATGTGTATCCGGTTTTCCTGGGGCCTTCAGTCACACCAATCTTACGGAACCAGATGAGGAGCAGTTCCGTAAAGATATGCATGTAACGGGTAAACGGCATGGTCACAAAGAACACGCCCAGCATAAGCGAGTAGAACATCCAGAGTGATGTCTCCATACCGCGTACAATCATGGGATCAAACAGATTACCAACCGCCTGCGTAAAGAAACCTCCGTTGCCGTACAGACAGGCAGTAACCGATTCGGCAAGCAGACGCAACGGGAATATCATCCACAATGAGAACTTGCAGAACCTGTCAACCAGAGTATGCTTGGTAGTACGGCGCATTCCCAGTATCTTGGACCAGAATATCTTGATCATGGCCATGGTCAGCCCCAGGAACACATACAGCAGCAACGCATCCATCATGTCGGCGTACCCCTTGTGCTTACGGAACGATGCCGGAGCCTTATGTACAAAATAACGATAGAAAATACCTACATAGAAAGGACGATCATAGTCTATTCTGGCTATTCCTTCCTCTGTCTCTACCCTGTAACGGCGTTGGTTAAGATATTCGGGGTTCTTGTCCTCTCCGGTTGTGCGGAAATGCCATCCGTTCTGCTGCTGCAGCTCACGCAGATACTCTATAGACTGCTCATGCTGCATCGTGTAGAACGCGTCACGGCTCTCAATGGCACCAACTACAATAAGCAGGAACCAACCCAGGGCAAATGCCTGATGCATAATACCCAACAGGATATTCTTCTTGAAGATACGCACATGGAGCAATCCCTCACGAATCATCTCCCATACCGCGGGAATAATCTTCCATGAGTACCAGTTGTGTCTTATCACCTCACGCTGCTCATCGCTGAAACGCCTTATCCATTTGATATATTTGAATATAATGATGGTGAACAGCAGCACTGTCCCTATCAGGAACGGGATGACAAAGTCATTGTACGGATAAGCATGTATCTTCATCTTCTTCCCGTTTTTTCAGGTTCATCAAGTATCTGGCGCATACTGATAATCAGTGAGCGCAGGTTCACTCCACGCGGGCAAACCAATGTGCATTTGCCGCAAAGCATGCATTTGCGCAGTTCATCGGCCAGACCGTCATACTCACCTCTGCGGAATGAGGTGTGTACGCGGCGTATGCTGAAATCGGTAAACTGGCGGGCCGAGCAAGTGGCGCTGCAGTTACCGCACTGAAAGCAACGCTTGAATGAAGGTTCAAGGTCCAACAGACGGTTGTATTTATCAAGCGAGACCTTATCCATATTCTCCTGCCTGGTCTGCTTTAAGGCGAATCCGAACTCAATCATCCTGCTTTCCGTTTAATATGGCATCATGGAAATCCATTCCGCCTGTAACCTTGAAAATGTTGCGCAGGTCCTCCATCGTCTCAGGGCAAATCTCACGCAGCGCACCGGCACCCTGACCGTGATAGTTGGCACCCAGTTTGGGAGCCACCTCCTTTATGTTCTTGATGTACCACTCCCATGCGGGGCCCTGTTCCGGATGCATATGGGGAGGCACCTTATCCGGGTGTACACAGTAACCTATCTCAAGTATGTTATTGCCGATGACATTCATCAGAGTTGTCTGCTGGCGTCCCATACGGCTCTCCTTGTAGTAACCCATCTCCTGAGATACCTTGCGCAGAATGTTGATTACAGCACCGGGGACATTGCCACGCGGACAACGCGGCTTGCATGACATACACTGTCCGCAGTACCAGATTGTATCTTCACGCAGCAGTTTCTCTACCTGTTCCTCATCACCGCGCTGCACTGTGTCGCATATACGGCGGGGGTCATAGTCATAAAACTCTGCAGCCGGGCATATAGCGGTACAGATACCGCAGTTCATACAGGCCTTGAGCGAGTCCTCATAGCGGACATCTGACCTTATTAAATCTATGAGATTTCCCATAAACTGTTGATTGTTGTTTTCAAAGTTAGGCTATTAGACAAAACAAAAATGACCTATTTTCAACTAATTGACAAATTGTTACAAATCAGTTCACTTTATTTTACGTCTCCTTACCTGTCAAACTTCTTGCGGTTCATCTTCATGGCGCGGAACAGCAGTTTAGAGAGAGGTTTCTCACGGTTACGGTAAAGCAGATTGATGTACCAGCCCAGTTTCTTGGCCACCGATATGCGGTAAGTCTCCACAAACTCTATCAGCGTTCCGTCATTATCCTCTATATATGTAAAACGGCCCGATGCGTCACCCATTGCGAACTGCTTGCCGTCCGGGCAGCTGTCAACAGTGAACGGATATCCATGGTCTGCACACCATTTGCCCAACTCATCCATGCCGGTCACGTCAAAGCATATCTGTATGAATCCGGGGTCGCCCCAATAGCGCCCTTCAAAGATCTTGCGGGGCTCACGGTCACGGGCTTGTACCAGCTCTATGTATCCTGTGGGAAATATGGGAGCAAAAGCGCCTTTATTAGGCTTGGGACACTTGAGCAAAGTACGGCGGAACTCGCCGTCACCGCCTGCCAATGGCTTAAGGTCATCAAAATGGCCGTATTCGTTGTAGATAACCTGATTGTACCCCAGAATATCGGAATAAACGGTACGGGCCTTGTCCATATCGGTCACACCTATCATACAGCCCAGCATACCACCAAATTCCTTACCTTCATCCAGCAGCAGGTAATCATCCTGCACGGCCTGGAACCAGTTGCCCTCGGGATCGGTTATATAGAATGTGGTATTTCCGTCAGGAGCAGTTACTATGGGGCTTACCTTATCCCAACGTTCCGATGCATACTTGTGCGCACTCTCCACATTGCGGCATTTAACCTTGGCACAGAATATGCCCAGGTCACCCACCTGGATCTGGAAACCCACCGGCTTGGGCTTACGCTCCGAATACTGCCATATCTCGAATCCGCCACCACCTTGCAGGCTTACGGCTATCGCGGCATGACGCTTGCGCGGATGGCCGCCCGTATATGGAAGCATACGCTCTGCCACAGTGTCATCCTCAAGAACGCGTATGTCAACGCCAAACATCTTGATGAACCATTTCCATGAATCATATACTGATGTGGTGCCTACTCCTATCTGCTGAATACCGGTTATAAAGAAACTGTCTTTATCCATAAACTTGGGTTTTGTCTATTAAATTGCAATATTAGTCAATTTCAACGGCATGTGCAATCCGTAAAGGCCCAAAAAGCCTCCCCGCAACAAAAAAACACAATAACAATTCAGCATATTCCGCAAATATGATTATTTTCGCAAATTATAACTACACTATAAAGACCATACGCAATGAAACTTATTCCCCTTTTTGGTTTAGGAACTCCTGAAATAATAGGTATTGTTTTAGTCATTCTGCTCCTGTTCGGAGCCAAGCGCATACCGGACCTCATGAAAAGCATGGGTAAGGGCGTAAAGAGTTTCAAGGAGGGCATGAAGGAGGTTGAGAAAGAGATCAACACTCCCGATGAGCCTGCCGCCAAAGAGTCATCAAAGGAAACTGAAACAGGATCCAGATAACACCATTGACAGGTAGTGGCTGCTCCTGACGATAAGCCCATGACATTCTGGGACCATCTGGAAGCTCTCAGGAGTGTCATTCTGCGCATACTTGCCGTTGCATTGGCAGGGTTCATCATTGCATTCTGCCTTAAGGAGCCTCTGTTCAAGCTAATCCTTGCACCAAGCAGCCCCGATTTCATACTATACCGCTGGATAACCGCCGTAGCCGGATCAATGGGCATAGATGCAACAGCCCTGCAGGATTTCAGCGTTGACCTGTTCAGCACCACCCTTACCGCCCAGTTCATGATACACATGAAAATGGCCTTCTACGTAAGCGTGGTGGTTATAATGCCCTACATACTCTATCTGCTTTTCGGATTTGTGAGTCCTGCACTTCATGCTGACGAACGCCGCAGCTCCACAAAAGTCATAGTATGGTCATACATTCTTTTCATGGCGGGCATAATTCTTGATTATCTGATAATCTTCCCTCTGGCATTCCGTTTCCTGGGAACATATCAGGTAAGTGCCAGCATACCGAATGTGATTACTCTTGAATCCTACACAGACCTGCTTATAACCCTGACACTGCTTATGGGAATACTTTTTGAGTTACCCATACTGGCATGGTTCCTGGGCAAACTGGGCCTGATAGATTCAACCTTCATGAAACGTTACCGCCGCCATGCAATAGTGGTAATTCTGATCATAGCGGCGGTTATTACCCCCACAACCGATGTCTTCACGCTGACTATCGTGACCCTGCCCATCTATCTGCTCTATGAGTTAAGCATAGCGATAGTGCGCAAACCTGAGAAATAGAAAATGGCCTGCCGCTTGGCAAGCCATTTTCATTTATTACAGGGAGTGAATCAATCCTGAGTAACCATTTTAAAACTCTCTCCTTTACGGGATGAGACCTGTGCACCAGCCCGGTGTCCAACCTTTTCCCTGACAGCAGCACGACCAGGTGACCCTAGGCCATAAGGCACAAGTAAAACATCACCTACAGCCACATCAAAAAAACCAGCCATTTTGTCACCCTGCATCGCTATGAAACATAAGGGAATGTTATCTTCTGAATCAGAACCATATGCAATGGCAGTACCGTTTAGTGAACAATGGAATGTTATTTCTTCAGTATCATTTGTGACCAAATAGATTTCGTATGATTCCTCACCCAAATTATATAAGCCCATGTACTGTAGGTCATCAATTACAAGCTTGCCTGTCTTGTTATCAAACTTTCCCGTAATCACACTGCCGTCAAGCAGCAAATCTCTAATAATTAGCATAGAAGAGTCCCCCGCAACTATAGAACATGAAAGAGTATCCTTGCCACCCCAATAACTTTCATAGATAAAGTTATAACTTCCAACCATCATTTCTTTGGAGTAGAGATCATAATCTTCGACAGGCTCCGGAGCATCAGCCGCGGGATTGTTGTCTTCTTCCGAAATGAGAGGATTTGAATTAATCACAGACTCGGGAATTCTCCACAAAAGGATGTCGCTTCCGGCAGGAATATTATACACATAATAACTATAATAACCTGCACCACGACGGTCAACATCCTTGCCAAGCCTCATTATGTCAAACCATGAAAGGCCTTCGCCCCAAAGCTCAATCCTGCGCTGTCTCCAAATCTCATCCTGCAAAGCTGTGCCTGTTACATCTGGACATACGTATGCGGAATCCCTGTATACCCGGATGAAAGTCTCCAGGATAGACTTGGCTTCATCATTTGCACCACTCATGGCCTTACCTTCCGCCAGGATCAGATACATCTCCTCAATACGCATCAAGGGGATATCATTGGCATTTATGTCCGTTCCAAGTACATTATTGTAAGGAGCGAACTTGACCTGTGTATATGGATTATAACCATATCTCCATATATAATCCAGTTCATCCTGTGTAAGATTAGGTGAGTAATATTGTTCATCAATCCACCAACCCTTACGGACATCGGTACTGTTTATTGAATTATAGAGAGACATGTTAATCTGACGACCGCCGTTATACAAGCAATAACCGTAATTGAATGAACCCATGTGAGACGGATAGTTCACAAGACCGGATTGAACCACATCATCCTCCTCATTTACTATGATTCCCCACATCCAGTCAGGCTCATCGGCTGTCCAGAAAGCAGGACGTGAAGCCTCTGCCTTGGTAGAAGGTCTTGCTCCTGATGCCTGTATAGCAGACTGGGCATCGTCAGCAGCAGCTCTCCATGCTCCCATTGTCAGGTTAACCCTTGCACGCAATCCATAAGCCACGGAAACATCAATGTAACCCTTGTCCGGACGCGAAAGACCAAGTATCCGGGCCGAAGCCAATGAACCTATGGCATTATTAAGGTCATTCAGAATCTGCGAATAAACCTGGGCTACCGTTGCTCTTGGACAACCGTTGACAGCGGCTTCTTCAGCATTGAGCTCAGTAATGAGAGGAACACAGGGCTTGTTCTCGTTACCCACATAATTGAACTGGAATAACTGTGCCAGATTCCAATAACTGAATGCCCTCAATGCAAGCATCTGTCCCAGAGCAAACATTTGGGCCGGATCATCAGAGTTGTAATCTATCTGTTTGATGACGTTATTGCTGGCCGAAATCATGTTATACAGGTTATTCCACAATATCTTAGGCGCCACATACGTATAATCCCTGTCAGAGTAGTCAAGATCAGAGCCAGACCAGTTATACCCATTTTCCTGCTGAACCACGTCAAAACCGTTTGCATCAGTGAACATCATTACTGAAGGATAGCCAAAATCACTGTGTTTGTCTGTAGTAGCCATATAATCCTTCATTGAAGTCAGAGCGTCAGCTACCAGCATATCCACAGTCTTTTCAGTTACGACAACGTGACATTTTGTACTGAATGACCCTAATGTGGCAATGACATCACATTCTCCGACTGAAACGGTATGGTAATACCCATCCGATGCCAGGCCCAACACCTCATAACCCTCATCGTTGACGAATGTGAACTTAGGCCGGATATTGAAACTGCTTGAATCACCCAGCACGTTGACAGTTAGCCAGCCAGTGGTTTCCACATAGGCAACAACAGTATCCGCAGTAAATTCAATGCCTTGCACCTTAAGCACGTTCTCCGGAACTGATGATGAATGGACAGGACGTATCAACTCACCAAAACATCTGGACTCCACTTCAATATAATGATAGCCTGACGTGAAGTCTAAGCCCATGGCACACCCATCGGTATAGTCTGACAATGTACTGGAATAGTAACTGGTCAATCCATCTGAAGAGCCGTTTGACGATTCATAACGGTAACCTCCAGCCGGAAGGAATATGCTGTTGCCGCTGGGTCCGGTCACACTGTAACCCTCAACGCCATTTATGGAAGTCCACTCCCAATCACAGTCATATGCAAGTTCCTCCAACTCTTCTCTGGTAGGCATACGCCATTCAGCACCCAACATGACACGGGCCACATCGTCCTGCATATCAAGTCTGTACTTGTAATCAACCGGACCGTATTCCTCAAAGAAATTGTATTTGGTGAAACCTGGATTAATTTCATGGTTATAGAACTTGTAATTGTCCCATGAATATTCGGACTTGATTTCTGCCTCACCCCATGCATAGTAGCGTCCGGACTCCTCGGGTTTCATGGCACCTATGTTGCAGGTTGCCCATTGAACGCTCAAGCCCAGGTCAACATAATCGTCAACAGGTACATAATCATTGACAATGACAGTGCATGTAGCGCTCACCCCTTTACAAGAAGCTTTAATCACAGCCCTTCCGGCAGAAACAGCTGTAACGACACCTTCGCTGGTCACTGTAGCCACGCCCGGATTGTCCGAACTCCATGTTACCGCCGACATGAAACTGTAATCTTCATTGCCACTTAAAAGAGTAACCTTCAATACTGACGATCCGCCTACAGTTAATTCCACATTATTATTGTCCAATGTAACGGACGTAATCCCTCTCCATGTATTGGAAGCACTCACAGGACGCACGGAATAACCTCCATGCCGGTAGTAACCGCCCACATAGATATCATTCCCACTGTAAAAGCTTAAAGCGTATGCTCCGACAGGTTGATATGTGTAAAGTGAACTTGACCAATAAAGGCCGTATGAGTTTATTCCCAACTGTTCCTGTCTGAACATTCCTGCTGAAGGCAGGAAAATTGAACGGTCAGCAAATCCTTCTATATTACTTGTAATCTTATAACCTGTCACCCCGTTCTGCTCAACCCACTGCCAAGTACATTTGTTGACCAGCTCTTCAAATTCGACGCGAGTAGGAATACGCCATAATCCACTCCATTTAACGTGAGCCACATCATCATCTTCATCAAGGACAGTATTCCCGTCAATCCGTCCATAAGAACCGACGTTGCATTCCACAACATATTTTGACATCTGTTCGTTGCCTAATGAATCATAACCTGTCCAATAACGATACTGCTCCATGGAATAATCCGTCTTGGTTTCAACCTCACCCCAGGCGTAGTAATCACCATAATCCTCAGGACTGGAAGCGCCTACGTTAAAAGTCGCCCACATTACGCTCAAGCCCAAATCCACATACTCAACGCCCTCAATCGGAGCATTCTCAAAAGAGAAAAAGATGCTATCAACATCCTCTACCAGATACTTTACCTTGCTGCCGTCTTTCTGATACACATTCATGTAATAAGCCTGTGCAGAGACAGACAGTGTTCCGGTCAACAACAACACAAGAGCAATTATGCCCTTCTGCAACGGCAATGTCAGAATCCTTTTCATTTCTTCAATATTTTAACGTTCAGACTTTCAGAACTGATAATATAAGTACCTTCAGGAAGGTCGGCTATACTGAACTGGACATAACCGTTCCTGTCGGTCTTGTAAGACTGCAGAACCTTGCCGTCCGATGCTATCAGACGGACTGTTATTTCAGGCTTTGCTCCTGTCAGAGACACAACATACTCATCAAGTGAGATTGCAGCTATCCGTACATCGTCCTTTATGCCTTCCACTGCGGTTCCCTCAACATCAAAAGTAAACTTGGCAACAGTTGCCAACTGATACCTGGCTTCAGCTTTTGTGGATGTCACCACAAGCTCGTTGTCGGTAAATGTCACTACAGGTTTCTCCTCGAACCCGAAACTGATAATCTGTCCGTCCTTCTGATGGACATTCAACGTGTTCTGAGCCGCCATAGGCAAAATGGCAGAGAACAAAATCAATAAAAACAAGATCCTCTTCATATCATTTTTATTTGGTAAGCCATTAGGAAATTATCGTCAAAAATATATCTTTTTTACTCTATTTCAAAATATTACAGGTCATTTCATTCTCCACCAGTCAAATGTGAACATATCCTTCTCGGCTCCGGTGAACACAAAATAGAGGTCGTGTATGCCGCGGATGCGTTTCTTGAATTTCCTTGTGAATCTCTTGAATTCCAGCTTTCCGCCTGTGGGAGTTACCGATATGATTCCCGCCATAGGCCCGTCGGGACTGTCCAGATGAATCTCCATGCAGCCTATTCCGTCCGAACCAAAAGACGCTATGATCTTTTTGGCGCCCTTCCTGCCAAAATCAACCCCGCGCACAAGAATGTACTCTCCGTTGTCAATATCATGCACATACATGTTCCTGGGCAGGTATCCCAGCTTGTCATCAAACTCAAAACCGGAATCTTCGTATGAAGTCTTGAGTCCGTAGCCCCAGGCCATAGTCTCGGCCTCCACACGATGAAGCAGGTTGTCGTTACCGCGGCAATACGGGTCAAAAGGCTTGACCTGCTCCACCACATTATCCAGGAAATAGGGAACCTCCTGTATGGTACCGTCCGGATTGTAGTGCATCTCGGCCATAGAGACGGAACGCTGCTCGGCATGAGCGAATGTCTTAAGGTGCATGATGTCATAGTTCAGTCCAAACACATAGCTCTTGCCTTTGTACTCTATTATACCGGGATGATTGCCGCGGGTACGCACTGTATGGTCCATTATGTGACCCTTGTACTCCCAGGGACCTTCCGGACCGTCACTCATGGCATAACCGATACCCTCAGGGCAGCAGGTGGATGCAAACGCCATGTAGTAATGGCCGTCATGTTTCCAGAACCAGGGACCCTCCTGATAATCCTCAATCTTGGGATGCTTCACAATAGGTCCGGCCAATGAAATCATATCCTTGCCCAACTTAACGGAATAGAGTTCCGGGTTACCCCAATACATATAAGCCTGACCGTCATCGTCTATCCATACGGTGGGGTCAATATCATTCCAATGCTCTTTCTGCCATACCAGCGGTTCACCCAGCGGGTCGTGGAACGGGCCGTAAGGATGGTCGGCGGTAAGCACACCTATGCCGTGACCGTGAATGGGACAGTACATGTAATATGAACCGTTGGCCTCAACCACCTGTTCCGCCCATGCTCCGTTGTTGCCGTCATAGTACTTGAAGTCATCAAGCGAAGCTACAGGACCGTAATCCTGCCAGTTCACCAAATCGTCCGATACGTAAAGCAGCCAGTCAAACATCTGGAATCCGCGGGCGCCGTCATTATCATGAGTGGTATAAAGATACACCTTGCCGTCTATGACCACCGGAGCCGGATCGGCAGTGAAACGGGTCTGTACCAACGGCATGTTGGCGTGGGCATTGAACTGCCACCAGTCAAGGGTGAACGGCTTCTCTGTCTCACACCTGAACTTGAGATACACATCATGAACTCCTGTCACATTGGTATCTATAAGGTATGTGAATGCTGCGGTGCGGAACCCCGCATTATCGGTGTTAACCGGAACCTTGCAGAACGGCTCACCATCCATATTGTCGGTATAGAACTCAATGGTTCCCTTGCCTTTCTGCTCGCCCACTACTACTACCACGGCTTTCTGGCCGCAATCCCTGAAATCAACTGAGCGTACGCGTATCCAGTCGCCGTCATCTATGTCAGTTACAAAGTGATCCTTGCCTGCACGGCGATCCACCTTGAGTCCGCGGGACTCGGCCTGGGTCTCGGCCTCCACACGCTTATAGGGGTCCAGGTTCTTTACGGGAGTCTTAACGCCCTCCTTTGTGAACGGTATGAACGGGAAAGAGCCGTCGGCATTCCACTTGAACTCCTCCACGCAGGCCGAACGGTTGTAACCGCCGCCACCCGGCAATCCGCCGTTGTGGTAGAACATAAAGTCACGGCCCTTGAAAGTGATATTGCCGCCGTGTATGGTAAAGCTGTTCTCAGCTTCATTCATTATACGGCCGCGATATGTCCAGGGGCCGTTTATGGTGGGAGCGGTGGAGTAAGCCATGTGCTCGGGTACACCGCCGGCCGGATATGATATGTAATAGGTGCCGTTACGCTTCATCACCCACGGACCCTCCTCATACTGGGTCATCATCTCGTTCTGGCCCTTGGCCCAGTTCATCTTGCTCTGCAGCTCGCCAAAACATTTGGGGTCATGATATCCCGGAACCTCCTGCCAGCCGTTCTTGAACGAAACCATATCATCGTTCAACTCGCCGTACCAGAGTCCCTTGTTGCCCCAGAACAGATATGCACGTCCGTCATCATCAACAAACACGGTGGGGTCTATGAATCCGAACCCCTCGGCCAGCGGGCCGCCTATGGCATCGGTCCACGGACCCTGCGGATCATCGGCTACGGCTACGGCCAGAGCATCACCGCCGTTAGCCTTGTTGCAGCATACATACCAGTACCACTTGCCGTTGCGCTCCACACCCTGACAGGCCCACGCACGCTGTCCCTGACGGGCCCACTTGAATGTTGCGGTGGTAACCTGGGTGCCCAGATAGGTCCAGTTAACCATATCCTCGGTGCTGAACAGCATCCAGTCCTTCATGTTGAAGTCACGGTTGCGGCCGTCCTCATCATGGTCGGTAAAGAGATACACCTTATCACCATACACAAACGGTGCGGGATCTGGTGTAAAAACAGTGCTGATGATAGGGTTCTGAGCCCATGCCAGAACCGGCAGCAAAGCCATAATGGCCGGTAATTGTCTTAAGGTTTTCATACGTTTGGGTTTATTTTATTGTTTGTCTAGGCAAAAGCTTATCAGTTCCTTGTAAAGGCGCTGCACAGGCAGCCCCACCACATTGAAATAACTGCCCTCAATGGCCTCCACACCCACATAGCCTATCCACTCCTGGATTCCGTAGGCACCGGCCTTGTCCATAGGCAGACCGCTGTTGACATAGCGGTTTATATCATCGTCGCTCAGATGGCCGAACTTAACCCTGGTAGTCACTGCAAAACTGCGTTCACGCCCGGATGTCATAAGAGTCACGCCGGTTATCACCTCATGCCACCTGCCCGATAACAGATGCAGCATACGCACGGCATCGGCCTTGTCACGCGGCTTGCCAAGCACCTCACCATCTACACACACTATGGTATCGGCTGTAATGACCAGTTCATCGGGAGCCATAGAAGGCCTGTAAGCGGCAGCTTTCTCACGTGATATGTAAAGCGGAATATCCTCACCCTTAAGGTCTTGAGGCCATGATTCGTCAATGCCGCCTTTAACATGAACGGTAAACTCTATACTCAATCCCGACATCAGTTCACGGCGGCGGGGAGAATTGGATGCAAGTATTATCTTGTATGGAAGTTTCATATTACCAGCCGAATGCGTGTTCATCCTTCATCCATTCGCCCTGCACCTTGAGCACCTGCTCCAGCACATCACGCACGCAGCCTTCACCGCCATTATAGGGTGAAATGTACTTGCATACCGACTGTATCTCTTGACACGCATCGGCAGGACAGCAAGGCAGTCCGCACAGTTTCATCACCTGCCAGTCAGGTATGTCGTCGCCCATATAGAGAATCTCTTCCGGCTTGAGGCTATATTTCTGGACAAACCGGTTGAAATCATTAAGCTTTATGTTTGAACAGATATAGACATCCTTAATGCCAAGCCCCTCATAACGTTTGCGGATTTCCTCCACGCGGGCCCCGGTAATGATGCACAGATGAAGCCCCATCTTCACGGCCAGCTGCATGGCGTATCCGTCCTTTACGTTTACGGTACGCACGGGGTCGCCATCGGGCGAAAGGTTCATAACGGGCTTGCTCAGCACTCCATCCACATCAAAAATCAGGGCACGGATAGAATTAAGGTCGTAGTTTATCATTTCAGGTCCTTGTTTATGTCAATCGAAATAAGTCTATATAGTTCAGCGTACTCCGGATACTCCTTGAGCAACGCCAGATGCCCGTCCACCACCTTGCGGTCACCGCGAACGGCGGGGCCGGTCTGGGCATCATGAGGTGCAATGCTCTCCACCTTGCGTGCGGTCTCTCGCACCAGCGGCAGCATCACACGGAACGGCACTCCCTCTGTGGCCAACAAATGCTCTGCAATGGCATACATGTGGTTACTGAAATTGCAAGTAAAAACCGCCGCCAAGTGCAGCTTCTTTCTTCCCTCCGAACTTAAAGAAGTTACGTCGGGCGAAATGCTCAACGCCAATTGCCTTATATTGTCCAATGTCCAATCCGATGAGCCTTCAATGAACAGCGGCACCTGGCTCCAGTCTATACTGCTGGTCTTGGAAAAAGTCTGCATGGGATAAAGCACCCCATACTCTAATGCGCCAGCCTCACGCCAGATATCCATAGGCACGCTACCGGCTGTATGCAGAAGCAATGTACCCTTAAGGCTCTTTACAATTGCAGGAGCCAATAGCTTGAGGGCATCATCCCTAAGCATCACTATTGCGGCATCAGATACAGGAACAGCCTTGAGATCTGTGATATATGGAACGCCCAAACGGTCAGCCAGGATATGCGCAGACTCCACGGTACGGCTATAGACCACCGTAATCTCATGCCCGGCCTCCAACAATCTTGGACCAAGGCATGTAGCCACGTTACCTGCTCCTATCAGCGCTATCCTCATACAGATTCAGAACTTGTCCCAATGAACCTTGCCCCACTCTATCTTATCATCCTCATAGGGCTTGCGTTCCATATTCTTGTAACCGAATCCCACTATACACAGTGGTTCATATTGCTCCGGAACACCCAGCAACTCTGCCACGTACTGCTTGGTAGATCTGCCGTCGGCACCAAAGCGGCCACGCTGATGGCACCAGCAGCTGCCCAAACCCAGATCCTCGGCCTGCATCTGCATATCAATCGCAGCGATTGAGCAATCCTCAACCCAACAGTCACTCTTGGTGGGATCACCCAGCACCACTACCGCAAACACTGCCTCGGCCAGAAAGCCCGATCCCATCTCACGGCTCTTGGACAAAGCCTCAAGTATGGCAGGGTCATCGACTGCAATGAACTCCCATCCGCGGTTGTTCTTGGCGGTAGGTGAAATCAGGGCTGCACGCAGAATTATTTTCTTCTGCTCCTCAGTAAGTTTCTGTGTGGTAAACTTGCGCATGCTGCGGCGCGTTGCTATAAGGTCGCTGAATTTTTCCATATCCCTCTATTATAATATTGTTGCGAATATAGCAATAAAACAGCGTCCCGCATATACTTTCAAGACTTATTTTGCGTTTAGACTGATGAATGAAACACTTTATGCCATCATTCCCCAAGGTGCGCTTGGCTGCGTTCCTGATTCTTATTGTCTGCATGGCTCTACCCCTGCAGGCACGCCGTGTGCATATCCGCGGGCGTGTCTATGACGAATCGGGGCAGCCGGTGGAACTGGCCACCGTGAACGAGGAGCACACCCTGCATTCGGCAATGACCAACCTGAAGGGCGAGTACTCATTCAACGTCAGCACCCAGTCCGATACCCTGAACCTGGTTTTCCGCATGATAGGCCATGAGACCCGCCGCCGCACTCTCATCAGCCCACAGGACACGGTTCAGCTGGACGTGATGCTCCCCACATCAAACTACGCCCTTGAGAATGTGGATATAAACGCCACCCGCCGCCGCAGCGACGGAATGCAGGACATCAACCCTGAGGGAATCCGTTTCACAGCCGATGCCAACGGAGGTTCCGTGGAATCCATAATCTCCACCCAGGCCGGCGTAAGCAGCCACAACGAACTGAGCAGCCAGTATAATGTGCGAGGCGGTAACTTTGACGAGAACAGCGTCTATGTGAACGGCACAGAGATACTGCGTCCGCTGCTGGTGCGTGCCGGACAGCAGGAGGGTCTGAGTTTCATCAACCCGGATATGGTGGAGTCCATAAGCTTCTCCACAGGCGGGTTCAGTGTGGCATACGGCGACAAGATGTCATCGGTACTGGACATAACCTACCGCAAGCCGCAGGGATTCGAGTCAGTACTGACAGCCAGCCTGCTTGGAGCCAGCGCATTCGTAGGTGCAGGCAATGACAAGATAAGTTTCTCAGGAAGCGTACGTTACAAGACCACCAGGCAACTGCTTGGCACCCTTGACACCAAGGGCGAATACAACCCCTCATTCACAGATTACCAGACCTACATCTGCTGGACACCGGATACCAGATGGGAGATTGGCCTGATTGGCAATGCCGCCGTGAACGACTACAACTTTACCCCCACAGACCGCAACACCAGTTTCGGCACTGCCAAGAATCCCAAGAGCTTCAAGGTCTATTATGAAGGCTGGGAGAAAGACCGGTTCAACACACTGTTCGGTGCGCTTGACATAAAACGCATAGAGGAGCGTTCTCAATATCGTTTCAACCTGTCTGCATTCAGCAGCCATGAGAGCGAATCGTTCGACATACTGAGCCAGTACTGGCTGGACGAAGGCAGTTCCAGTGAAAGCCTGGCCGTAGGATCGTTCCTGCAGCACGCCCGCAACCGCCTTAAATCCACAGTCCTTACCGCATCGTTCAAAGGCAGTCACACCACAGACCGCATTGGCAGCATAAACTTGGGCGTGGAATACCGCCATGAGGCTGTCGATGACCACATGCGCGAATGGGAGATGCGTGACTCCGCCGGCTACACCCTGCCCTACACCCAGACCGGCCCCATGCAGATGATTTACTCACTAAAGTCTGATCACGGCATATCAAACAATAAGGCAGCCGCCTACATCCAGGACACCTACAGGTTTGTGACATCGGCAGGCCTTTTCACCCTGAACGCCGGAGTAAGGGCGGCATGGTGTAGCTGGAACAAAGAGATTACCGTAAGCCCCAGGCTGATGATAGGGTTCACCCCTGCCTTCAACGAGGATTTCACCTTCCGGTTCTCTACCGGAGTCTATTACCAGACCCCGTTCTACAAGGAGATGAAGGACACCGTGAACACCGGCGGCATCTACAGCGTCAACTTGAACAAAGACATCCGATCACAACGCTCCATACAATTCGTGCTGGGAGGCGACTATGATTTCCGCGTGTTCAACCGCCCGTTCAAATTCACTACCGAAATCTATTACAAGAAGCTGGACCGCCTCATCCCCTACAACCTGGATAATGTAAGGATTGTTTACTATGGAGAAAACTGCGCTTACGGTTATGCGGCAGGCATTGACATGAAACTGTACGGAGAGTTTGTGCCCGGCACCGCATCGTGGCTCACCTTCTCGCTCATGAGCACAAAAGAGAACATAGGCGGCAAGTGGCTTCCCCGCCCCACCGACCAGATGTACAACCTGTCACTTTACTTTACCGATTATTTCCCACACCGCGAAAACTGGAAAATGTCACTCCGATGCACAATGGCCGACGGTCTGCCATTCGGGCCCACCCACAGCGGACGTGAGAAACAGACCTTCCGTGCCCCCGCCTACAGGCGTGTAGATATAGGCCTGTCCTATAAAGTGTTTGACTATGACAAACATCCCCACATATACGGAAAGTCAGGATTTTTCAAGGATATCTGGGCCGGAGTGGATGCCCTGAACCTGCTGGGCATAAACAACGTCAACTCCTACTACTGGATTACCGACATATCAAACACCCAGTATGCCGTCCCCAACTATCTGACCGGCCGCCAGCTCAACCTGCGAATCATCGCCAACATCAGCAAATAAGTATTGCTCACGGACGGTAAACCTTTCTGACTGAGCCGTCAGAGCCTTGCTCTATGTACAGGCCTCCTGGAGCTGTCAGAGTGCGCCCCTGCAGGTCGTAGTATCTGCCTTGCCGGCCATTGCTGTCTTCTTTTGGAGATTCTACGACTGTTCCTTCATTGTCTATCATGAAAACAAAGGTGGTAAGGCTTCGGCCGGGAATGCTTATAGTCAGTTCCTGCACGGGCTCATCTATTGCAATGGGAGTTTCCACGCAGAGCGATTCATTTGATGTGGATTGCACCTGGACACCGCTTTTTACCTTGTATGGGAACTTGAACTTAAGGTCAAAGCCGGTCTTCATGGTGTCTATGGCCATTACTATGATGGAGTCACCGTTTATATAGGCTGTTGTCTCAAAATAGTTGTTGGTCTTGGGTGATACGGCAGATGTTACTCCCAGACGCGTAGAGCCGGTAACATACTTTGAAAAGTGTGACATTACGTATGCGCGGGGCAGCAGCTTGTTCTTGGTGTTACCGGGATTGTACTTTGCCTCACCCGTGCCTACAAATGCCCAGTGTGCACGCATGTACCAGTAGATATAGGCTGTACAGCCAGCCTGCATACACTCATTCACTTCCTCGGCAAACAGCAGCTGCTCGTGCCAGTTTGGCAGGCGGTCTATGTTATCAGTTACTGAATGCTCCGTCATCCATACCTCCTTGCCGTACTTGGCGGCCAGGACAGCAGCATCTTTCATGTTGCCGTTCTCCAATGGCGGATGACCATACAGATGGCCTGCAATGATGTCTATCTGCTCACGGGCCACCGGATCATTAAGCAGTTTGTCTGAATATTTGGGGTCAAAGCCCAGAGGCTCGGCGCTGATCAGACGCACACCATTGTAAGTGTCACGGTCCAGCATGTGGGCATAGTTCTTGACCAGATTGAGCTGTTGTTCCGGTGTATAGAGGCATCCCGAATAATCCACCCACCAGTCGGGTTCATTCTGTATGGACACGGCATCCATAACAACGCCCTTAGACTTCATGTACTTGAGGAAAGTGTTGAGCCATGGGAAGAACTTTTCATAGCAGTCCTCGCGCAACTGGCCGCGCTGGTTACCCTGACTGTCGCTTTTACCGCCTTGAGCCGTCCCGTTGGTCTTGTATTCTCCAGGAGGTGACCACGGAGTGCCGAACACAATGCCGCCGCGGTCCTTGACAATCTTGGCCGACGGCACCGAACCCTGCCAATCGTATGGTGTGTCCCAGTTGCCCCACTCCGGAACCTTGACATCGCCTTCAAAATTTGGAGAAATCTCCATGCGCATGATGTTCAACCCTATCTTTGAAGTAGGTCCGTATAGCAATCTTACAGGTTGGGTATCGGTACCGAACGGACACATGGCACCATCGCAGGCGGCAGCTCCGAATCCTGTGATTGTCTGATAGCGGACATCCTTGACAGTCACCTTAATGGTTAGGGCGTTCAAAGCCGCAGTTACAGCCAGCGCAACTATGGAAAGCAGAATACGTCTCATTGCCGGATAATGTTTTGATTCTTGGCAAAGATAGTTTTTTATTGTGTCAATTATGTTGGCATTTTAAGATTCTTTTCCTTTTTATTGTAAGGTAAAATAAGTAACTTTGTGCTCCGCAGTCAGGATAGGCTGCGCCTAGTATACTGGTATAATCAAACAAGTAACTAACAATAATTACAAAACAATTATGAAACCATCACACATTGAGCATCTCGGCATAGCCGTTACCTCACTGGAGGAGACAATGCCGTTCTTTGAGTTTTTGACAGGCAGCAAGTGCTACAACATTGAAGAGGTTGCAGACCAGAAGGTAAAGACCGCTTTCTTCAAGGTAGGCCAGACCAAGATTGAGCTTCTGGAGCCCACATGCCCCGAATCAACAATAGCCAAGTTCATTGAGAAGAACGGCGGCAAGGGTGGTATCCATCACGTTGCATTCAATGTCGAGAACGTAGCTGAGGCCCTTAAGGAGGCTGAGGCAGCCGGCCTGCGTCTTATTGACCTGCAGCCGCGCAAGGGCGCCGAGAACCTGATGATTGCTTTCCTGCACCCCAAATCAACATGCGGCGTGCTGACAGAGATTTGTGAACAACCCAAATAAGTGATATAGAAAATGGATAACAGCAAGCTTCAGAAGCTGGTAGACAAGCGCGCCCAGGCAATGGCCGGCGGCGGCGAAAAAGCTGTTGAGAAGCATCACGCAAAAGGCAGCTATACTGCCCGTGAGCGCATAAACATGCTTCTTGACGAGGGATCATTTGAGGAGGTCGATATGTTCCTGACCCACCGTTGTACAGACTTCGGTATGGACAAGAAGGTATTCCTGGGTGACGGCGTAGCCGTAGGTTCAGGTACCATTGACGGCCGTCTGGTATATGTATTTGCACAGGATGCCACAGTCATAGGCGGTTCTCTGTCAGAGACCATGGCACAAAAGATATGCAAGGTCATGGATATGGCCATGAAGATGGGTGCTCCCATCATCGGTCTGAACGATTCAGGCGGTGCACGTATCCAGGAGGGCGCATGCGCTCTGGCCGGTTACGCCGAGATATTTGAGCGTAACATCCTGGCATCGGGCGTTGTACCCCAGATTTCAGTCATTTTCGGCCCCTGCGCCGGTGGTGCTGTTTACAGCCCTGCCCTGACTGACTTCATAATGATGACCGAGCAGAACTCATACATGTTCATTACCGGACCTAAGGTTGTAAAGAGCGTTACCGGTGAGGATGTTACTGTTGAGCAGCTGGGCGGTGCCCGCGTTCACGCCACCAAGTCCGGTGTGACTCATTTTGTGGCTGCCACAGAAGATGAGGCCATGCAGGAGATCCGCCGTCTCATCAGCTTCATCCCGCAGAACAACATGGAAGAGCCTCCCGTAAAGGAGTGCAAGGATGACCCCGCACGCTTGGAGGATGCCCTGAACTCTATGGTTCCTGATGATCCCAACAAGCCTTATGATATGAAGAACATCATCTACTCTATAGTTGATGACGGTGACTTCATGGAGGTACACAAGGATTATGCCAAGAATGTTATCTGCGGTTTTGCACGTTTCAACGGCCGCTCAACCGGTATCATAGCAAACCAGCCCAACTGGCTGGCAGGCGTGCTTGACTGCGACGCTTCACGCAAGGCTGCCCGCTTTGTACGTTTCTGCGACGCATTCAATATCCAGATCCTCACTCTGGTCGATGTACCCGGATTCCTTTGCGGTACAGGTCAGGAGTATGCCGGTATCATCGATCACGGTGCAAAGCTGATGTTCGCTTACGGCGAGGCTACAGTTCCAAAGGTAACCGTTACAGTACGTAAGTCATATGGCGGCTCACACATCGTTATGAGCTGCAAGCAGCTGCGCGGTGACCTGTGCTACGCATGGCCAAATGCCGAGATAGCAGTAATGGGTGCCAGCGGTGCCGTAGGTGTACTGGAAGCCAAGGCTCTCAAGGCCATCGAGGATCCTGAGGAGAAGAAGAAATTCATTGCCGAGAAGGAGGCCGAGTACAAGGACAAGTTCGCTTCTCCCTACCAGGCAGCCAACCGTGGTTATATTGACGATGTTATTGAGCCGCGTTACACACGCGCCCGCATCATTCGCGGCTTTGAGCAGTTGCAGACCAAGCGCCTGACCAACCCGCTCAAGAAGCACAGCAACATTCCACTCTAAAAGCCAGAGTCTATGATGACACCATTAGTAATAAACTGGTCACACGTCTGGATGGTAACCGGACTGGGATTCTGCATGGTAATCCTGCTTCTGGTCGTGCTCATCTTCATTCTGAAACTGCTGGGCGCAGTTGTCAGCAATGCAGTGAAGGCACCCAAGGCTGCAGAGCCAAAAGCAATCTCCGCTCCCGCCGCCCAGACAGCTCCGGCAAGCGTTAAGGCTTCGGCCGATGACGACCTTGCCGCCATAGCAATGGCTCTGCACCTGTACTTCAACGGGGTACATGACGTGGAACCCACCGAGATTCATATCAAGAGAGTAGAGCGCTCAGGCTGGAATTCCAAGCTCTACGGAATGAACAACTTGCATCGTTAATAGAAATTTTATGAAAGAGTTTAAGTTTACAATAGACGGCAAGCAGTACAATGCAGCTGTCAACGAACTTGAGGACAACTTTGCCGAGGTTACAATCAACGGCAAGACCTACAAGGTAGAGTTAGAGAAGGAGGAGGCCCCTGCAGCCGCAGCTGTACGCCGTCCCGCCGCTGCCGCAGCTCCTGCAGCAGCGGCTCCTGCCGGCCTGATGACCGTAAAGTCACCGCTGCCCGGCTCAATCGTGAAAGTACTCGTCAAGGCCGGTCAGGCTGTAAAGAAGGGCGATGTACTGCTCACCATGGAATCAATGAAGATGGAGAACAACGTCTGTGCCGATGCCGACGGTACTGTAAAGGCCGTTTACGTAGAGCCCGGCAAGACCGTCATGCAAGATGACAAGCTGCTTGACATTGAAACTGTAGCCGTCGCTGCAGCTCCCGCACCTGCACCCGCACCCAAGGCAGAGGCTCCAAAAGCCGCTCCTGCTCCCAAGGCAGAGGCACCAAAGGCTGCCGATGTTCCCGCAGGCGGTTACAAGGTAACCAGCCCCCTGCCCGGTTCAGTAATCAAGGTTCTGGTTCAGGAGGGTCAGGATGTCAAGAAAGGTGACACACTGCTCACTCTTGAGAGTATGAAGATGGAGAACGCCATTATGGCCGACCGCGACGGCAAAGTGACCAAGATTGCCGTAACCGCCGGTCAGAACGTCATGCAGGAGGACCTGCTCCTGGTTCTTGGATAATCAACATTTCCAAACTGAAAGAAAATGGGTGATATTCTGGAATTCTTTGAGCAGATGGGCTTCATGAACATGACCCTGCAGCAAGGAATCATGCTCCTTCTGAGCTTCTTCCTGCTGTTCCTGGCCATCAAGAAGCAATACGAGCCGCTCCTGCTGCTCCCCATCGCATTCGGTATGCTGCTTACAAACCTGCCCGGTGCAGGAATGTATCATTCAGAACTCTGGACAGCATTCCTTGACGCTAACAGCCCCGCCTATCACAGCTATGGTACTATCATGCGTGAGGGTGGTCTGCTGGACATTCTTTATATAGGTGTAAAAGCCGGTGTCTATCCCTGCCTCATCTTTATGGGCGTAGGCGCCATGACCGATTTCGGTCCGCTGATTGCCAACCCCAAGAGCCTGCTCCTGGGTGCTGCCGCTCAGCTGGGTATCTTCCTGACATTCCTTGCAGCCAACTCAATGGGCTTCACCGAGGCTCAGGCCGGCTCAATAGGTATCATAGGTGGTGCCGACGGTCCTACATCTATCTTCCTGACATCTAAACTGGCCCCTGAGCTGTTAGGCCCCATCGCCATCGCAGCCTACTCTTACATGGCCCTTGTTCCCGTGATCCAGCCGCCTATCATGCGTGCGCTGACCACCAAGAAGGAGCGTGCCATCAAGATGAGTCAGTTACGTCCCGTAAGCAAGACCGAGAAGATCATATTCCCTATTGCCATCACAACCATCGTGGCTCTAATACTGCCCGATGCCGCTCCTCTTATAGGCTGCCTAATGCTGGGTAACCTGGCTAAGGAGTGCGGTGTTGTGGACCGTCTGAGCAAGACCATGCAGAACGAGCTGATGAACATCGTGGTCATCTTCCTGGGTCTCACCGTAGGTGCAACCGCCACAGCCAGTTCATTTCTTGACTGGAGCACAATCAAGATCATGGTAATGGGCGTAGTAGCATTCGGTTGCGGTACCGCCGGCGGTATCCTGCTTGCCAAGCTGATGAACCTCTTCTCAAAGGAGAAGATCAATCCGCTTATCGGTTCTGCAGGTGTATCGGCCGTTCCTATGGCTGCCCGCGTATCACAGCAGGTTGGTCAGGAGGAGAACCCCAGCAACTTCCTGCTCATGCATGCCATGGGCCCGAACGTTGCAGGCGTTATCGGCTCCGCAGTAGCTGCCGGAATTCTCCTCACTATGCTCGGATAATTCCAATTGAAAATTGAGAATTCTTGGAGCAGCGAGAGGAGAGAAAGTTTACTTTCTATCCCGAGTCGCGACAAGAATCATGGAACGAAGTGACATAATTGAGGAAATTTTTCCGAACCCTTTTTAATGTCGCGGGCTTTACGCAGGTATATTACGCAGGTTCTGCGTATTAATTCTCAATTTTCAATTCTCAATTCTCAATTTTCAATTGTTACGGTATAACTACCGTAGGTTTGAAGGTTTTGGCTTCTTTTGGAGTTACCTGGGCGTAGGCGATAATGATGACGGTATCGCCAATTGAGACCAGTCGGGCGGCAGCTCCGTTCAGGCAGATGCACTTGGAACCGCGCTCTCCACGTATAACATATGTAACCAGGCGGGCACCGTTGGTGACATCCACCACATGAACCTGCTCGCCGTCAATAATGCCTGCGGCATCCATCCAGTTACCATCTATAGTTATGCTGCCAATGTAGTTGATATTGGCATCGGTCACCTTAACACGGTGAAGCTTTGATTTAAGTACGGTAAGCAGCATTATTCCTTATATTTGATGTTATCAATAAGTCTTACCTTTCCGCAGTGAACGGTAACGCAACCTATAATATAGTCTGTAGCATCCCAGTTATCCACCGGCTGGAGAGTACGTCCGTCTACAATCTCATAATACTCAACCTCCAGGCCATTATATGAGTTGATAGTGTCAATCACATGCTTGCGTGTTGACTTAAGCGTGTGATGCCTGGCATAGTAGCGGCTCTCAAACAGTGTACGGGAAATATTGGCGGCAAGCTTGCGCTCGGCCTTACTCAGGAGCATATTGCGTGAACTCAGGGCCATACCGTCCTCCTCGCGGACAATGGGGCAACCCACAATCTCAATCTTAAGGTCAAGCTGACGGACCATCTCACGTATTATGGCCAGCTGCTGGAAATCCTTCTCGCCAAAATATGCACGGTCCGGCTCAACGGCATAAAAAAGCTTGCTCACAATCTGAGCCACGCCGTTAAAGTGTCCGGGGCGGTTGGGACCCTCCATGACCTTGTCAAGAGGTGTGAAATCAAACGTGCGGGTATCGGGTTCCGGATACATCTCCTGGACCGACGGGGCAAAAACGAACTGCGCACCTACCTTATCAAGCAGTTGGCAATCTGCCTCCATAGTACGCGGATAGTTCTTGAGATCGTTCTTATCGTTGAACTGGGTGGGATTCACAAAATCACTCACCACGGTGATGTCATTCTCTGCTACCGAGCGGCGCACCAATGAAGCATGCCCCTCATGAAGAGCCCCCATGGTAGGCACCAGACCTACAGTCTTTCCTGATTCGCGACCAGTCTTAAGAGCCTCCTTCAGTTCCTTAACCGTTGTTATTACCTGAATCATAATACAATTGAAAAAGTCCGCAAAATAAGTGAATATTTATGGGATTTCAAAAGTTTACGCCAATCTGCTTGCCAAATTGCGCATTTTTTTCTATATCTTTGCATAATAATTGAAATCGACACTCTATGAGCGAAAAGAAAATCCTGATCATTGCCGATCAGATCTCGCCATTCGTGGCGCAGTCTCCAATGGCGGATTACTGCAGGCAGCTGCCTCAGAGCATCCAGGAATTGGGTAACGACATCCGCACCTTCATGCCCAAATGGGGTAACATAAACGAGCGCCGCAACCAGCTGCACGAGGTCATACGCCTGTCAGGAATGAATCTGATTATAGACGATACGGACCATCCGCTCATAATAAAGGTGGCTTCACTTCAATCGGCCCGCATTCAGGTCTATTTCATAGACAATGAGGATTATTTCCAGAACCGCCTGCAGGTAACTGATAAAGAAGGCATTGAGTACCAGGACAATGACGAGCGTACCATCTTCTTTGCCCGTGGCGTGCTGGAGACAGTCAAGAAACTGCGCTGGAACCCGGACATCATCCACTGCCATGGATGGTTGTCGGCACTTATTCCGCTCTATGTAAAGACAGCCTATCGCGAGGAGCCGGCATTCCGCGAATCCAAGATAGTATATTCGCTGTACGACCAGGCCTTCAAGCAGGATTTCCATGACAAATATCCGGAGATACTGCTCACCAAGGACATGACAGCCACTGACGCAGGCTCTTTCCAGACACCAATTGATTACAATTCGGTCATGAAAAAGGCCATTGAGTTCTCGGACGGCATTATTTGCAACTCACCTTCAGTAGATCCTTCTCTCCCGGCATTTGCCAAGGAAAAAGGAATCAAGGTCCTGGATGGCGACGCCAGCAGTGCCCAAACAATAAACGATTTCTATAGCACAATCTGATTATTCTATGAATATCAAGAATACAGTTTGCAGTCTTCTTGCAATCCTGTTCCTCATATCATGTGACGACAACACATCCAAGCTAGGTACATCACTGACTCCGGATGATGATGCCATAACGGTCATCAAAGACTCCTGTTATGCAACATCCCGTACCATTCCGGCATCGGATTCACTTATTATCATGACATCACAGTGTAACCTGGGCCAGTTCACCGAACAGGCCAGCGGATCTACACTTAAGGCCGGATATCTGACACAGTTGGGTTGCATGGAGAACTTCAGTCTACCGGATTCCGTCTATGGTATAGGCAATCATTTCTTTCCGCAATGGTTCATTGATACAATAGGTGACCAGAAACCGTATTACGCCGAACTGAAGCTATATTACAAAAGCTATTTCGGTGATTCAACCAATACCATTAAGATAGAGGTTTTCCCATTGGACAAAATGCTTGACGGGAACACCGTATATTACCCGGATACAGACCCGTCACTGTTTTGTGACCTTCAGCAAAGACCATTGGCCAGCGTAACAGTTTCAGGTTGGAACCTGCAGGAATATGATTCCATCCGCTCATCTTCAAATCATTATCCTACCATTACAATCCCGCTGCCGGATTCCATTGCAAGAAATATCCTGGAATCATATTATAACCCTGAAACCAGGCACTATTTTTCGGATGCCACATCGTTTATGGAGAATATAATCAAAGGTCTCTATATAAGATGCACACAGGGTGACGGCACCATCTTCTATATAGACAGGACCATTCTTGACGTTAATTTCAAATACATCAACTACGATGATGATGAACCCAAGATGGAATCGCTCATGGCCGAATTCTACGGAAACAAGGAGGTCATACAGTTCAACTGTTTCAAATGGACCGGTCTGGAAGCTCAGTTGGCCGACAATGACTTTACCTGGATAAGGACTCCGTTCGGACTTTTGACCGAAATCACGCTCCCTATAGATGATATGCGTGACGATCAGTATGTCCTGAATGCGGCACAACTGTGCCTGTCAACCGCAAACACCCCATCCAGCAGGTTCAAGCCGTCATATCCGTCCATACTGATGCTTATCCGCAAGGACATAATGCAGTCTTTCTTTGGAAAGAACAGCAACATTGACAATTCCCAGTCTTACGCAGCAAGCTACTCATCCAAGTACGGCACATATACATTTGACAATATTGCCGCTTTGGTTGAGAAAGCCTACAACGACAGGTTGAATTGGCTTGAGGACAACAACATGAAACTTGACGACCAGGGAAAACAGGCCTACCAGGTGGCATACCCCGATTGGAACAAGGTAATCCTGATTCCCGTAACGGCCAAAACCAGTTCCACCAGCACAGTAATAAGCTACAGCCTGGACATAAGGATGCATCAGGTCAAGCTGTTGGGCGGTCCCAACAACAAGATCAAGATCAAGACCATACGCTCAAGATTTTGAATATTTGAGAATAAAAAAAGGGGTTCAAATTTGAACCCCTTTTTTTATTCTCAAATTACTTGTTCTTGGGCTTCTCGGCCGCAGCCTTGAGTCGAGCCACCTTCTTTTCAAGTGCCTGGATCTTCTTGTCCTGGTTGCTGATGGTGGTCTGGAAGGCGTTGAGTTCCTCAGTGTCAATATCCTGAGGCAGAGCCCAGTTCACTCTCTGCAGGAAATCGCCCAGAATGTTCATGTAGTTGGTGAAAGCATCGTAAGGTGATTCATAAATTCCACGGTCCATTGACACCGCGTTGTTCTTGGTTGTCATGAAGCGGAAATTGTTGCTGGCCTGCAGATAGTCCCAGTCCTGACGGATATGCCTGTCATTTGTCAGAATAACACGCTCGCCAATAGAATAGAGCTTATTGAATGCCTCACGCTGCATCACGTTACCGAGCCAGCAGCTTATGTCGCGCTCCTCATCGTTCCATGACATTGGGTAAGGAACCTCAATAGATGAAACAGACTTGTGTGTCTTTATTACCTCCGACGGAGTCTGGAATCCAATGCCACGCTCCTTTGCTGCAGCAGGCAGATTGCCCAGGAATTCAAGAATATTTGAACTGAGCGGCTGATAAATACCAAGCGCGCAAAGTTCCATGAATATATTGAACACGCCGTCCTCCTCGGGACTCTGTGCTATCCAGTCCATGTACTTGTCGGCCATAAGGGGATATGCCTCCCATGACGGATTGGAGAACCTGAGGCTTATGTCATCCGACAGCTTATAGTCACGGGTAAACACCTTAAGGTTGGGGTTCAGGGCACAGTGATACAGGTAGTGCGGACTCTTCCAGCCCAGAATGTGCTTGGCACCCTCGGTAAGCATTCCCTTGAATCCCATATCGGCCACAAGACCGCCTATCTCATCGTCATAGATAAGGCTGGAGTTGCGGAAAATCCTGGGTTTCTGGCCGAACAGCTGGTTAATCTTATCCACCTGACGCTTCACCTCCTCACGGAACGACTGCTCACCATTGGGGGCAAGCGAAGCCAGACCATGGGAATAAGGCTCTGCAATAAACTCCACACATCCTGTCTCATTCAGTTCCTGCAGCAGGTCAATAACCTGAGGAGCATATCGCTCCAACTGCTCCAGGCCCACGCCGGACAGCGAAAGGGCAACCTTGAACGCACCATCGCTCTTACGGGCCATGTCAATCAGGGTCTTGAGAGCAGGTATGTATGAGTTCTCGGCTATGTTCGATATACTCGTCTCATTGGCATAGTCATCGTAATAATAGTGGTCTGTGCCTATGTCAAAGAAACGGTAACGCTTGAGATGGATTATCTGATGAATCTCAAAATACAGACAGATTGTTTTCATATCGTGATTCTTTTTTTATTCCACATTATTTGATTCCCAGCAGTTTCTTGTAACGTGCCAGAATACGCTCGCCCACCTTGTCCCAGGTAATGGCATCGACCTCCCTCTTGCCCTCCACCTTGAGGTACTCATAGAGTGCCGGATAGTTGCAGATGGAGTAGATGGCATCGGCCATGGCGTGTATGTCCCAGTAATCCACCTTAATGCACTTGTCCAGGATCTCGGCACAGCCGGACTGCTTGGAGATGATGGTGGGAACCTCGCACTGCATGGCCTCCAGAGGTGAAATTCCGAAGGGTTCCGATACAGAAGGCATGATATAGACATCGCTGGCCTTGAGGCACTCATACACCTGCTTGCCTTTCATGAATCCCGGGAAATGGAAACGGTCGGCAATGCCGCGGTCAGCAGCCATCGTTATCATGGCGTTCATCATATCGCCGCTTCCTGCCATGCAGAACCTGATGTCATGGGTGCGCTTAAGCACCAATGCAGCGGCCTCGACAAAATACTCCGGACCTTTCTGCATGGTGATACGACCCAGGAAAGTGACCACCTTCTCATGCGGTTTCTTTTGCGGGACAATATCCTGAATCTCCTGCGGCAGCGGTTCAACGGCATTATGCATGGTCGATACCTTGCGCGGGTCCTGATGATATTTGTTGATGACAGTCTGGCGGGTAAGCTCACTCACGCACATGATGTGGTCGGCATAATCCATACCGTTCTTCTCTATGGCATATACGGTGGGATTCACGTTGCCGCGGCTACGGTCAAAGTCCGTTGCATGAACATGAATCACCAAAGGCTTGCCGCTCACCTGCTTGGCATGAATGCCGGCAGGATAAGTGAGCCAGTCATGCGAGTGGATAATGTCAAACTCCTTGGTCCGCGCCACCACGCCGGCCACTATGGAGTAGTTGTTTATCTCCTCGTGGAGGTTATCGGGATAACGTCCCGAAAACTCTATGCAACCCAGGTCATTCGTGTAGAGATTGCTGAAATCGGAGTATATATGGTCACGGAAACGGTAATAGTCCTCACTGTCCATCCACGGATAACGCTCCTTAAGCACACTGTTGTCAGGGTTGCGCCATACCACGGGAACCGTATTCATACCCACAATCTTCATGAAGCTCTGATCCTCATCGCCCCATGGCTTGGGCAGGCAGAAAGTTATATCCACATTCCCCTGGTTGGCCAGTCCTCTTGTCAATCCGAAGCTGGCTGTTCCCAATCCGCCCAGGATATGGGGCGGGAACTCCCAGCCGAACATCAGTACTCGCATATCTATTTATTGAAATTCATTAATCATCTTGATGGTTCTCAGTATCTCCGCAACATTCATTGCGAATGATACGGCTCCACGCCCCTTGAACGGAGGATTGCCGTCAAACAGTTCAGGAAGCGAGCCGATGCAGTGCGATGTCATCTCATCCTCATATCCTATCATCTGACGCTCCACGAATGAAAGGCCACTCATCTTGAACACCTTAAGGTAAGCCTCAAAGTAGAATCCAGCCAGCCAAGGCCATGCTGTACCCTGATGATAGGCATAGTCACGCTCACGCTGCGGACCCACGTAGTTGGGGTTGTAGCCCATGCTCTTGGGACTGAGTGAACGCAAACCCTTGGGTGTAAGCAGCTCCTTGGTCACTATATCCACAACTGCTTTCTGCTGCTTAAGGTCCAGCGGAGAATAATCCAGCGCCACGGCGAATATCTGGTTGGGACGCACGCTCCAGTCAGGTGCATCCTTATCCACAAAGTCAAACAGGTAGCCGTACTGGTTCAGGAATGTCTTGACGAAAGCCTTGCCGGTATTTGCAGCCAATGTCTCCAGACGTTTTGAATAATCAGGCTTGCCGAATTCCTTTGTCAGATCAGCCACAAACATAAGGGCGTTGTACCACAATGCGTTTATCTCAACCACATATCCCGTACGCGGAATAACTGGCATACCGTTGGCGGTGGAGTTCATCCAGGTGGAAGCCTTCTCCTTACCGTTTATGTGCACCAGTCCGTTGCTGTGCAGGAAGAAATTATAGTGACGGTTATGACGCAGAAAATCCATTATCTCCGTAAGCAGCTTTCCGTACCTGTTCCATGCCTGCTCCCTGGAAGTGTATTTGGCATACTGCTGTATGGCCCACACAGCCCAAAGCAGCACATCGGGATGTTCTATCTCATAGATTTGGAGATTGCTTGGCACACCTTTGATAAAGTCGCGAATAGCCTCCTGAGCCGTATTCATCACGCTCTCAAACTCATTCACCTCCTTAAGGGAGAGAGTAAGACCGGGCAACGAAATGAACATGTCGCGCGCACGGCACTTGAACCACGGATAGCCGGCCAGGACGTAATGGTGACCGCCCACCTTGTTGTGGAACTGGTGCGCAGCATTCTTAAGGCAGTGGTAGAAATTATCGCGTGGAGTACGTTCGTTTGCCTCGACCGTGAAAGTACGCTTAAGGCCCTTGGTCTTTACTTCCGACAGACCGGCCGAGAACACTATGCTCTCACCCTTCTTTATGGGCATCTCAAAGTAACCGGGCACATAAAGGTCTTCATTGAACTCATATCCGCGCTCCAGTTCCTTGGAGTACTCGAACTTGCGGTACCAGTCCGGACGGAACACAAACTCATTCTCCTTGCTGAACTGCATATAGAGTTCCGGATATCCCGGATACATGGAGGTCTTAATTCCGTTCTCCACCATTTCATAGTCCCGGCGGGCGTTGCTGTTCTCATGCGTGAACTGGCGTACGCTGCGGAATGCCAGGAACGGCTGGAAACGCAGAGTGGTCTCCGAATGGCAGTCCATAAGTGTATATCGTATAAGTATGCGGTTTTCATTATGCTCAAACAACTTCTCTTTCTTGAGCAGCACACCACCTACGCGATATATGGTAGTAGGTACCTTGTCGCAGTTGAACTCACGTATGTACTTATGGCCCTTGGGGCTGAAATTATACCCCCAGTACTGGTGCAGGCCCAGGTTGAACTCTGCCCCGTGCTGTATGACCGTTTCGTCCAGAGAAGACAGCAGGACATGGTTTTCATCGTCCAGCTCAGGCAGCGGCACCACAAGCAGGCCGTGGTACTTACGGGTGTTGCAATCCACAATGGTAGTGCAGTGATATGCCCCTGAACGGTTAGTACGCAGAATCTCTCTGGGAAGCGTCTCTTCCAGATTGGTCATCAGGGTCTTTTCAAAACGCAGATAGCTCATTATTATGTATAAATACTTATTTGTTATCCGATATTTCTGCAAATAAATGCAAAATCTCAGTCCTTTATTAAAATTAGTAAACACAAATATAAAGACAAAAAACTTTAATTGGTAACTTTGCCCGACAAAAAACAGGATTGTACAGAAAAATACTTAAATATGAACAGGATTGTATCCAAACAACAGTTTTCAGAGAATGTATTCAAGTTCGAGGTCGAGGCTCCGCTCATAGCAAAATCACGCAGGGCAGGCCACTTCGTAATCATCAGGATTGGAGAGAAAGGCGAGCGTATTCCGCTTACAATTGCTGACTCCGACGTAAAGCGCGGCACCATCACATTGGTAGTACAGCGCATAGGCCTGTCAACCAACCGTCTCTGCAAACTTGAAGTTGGTGATATGATCACTGATGTGGTAGGTCCTCTGGGCCAGGCCACACATATTGAAAACTTCGGTACAGTTCTTTGCGCCGGCGGCGGTGTGGGTACAGCCCCCATGCTCCCCATCATAAAGGCCCTTAAAGAGGCAGGCAACAAGGTCATTGCAGTTCTTGCAGGCCGCACCAAGGAACTCATAATACTTGAGGATGAGGTACGCAAGTATGCCGATGAGACCATCATCATGACCGATGACGGTTCATACGGCAACAAGGGTGTTGTAACCGTAGGTATGGAAGAGGTAATCAACCGCGAGAAGGTTGACAAGTGCTTTGCCATAGGCCCCGCCATCATGATGAAGTTCTGCTGCCTGCTCACTCAAAAATACAATATCTCTACCGATGTATCACTTAACACCATAATGGTGGACGGTACCGGCATGTGCGGTGCCTGCCGTGTAAGCGTAGGCGGCAAGACCAAGTTCGTATGCGTGGACGGTCCGGAATTTGACGGTCACGAAGTTGACTGGGACGGCATGATGAAGCGTATGGGCGCATTCAGGGATATTGAGCGTGAGGAGATGAAGAAACTTGAGGAATCAGTTGCTGCTGCCGCTCCTGCTGATGAAAAAGCTGCTTGCGGCTGTGGCAGCAAGGCTAAGGCAGAGGTAGAGCCCATTGAGGTTCTGACTGACCGCAACGCCCAGTGGAGAGTTGACCTGCGCGGCACAATGAAACCCAAGGACCGCACAGCAATAGAGCGCTGCGTAATGAACGAGCTGGCACCTGACTACCGTCGTCACAGCCGCCGCGAGGAGGTTAACCAGGGGCTCACTGAAGAGCAGGCCCTGCTGGAGGCCAAGCGCTGCCTTGACTGCGCAAACCCGTCCTGCATGGAAGGCTGCCCCGTAAACATCGAGATTCCTTCTTTCATCAAGAATATTGAACGCGGCAACTATCTGGCTGCTGCCAAGGTGCTCAAGCACACCAGCGCCCTGCCCGCTGTCTGCGGCCGTGTCTGCCCGCAGGAGAAGCAGTGCGAGAGCAAGTGCATCCACCTCAAGATGGGCAAGAAGCCGGTAGCCATAGGTTATCTGGAGCGTTTCGCTGCCGATTACGAGCGTGAGAGCGGCAACATATCGGTTCCTGAGGTTGCAGCACCTAACGGCAAGAAGATTGCCGTAATCGGCTCAGGTCCTTCAGGTCTGTCATTTGCAGGCGATATGGCCAAGCTTGGTTATGATGTTACAGTATTTGAGGCTCTGCATGAGATTGGCGGTGTGCTCAAATACGGTATTCCTGAGTTCCGTCTGCCCAACAAGATAGTTGACGTTGAGATTGAGAACCTTGAAAAGATGGGTGTAAAGTTCGTAAAGGACTGCATCATAGGCAAGACCGTAAAGGTAAGCGAGCTTGAGGCCGAAGGTTACAAGGGCATATTCGTAGGCTCAGGTGCCGGTCTTCCCAACTTCATGAACATTGAGGGTGAGAACCTTATAAATATAATGTCATCAAACGAGTATCTGACCCGTGTAAACCTGATGGATGCCGCAAGCCAGGAGTCCGATACCCCCGTAACATTCGGTAAGAAGATGATGATAGTGGGTGGCGGTAACACCGCTATGGACTCTGTCCGTACTGCCCTGCGCCTGGGTGCCGATCGCGCCATGATTGTTTATCGCCGCAGTGAGGAGGAGATGCCCGCCCGTCTGGAGGAGGTAAAGCACGCCAAGGAGGAGGGTGTAGAGTTCATGACCCTGCACAACCCCATCCGCTATATCGGCGATGAGAACGGTCGCGTAAAGCAGGCTGTCCTGGAAAAGATGGAGCTTGGTGAGCCCGATGCAAGCGGCCGCCGCAGCCCGGTTCCCACCGGCCAGACCATCACCATCGATGTGGATATGGTAATCGTAGCCGTAGGCGTATCCCCCAACCCAATAGTTCCAAAGTCAATAGAAGGTCTGGAGCTGGGCCGAAAGAACACCATCGCCGTAAACGAGAGCATGCAGTCATCAATACCCACAATCTTTGCAGGTGGTGATATTGTTCGCGGTGGTGCAACCGTAATCCTGGCTATGGGTGACGGCCGCCGCGCCGCCGCTTCCATGCACTCAGAGCTCTCAAAGTGAGAATTGAAAATTGAGAATTGAGAATTGTAAGAAGAGGCCGACTAAAAAAATTTAGTCGGCCTCTTCTTATCTTAAAGCCCAATATTTAATACCAACCAAACTTGGTGTTTTCAAATGAGTTAGGATAGAAATAACTGATTTCTTCATCACTTTTGAATATCACTTCGGTCCAGGCCCAGGGAATCATGCCCTCAGTCTGATAGAAGTCTATGTGCAGTTTACCGTTACAGCCTACTATTCCCGGATCTATAGTAAAGATGTGAGCCGTGATATTATCCGCAAAACGGTAACCATCAGAAACGACAGTCATTACGCTGTCAATCATAACTACAGTGGTAGTGATATTGACAGAATCACTGCCGTCAATCATACCGGTAAAGACTGATTCTACCGCCAATGTATCATTGATGGTTACCGTTATGCGTTTATTGTCTGCGCTGTCAAAAGCTGCAACATAATAGTCGTTATATCTGTTGATAACTGTTCCTACATAACTGTATGCCCATGAATGGGACATTCCTATCAATGACTCCTCTGTATCCCATTGAACACCTTTACAGGAGAAGAACCCCGTAGAGATTGCTGTAACACAGCAGATTATTGCGAGTATATAAGTGACTTTCTTCATATCAATCAGAATGTATAACCCAAACCTAAACGTACACCGGGAATTATAATCAGATTCTCTAATCCATATTCGGACCCTGTTCCCAGTTCAGTCAGGAAACAGAACCTGCCCTGAGCGGATTGGAATCTGAGACCAAGAAATGTAACCTGGACAGTGACGGGGTCTTTTTTCAAAAAACTGTTGTAATCCCAATAGCGTGACCCATTGTCAAAATGACCTCCCAACAGAGTCTGTGTGTACATCATAAAGCGCTTTTTACTGACCATATGATACCGGACGCCTACCAAAACATCAAACTTCAGGGCTGTTTCACTGTACAACACCTTGTTTGACAGATAATCTATTTTTTCAAAATCCACCATATTAAGTCCGGCATACCCTACCACCGACAGTCTTTTTGTGAATCCCTGTTCCGGTAACTTATAGGCCGCCTGAATAGAAAAACCAGGATAATAACTTGACTTATAGGCATCCTTTTCCATATTGCCCAATGTCTTGTCCGAATAATCATCCCGGATACCGACTCGTTCACCAAAGGTAACCCCCTTCTCCCAAACATGATAACCGGGTGTAGATATTCCTGCACTAATCTCAAACCTTTGCTGTGCATTAAGCCACATAGGGATAAAGGAGACTAATGCCAATGCAATTATTATTCTGTATAGTTTCATCATAATCAATACCAGCCTGTTTTTGTTTCACTTTTACTGTATGGCGTGCTATATCTGTAGTTTTCGGAGGTTTTTGTGTAAATGATCTCGGACCAAGCCCAAGGTGTAGTCTTGCCCGTCTCATAGAAATCAACACGGAACTTGCCTTCATAATTGACTATTCCCGGATATACAGTATATAGATGCACCCAGAACTTGTCAGAGTACCTGTAGCCATCGGTAGTAACAATTATGGAATCCTTTATCTGCAACAGACTGGATAATACATTTACCGAATCTCCATCATCGTCATTATATCTGTATGTAAAATCTATGGACAATGTATCCTTAAGGTTTGATGTTATAGCAGTTATCCTGTCAGAGTAATAACCAATTGTGTCATAATTGTCAACAACATAATCCAGGACATCATCAACATACCAGTAGGACCAATTTCGGGCCAAGCCGCTAATATCCTCCACAGGGTCAAATTCCCTGCCTTCACAGCTTGTCAAGATGACCATTGCAATTATTGCAAGCTTATAGAAAATAATCTTTTTCATAATCAGAACCTGTAACTGATGCCTGCCCTCATTCCGGGCATTATGAATATTTTACTCAGAGCATATTCAGAACCATACCCTAATTCCGTCATTATTCCAAGATGGCTGCTCCGGCGTCCCAGCTTCACCCTGAATCCTAAATACGTTATCTGATACACGAACTGATTACGTCCCTCGTCATGAGTATTGCCGGTTACAGTCCAATAACCACTGCCGTTCCTGAAATCCGTACCCGCCAGCGCCTGCGAATACATAGTTAGATATGATGTCTCCAATATGCAGAACCTTACACCCATCAGGACATCGGCTTTCACGGCCGTATGCTTATCGGAATAGGAATCAACAATATTCCTGTGCTCATAATCGGCAATATGGAGGCCTGCCATACCAACCAATGACAGCCGTCCCGTCAAACCGGAACCAGAAAGCCGGTATGCTATCTCTACTGACGTGCTGGGGTACACCTTGGAATTGTATGATTCTTTCTGGAGGTTACTAAGTATACCATCACTCATTTTATTCCGTTTGGAGGATTCATCAAAACCTCCTCCATCTGCCAGCATATAAGTACCGCCGGTGGATATGGCGGCATTTATCTCAAGCCTGCCATCCTGTGCCTGCACACAGTACGGGATACCAAACGCAAGCACCACAAGCATCAACAGTTTTCTGTGAAGTATCATAATCGTGTTTTATATCAATCAGTACCAGTGAACGACAGGGGCAACTCTCCTATATAAATAATTACTGTCATTATACTTACGGTAGGTAATCTCAGTCCAAGCCCAAGGGGTAGTTTTACCTATCTCATAGAAATCAACATGGAACTTGCCCTCGTAGTTGATTATACCCGGGTCAACCGTAAACAGGTGCGCCCAGTATTTCTGTGAATACCTGTATCCGTCAACCTTGACAATAATGGAATCGCGAATCTGGGTTAATGTTGAAGTCACATCCACGGAATCTTTATCGGGTTGCTTGTTATACGCATTATGCACCACAATAAACAGGGAATCCTTCAAAGATGCACTCTCTGTTTTATTCTTGGAAACTAAAACAGTATCTACATTCTTAATGCTCTTGTTTAGAACAACGTTAACATATGCTTCCGACCAAGACATTGCCATTTCACACAATTCTTCTCCAGTATCCCATTTTACTTCTCTACAGGACACAAAACATGCTGAAACCAGCATTAAGGAATATAAAAACGTTTTTTTCATAACAATCAGAATCTATAACTAAAACCAGCCCTGACGCCAGGAACAAGGGGGAATATGATACCACCTGCATACTCTGATCCAAATCCAAGCTCTAACATAGTGCCGAATCCGCTGTCTCCACCCCCAAGATTATAATTGAAGCCAAGGAATGTGAATTGCATTGTAGGAGCACCACTTTCAGACCATCTCTCTGACATATCGTCCCAAAAACGGGATTTGTCACGTATATCGCCTCCTGCAATAAACTGAGTATACATATTAAAATTGTCTTTCTTTAGAATATTATATCTGATACCTATCAGGATACCTAGCTTTCTAGCTGTTTCCTGTTCACTTGTGGTCCTGTTAACTTTATCCAGTTTTTCATAAAGGGACGAATGCAAACTTAACAATCCTACCAAGTCTAACCGTTTAAAGAAACCGGACTCGGCCAGTTTATAAGCCATCTCCACCGAAAAACAAGGGTATGCAGCATGAGTATAAACATCTTTGTCCAAACCGCTCAACGGTTTATCGTAATAATAGGAATCAAAACTCTCAATTCCGATGTTAAACAACTTTGTGTCTTGCAACTCAATCATTCCAGGTGTGGAGATTCCAACATTGATTTCAAACTTGCGTTGCTTCTCCTGTGCCTGTACCGCGTATGGAATAACGGCAGCAAGTATTGCAAGCATAAGCAGTTTTCTGTGAAGTGGCATATCAGTATTGTTTTTATTTAGTTCAAATATACGTAGAAAACTTTATCGGATCCTGATCAGACAGCAACTTTTAGTTCTGGAACAGCAGTTTGCTCCAATCCTGGGGTATCTTTTTAAGGATATACTGTTTCAGACGTCCGGAGTAGCTTGGCGACCTGTTTACAAGCTCCATACACAGACGCCAGTTCACTCCCAGATAGCGGAATATGCAGTACATGACCTCGGTTTGGGATAATGAAGGGACTACGGCCTTCATAATGGACATAGGCTTTTCAAAATAGAGCTCTGTGTTGTGCCTTATAACCGACAGCTCTGATGGTTCGGGCACACGATCAACGACGGACAGTTCCTGTAGCATGGTATATCCTATGCTGCCCATAAAGAGTTGATGCGATGATGCCAGCGTATCCTCAAGTGAGTCTTCCGGAATCTTATTAGCTATCTGCCTGCGTATCAGCGAATCACACAGCTGTTCATAACGCCTGCGCCTACGGTTTTCCTGATATTGGAAAAGCAAAGAGAGTACCAACAACGCTACCGCTATTATTGAAACTGTAAGAATGAGATAGCGTTTCTTTTCCTCCCTGCGAATCATCTCGGTCTTTTCAAGATTATGCCTGAGTTGTAGTGCGGTTATGGTATTCTGGTTATAACGTTCATGCTGCCGCTCAAGACATTCTTTATATTTGTCCATGTAATAGATAGTGCTGTCCTCATGGCCTAACATGAGTGACAGTTCCGGCAGACGACTGTAATTGTTGCTTTCCGTGCTCAACTCAGTATCACATTCAAGTGATTTCAAGTAATAATGGTAAGCCGAATCATAAGCGCCGGCCGCATAGAATGCATCGGCCTTGATGCTGTAACCGGCCCCCGATGGGAACCCCACCCCGTTTATATAGCGGTTTACATACTGTAGCGCCTTTTCTGTGTCTTTATGCTGGTGCAGCTGTATCTTGGAGAGCTGCAGATTAGTCTCGGTACGCAACAGTTCAGGCAGGTAAGGATTGGACGCCAGTTTAAGGAAAGCCGATTCGGCCTTCTGGAAGCGTTTCTCATACAGGTCTATCAGCGCAATATTGTATCTGGAGTAAGCCGCAGTAACATCATCGCCTATGGTCTGCGCATTCTTAAGGCTCAGCTCAAGCATATCCATAGCCTCGGCATAAAGATGCCTGGCCAGATACTGCTTGCCCAGATTGTGCTCACATATCACGTAATAGCGGCTAAGCGTATCAGGAAAAAGGTCGCGGGCAGTAAGATATGATTTTATGGCCCCCAGGTCATCGTCGGTAAGTGAAAGCACGCATCCGCGACTGTACCATGCCATAGCTGCATGATAGCTTTTCTTGCGCGTACCGTAATAGTTGCAGGCATCAGTTATCAAGGCGTCATCAGTTATGTCCTTGTAATTCTTGTAGTCAGCTTGTGTGCGCAGGACAGCATACAAGGCCTGCATACGCTTTCCATCGGGCACACCTATGGTGCCGAGCAGCGAATCGGCCTGTGCAGGATTGGTCTCAAGCAGCCTTTCCACCTGTGCAAGCTCACGCTTATGCCCGTTGCAAGACAAGGCCACCAAAACTGTCAGCCACAACATTACAAAGTGTAACCTTTTACGCATTATCAATATAAACTTGGCACAGAAACCATTGCAAATTTATCATAATCGCCAACGCTACTGTGTGCTATTTTATGCTATTTATCCCAGCGAACCAACGCCTTGACCACAGTACCGTCCCTGCGCTTTATCAGATGCATGCCCGGAGTGTCCGGCTGAATCATTCGTCCATCTATTCCGTAGTGGATGGCTCCGTCTTCAGCTGAATCAGGATCCACCGCTTTATGGGTTTCCACCACAGTATATATAACCTCAAGTTCTGTATCGCAACCAATGAAAGCAGACTCATCTATTACTGGATTGCCCTCAATAATCACCCGCTTAAGGCTAGTGCAATAGGCAAACGCATACTGGTCTATCAGTTCCACTCCTGCGGGAATCGTAATCTCGGTAAGGCCCGTACATTCAGCAAAACCGGCATAGCCTATTTGTTTGACACTCTGCGGTATGGTTACAGACTCAAGCTCATTACAACCTTGGAAAGCAAGATAGTTGATACCAGTAACTGTATAGACTGTGTCATAAACCGAAACTGATTCCGGAATCACTATATTGCCGCAATAAGATGTATAATCCAGAGTATTTGTAGCTGTTTCTTGTGCCCTACTCCTGATTGGAATACGCGGTTGCTGCCCGCCTGATTGTGGGTCACGCGGGGTGAGAGGACCGTCGCCATTATAATTATTTTGTCGTTTAGCCCTTCTTGCTGCCACATAAACCCCATCTTCCTGGAAAGTGTAATATATGGAATCATTCTCAAAATCTGATTCATATTCATTGTCAGAGAATGTGCAAATATTTTTGAATCTAGACCAGGTACCCGAAGCCGCATACACATCATAAGAGCCCTCAGGTATGAACAACACAGCATTCTCAAAAGCATATTCAGTAAAAGGATACCCGTTGGACAAAACATAATAATCTGGATTAAAGATCATTTTGGGTGGTGTCTGACTTTTTAGAAATATTGTATCTAAGTTTCCAAATCCATCGTAATAGAAAGCATCTTCTTTAATTATAGGGTTACCCTCTATCACAACTTTTTTAAGATTATTACACCTGTTGAACGCTTCTCTTCCTATTTCTTTAACACTTTTGGGTATTGTCACATCCGTTAAATTCATACAAGATTCAAAAGCTCTATCGCCAATACTGGTTACAGAAGCTGGTATAATAATGTTTTTAAGACTATAAGACCTAAAGAAAGCTAATTTGCCTATGGTTTTAACCTTATTACCTATTATCACTTCTTGAATTGGCAAACTTGCAAACCAACTACCTATTTCTTTGCAGTAAATTTTGACACTTGTCAAGTTGTGATCATCCTGAAAAGCGTACTGACCTACAAAAGACACGGATTCAGGAATGGTCATACTCGTCAACTTGTAGCATTGTGCAAAAGCCCATTGGCCTATAGAAGAAACACATTCGGACATAGTTACGCTTGTCAGGTTTTCGCAATAATTAAACGCATTATCTCCTATAGCAGTCACAGAATTGGGTATTATCACATCCGTCAATTCAACACATTTAAAAAATGCGTCATTGCCAATTGTATTTATAGAATTTGGAATTACAATACTCTTCATATTACAATATGCTAACGCACAGCTTCCTATCGATGTGACCGGATACACCTTTCCTTGATAAGAAACATTAGCAGGAATAATTAACCTTCCGGATTCCACTTCTGAGCAATCATCTTTTACTCTATTGACTGCGAGTCCGGTTTTATTGTCGCTAGTCCATGAATAGTATATGGGTATTCCATCTTCATTTGGCACTACAATATCATAAGCAAATGATGTGGTGGAGGTCATTCCCGCAAGAAATATCAGGAACGCTATTAGAGTTTTGCTTCTTTTCATTGTCATATAATTGCAAATCTATTGTTTTCTCTCACTTTTCCGTGTGCTATTTTGTGCTATTTCATGTCAAAACATCATTTTTTTGATAAATCAGGACGAAGAATCTGTTTAGCTTTTAGCCATAGTCTAGGCTCCTCTTAACCATACTCTAGCCATAGTCTAGCCATAGTCCAAGCTCGGTCATGAGTATGGCTAGAGCGAGGCTAGAGCGTGCCAAAAGCGAGGCTAAACTATGGGTAAGCTATGGCAAGGGGTTGCTAACGGGACGGTTTGGACATCCTATTTCAAAAAAGCAAAGAAAACAGCAATAACCAGTAACACGAATGAGACCAGATGGTTCCAGTGCAGCGACTGGGTTTTGAAACAGAAGGCCAGGATAAGCGAGAATACTATAAGCGAAATGCACTCCTGGATGACCTTGAGCTGGACCAGGTTAAAGGGGCCACCGTTGATATCGGATCCTATGCGGTTAGCCGGAATCATGACGCAGTACTCAAAGAACGCCACGCCCCAGGAAGCCAAGATGATTACTATAAGCGGCCAGTCCGTGCTTACCTTCATTTCCTGAAGCTTAAGGTTACCGTACCATGCAAACGTCATAAGAATATTGGAAACAACCAGAAGAATTATTGTCCAGAGACCTTTCATAAATACTGTATTTTCTAATTCGGCGGCAAAAGTAATAAATTGAGCCGCCTGATGATAATGTGGAGGGCAAAAATTCTTAACTTTGGCGGTATGAAACGATTAGCATTCACACTATTGGCGCTGCTGGCCTGCATGGGATTGTACTCACAGACACTCCAGCAGGGCCGCACATACTTCTCGCAAGGCAATTATGAGAAGGCCAAGCCCATAATGCTGAAATACCTTAAGCAGAAACCCGATGACGCCAGCCGCAACTACTGGTACGGGGTATGCTGCATGGAGACAGGAGAGCGTGAGAAGGGCGTTCCGTATCTGGAGAAAGCGGCTGCCAAAAAGATATACAAGGCATACCGCGTGCTGGGCGAATACTATATGGACAAGGAGGATTATCAGCCCGCCATAACCAATTTTGAAAAGTTTGTAAGCGGCATATCCACCGACAAGGAACTGCACGACCCGGCACTGGAGGAGCGTTTTACCATTATGGCCGACAGTCTGAAGGCCCTGTTCCGCATGATACGCAACACCAGCCGCGTATGTTTCATAGACAGTTTCAGGGTAAGCAAGGACGATCTGTTCAGCACATATATAATAGGGGAATCCACAGGCTCGCTGTTCCCCAGCGACGCGTTCTTTGATGACGGTAGCCAGGGCGAGGTTTTCCTGCCCGAGATGGAACAGAGCGTGCTTTACAGCCGTAAGGACACCGACGGACGGTTCCGCCTGTTCACCAAGTTCAAGAGTTTTGACCATTGGGCCGATGAGACTCCGGTAAGCGGACTGGACACCGACGGCGACCAGCGCTACCCGTTCCTGATGAACGACGGCGTGACCTTATACTATGCAGCCACTGGAAGCGAATCGCTGGGAGGTCTGGACATTTTTGTGACACGCTACAACTCAGCTACGGGGCGCTACCTTAAGCCGGAGAACATAGGGATGCCTTTCAACTCCGAGGCCAATGACTATCTGTATGTGGTGGACGAGACCAACAACCTGGGTTGGTTTGCCACTGACCGCCGCCAGCCGGAGGACACCGTATGCATTTACGTGTTCATACCCACCGAGCGTAACCAGAAATACAACTATGAAAACGGCGACACGCTGGCCATACATCGCGCCGCACGCATAACCTCCATCTCCGATACCCAGTCTGACCTGAATGCGGTGCGCAATGCCCGCCAGCACCTGACTCTGCTGCGCTATGAACTGGCCGAGAAAAATGAAAACGGATCATTCTCATTCTTAATTGATGATTTCACCGTCTATCATGAACTGGCTGATTTTGAAAGCTCCGATGCAGCCAGCCTGTTCCAGCGCTGGAACGAGCTGAAGCACCAGTATGAGACAGACCTGGCCAAACTGGACAAACAACGTGACGACTACCACAACGCCTCCCGACAGGAGAAGGAGAATATGGCCGCACAGCTGCTGGAGTTTGAGGAGAAGGTGCTCAAAACCGAGCAGCAGGTAACCAAAATGGAGAATGACATACGTACAACCGAAATCAACTACCTAAACCGATAATCCCTATGAGTACCTATTTTGCGCCATCCGAGCTGATTATAAATGATGACGGTTCATGTTTTCACCTGCACCTAAAGCCGGAACAGCTGGCCGACAAGGTCATCCTGGTAGGTGACCCCGGCCGCGTGGATCTGATTGCCTCCCTGCTGGACAGCGTGGAGTGCACCGTGAGCAACCGTGAGTTCCGCACCGCAACCGGACTGTACAAGGGAAAACGCGTCACTATCCAATCCACCGGAATAGGATGCGACAACATAGACATAGTAATGAATGAGCTGGACACTCTGGCCAACATAGACTATGCCACCCGCACAGAGAAACCCGTGCACCGCACACTTGATATAGTACGCATAGGCACATGCGGCGGTCTGCAGCCCTTCACTCCGCTGGGCACTTACCTTTGCTCTGTCAAGAGCATAGGGTTTGACGGCCTGCTCAATTTCTATGCCGGACGTGATGAGGTATGTGACCTTGAGTTTGAGCGTGCGTTCGTAGCCCACATGGAGTGGTCCACCAAGAAAGGCGCTCCTTACGTGGCCAATGCCAATCCCGACCTGCTTAAGCGCATCATGGCCGATGATGAAAGGATGGTGCCCGGAGTGACCATTGCCTGCAACGGATTCTACGGACCACAGGGACGCGTGCTGCGCGCACCCCTGGCCGACCCCAACCAGAATGCCAAGGTGGAGAGTTTTGAGTACAAGGGCATGAAGATTACCAACTTTGAGATGGAGAGTTCGGCTGTAGCGGGACTGTCCGCTTTGTTGGGACACCGCGCCATGACAGTCTGCATGGTAATAGCCAACCGCTACGCCAAGGAGATGAACACTGACTACAAGCCCCTGATGAAGGAACTGATAATTCGTATCCTGGACCGCATCTGATTATACAGTGACAGAGATTGACGATACCATCTGTGCAGTAGCCACCCGCCCTGGCGGTGCGCTGGGAGTGGTCCGCGTATCAGGTCCCGATGCAATACGCCTGACCGACAGCATATTCCGCTCTGCATCAAAACATCCGCTTGCAAGCGCCCGGCCCTATTCTCTCTGCTACGGACAGATAGTTGACGGCACCGGTGCTGTAATCGATGATGTTCTGGTGAGCGTGTTCCGTGCCCCCCACTCCTTTACCGGACAGGACAGCACCGAGATATCATGTCACGGATCCCAGTACATACTGCAAAGAATCTGCCAGCTGCTCATAAACGCCGGTTGCCGTCAGGCCGAGCCGGGCGAATATACCCAGCGCGCCTTCCTTAACGGCAAGATGGATCTTAGCCAGGCCGAGGCTGTGGCCGATCTTATAGCATCCACATCGGCCGCATCACACCGTCTGGCCATGAACCAGATGAAGGGCGGATTCAGCCGTAAGCTGCGCTCCCTGCGTGACCAGCTGCTGCAATTCACATCACTCATAGAGCTGGAACTTGATTTCAGTGAGGAAGATGTGGAGTTTGCTGATCGCTCCCAACTGGAACAGCTTGCCGCTCAGATAGATGATATCATAACCCGTCTGGCCCAATCGTTCAGCACAGGCGATGCCATAAGAAACGGAGTGCCCGTAGCAATCATCGGCCAGACCAACACCGGCAAGAGCACCCTCCTGAACCAGCTGCTGCACGATGACCGTGCTCTGGTAAGCGACATCCAGGGCACCACACGCGACAGCATCGAGGACACCACCACCATAGGTGGAGTACTGTTCCGCTTTATAGATACCGCCGGCATCCGCCAGACCACCGATACCGTAGAGTCCATGGGTATAGAGCGCTCCTACCGCAAGGCCCGTGAGGCAAGCATCATTCTCTGGATGACCGATGAGGCCCACCCAGCGGATGCAGAGACAGAGAAAACCATAGGCGAGCTTTCAGAAAGAAAGCATCTGATAAAGGTCCACAACAAATGCGATGATGCCTATGCCCTGCCCAAGCCCACAGATACGGACGTGTGGATATCGGCCAAATACGGATATGGACTTGAGCAGTTGAATAACCTTCTGGTCAAGGCCGCCGCTATCCCGGAAATCAGTGAGCAGGATGTGATTGTAACCAACATGCGTCACTACGAATCCTTAATCAAAGCCCAAGAGTGCATCCGCCGCGTCCGCCAAGGCCTCAAGGACCGCATATCGGGCGATTTCCTGAGTCAGGACATCCGCCAGTGCATCCACCACCTCTCCACCATCACCGGCGACATCACCACCGACCAGATCCTTGGCAACATCTTCCGGCACTTCTGCATCGGAAAGTAGATTCTGCGTGGGCAAATAGCTGATTATCAGCAACTTATAACAATTTGAATAAACTATTACTAAAGCTCTCATTTTGAGGGCTTTTGTTGTGTTAAGCGTTCTTAATTGCTCTTTGTTATTCCGAGTTATTTTAGTTATATTTGTACCCTATTTCTACCCCGGAGCAAATTTTGGGGTAAATTTTAGGGGTCTTGACCGTCGTCTTTGGTGCTAGCGTGAGACAGGAAGAACGTGAAAAGAATAATACGTTTCATGATGATGTTTTATGGAATGATGATTGCATCGATGGCAACCATTCCGTTTTTGTTCTTCAGTTGTATTTCGTGTTTGCCTTTGCGCAGCTTTTTCGAGGTGAAGACGACGGACT
>CADCBO010000026.1 GCA_902799685.1 uncultured Bacteroidales bacterium
CTGACACAAGACCTGTGATGCTGATCTCTGAACTCGTCAACGCAACGCCGTCATACTCCTTGCTACCGGAACCTGTCGTGACAACTACAGGACGAGGTGTTATTCTCAGAGTATCTGTCAATGTCCCGTCATATACTCCCATGCCAGTGATATTGACAATATGCTCACCGGCATTGGTACAATCGTCAGGCAATGATACAGAATAATCCTTGTTCTCTACCAACGTCTTGGATTCACCATCTTTCACAACGATTGTGGGAGTCAAACGAACGCCAGTATAGGTCTCAGAAGAGATACTTACACTGATATCAGCGTTTGAAAACATCTTTTTCAGAGCTGTAGTGACAGTTACCTCTTCAAAAGGCATGGTGAATGAGTAAACTCCGTTTACAGGAATTATCTCATGCTCAGAGCCGTCATTGTAGCTGGCTGAAGCAATACTGTAACCTGTGGGAGGTACAAGAGTAATGATTCCGCCAGGCTGGGCATAAGCAATGTTGCCGCTTTGGTCATAGGCTCCGTTTGCGATAATGCCTTCGTCTCCTTCAAACGTCAGTTTCTTATCCTCATGTATGTCTATCACATAAGGAGTTTTGGGAGAGCCAATACTGCCATTGAAGATATATGTCTGTCCGGCATCTATCTCATATGTCCTGTTCTCAGACTCTACAAATATCTTGTAGAATATCTTATCACCTGTACTGTTTCCATATACAGTTAGATAGGCCACTCCAGGACGATTGGGATCACTGGGAGTACCCTTTCCTCTAATCTGATCGCCACAATAGACTGCTACCACCACATCCTCAAGCGCATTGTTTCCCTTCAATACCTTTACCGCAACTGTCATATTCCCATAAAAGTCATGGGAATTAACATCTGGAAATGGATCGACAGGATCAGCCCAGAGGCCGGCACTCCAAAACAGGAGTGCCAGCATGGATGCTAATCGGATATAAAAGGTTGTTCGTCTCATCTTACAAGTTGCTTCTGTCCATTGATAATGATAATCTTATGGTCAGTTGTACCTATTGGCTGAGTAATCCTACGACCTTGGAGATCATAGACAGATTCATTATCATTCATCAAAGCCTTACCGAAATCAAACACAATCGGATTCAATGGCGATCCGTATATGGCATCTGCCTCATAATTGATACCGATGTTGGAGTCAATTACATTATCACCTTGGGCAATCTTGAATGTAAGTTCAGTTGCATCGTCACCAGGTATGGTAAGATATGCTATACCCTTCTCATTGGTTACTGCAACCGCACGGCATTCACCGTCAGCGAATACTCCAAGCTCGATATTTGCCATCGGAATGTTGCCACTCATAACCCTTGCAGCCATAATGGCATTACTGGAATAATTGCGGAAGTCAACCGGCTGGAATGTGCGCGAATTATTATCTGCCTCAACAGATTCGCCTCTTGTCTGTGTACGGCGTGAAGCATGAGATACTGAAGAACCGGGATAACTGAATGTCCTTATACTATCAGTATTGACCATATAACCCACACCAGGTTCCATCATCATGAGCGAACCTGCCCACTCGTATTGGTCATAATAGCTTACACCATACTGTCCCTTAAGAATATCGCCATTCTTCGGACTCATCTCGGCAAAGGCATCAGTAATGGATGAAATCTGACTGCCATAGTAACCAATCCAGTTCCAGCCCTTGCTCAAGTTAATCCTGTTATCAGAAGGTTGCACTGTTTGTCCTACTATACGTAATGTACGGTCAGCCTTCATCTTTATGGCATACATCTTGACATTTGACAAAGTGTCCAGACTTCCACCCCATGCACCATTCTCATATGACAGGTAACCATCATCCTGGCTCTTGATTGTCTCAACATCATCGGCAATCTTCCTTAAGAGTGATTCCACTTTCATGGTATCGGCCTTTACATAGAATGACAGCCAGTTCCAACCCTCCTTAAGTTCTGTAGATTGCTCAATCTTGTTGTTTGTGGTAAGCACTACAGGATTTGCATATGATCCTTCCAGTGTAAGTGGTACAAACTTTATGGCTGATTCAACTTCCACTTCAGGATATAGTGTACCGGTAGATGCATCGTATGCACGGAAGGTTACTTCATTGTCGTTCTCGTTGTTTCCATAAATATCCAATGTCACATAATAGCTGTCATAACGGTTGCTATATACAGGATGTGCTATACCGCGACATTCCTCACCTATAAAGGCTGCCACAATATCATCACTGTCATCCATAGGTACGCCCTGAACCATCATACGACCTATCAAGTTCATGGAGTTCTCAAAGTTATTAACGTTGACTCTCCAATCCGGAACCTGACCCGTTATAGTGATGTTGAGAGTAAGCGGTGTCTCTATTCCGTTATTACTCTTAAGATAAATTGTCTCCTGATATTTGCCGATTGGAGTGGCAGGACTTACCGAGAATACGACATCTGTCTCACACAACGGATTGGTTGTACCATACTCGCTGCTTACGGTGAGCCATTCAGGCATACCGCTCAGAGTCCACATCTGCTGAGCGCCACTCTTGTTGATGATTGAAGCGTAAATCTCACCGCCGGACTTGACCTTCTGCTCAATGTTTTGTTCATCCTCATCCCAAACCAGTTCTTTCTGGTTCACAAATGCGCTCCAAACTGCAGGTACTGAATAGTTGCCGTTCTCATCACGTACATCACGTACAGTAAAGTTCAGAGTGCAGCCCTCAATGGTAGCAGGATCCTCATCAATGTTGATGACCACCTTCTCATTGCTGGCTACGAAGGTAAAGCTTACGTTGGTCTCGGTAGGCTTCTGACGCATTGCGGGAGCCTCATCGGAATAGCTCAAATCTGCAGTATATCCGCTAGGAGTCAACATCAGAGTGCTCAAATTGCTGGTCAAGTCTTTGGCTGTTCCTACTGATACCACCTGATTACCCTCATCAAGAGTCTGAGTCTCAAATGGATAGTATGCTATAAGTCCGTCCTCACTGCCGGTCAGACGTACCTTACGGTTTTTAAGGAGCATATCACTATTCATTGTAGCGTTCCAGACACGCACCTCATCAATCTGTCCTGTGAACGGCAGACTGTATGAATAAACTGCTGTCTCTGCCGATACTGTAGTTCTATGAATACCTATCAGCAAATTGTTGGTATTGATTGCACCTACATTCGATGAACTTGTAGTCAAGCAACGAACTCCATCTACATATACCGCAGTTGCACCCTGACGCAACACATTGACTGCAATATGATGCCATGCATTGTCCGTAAGATTCTCAGCATTAGTTGTAAAGGTCAAGGCTTCAGTATCATTATATACTTTCTTTCCTGTAAACTGAAGTTTGCCATCAGCGGTAACATAGAGACCTATCTCGCCCATCTGCATAATCTGCTGGTCAACGCTTTGCTTAGCACCGCGCATCCAGAACTCAACTGCATAGTCGTCATCAACACATACAGGCAGACTTGATGCATCTATGCTCAAATAGTGGCTGCCATCCAGGACAACGCTCTTGTTGGCGTTGTTCAGATACCATGTGGCAGCACTCATTGTCATGTGACGGTTGCGTGAATAATCGCGGATGCTTGTTCCTTCGCCCTCGTCCATCTTCCAGTAACCTATCAGATGACGTGTTGACGGGTTCTTGGTCTTACTGCGGTTACCCAGTGCAGTTGTCAGGTCATGGGCCTCATCCCAGAGCAGCAACTCATGGATAGAACCAGTCATACCAACTCCTACAGATAGTTTTCCATTACCATTATATTTGACAACCTTCTGATCCTCAAATAACTTGATGGTATTGGCATCTTCGGCCAAACTTGCGTTGAGCACGCTTCCTGTAGTAGTATTCTTGTAACTAACGGTCAGGAATGCCCACTTACCGGTAGTAATAGCGTTATTAGATGTATATGACTGTCCGGCAATATTCAACACCAGTTTCTTGTTGGCATCAATACCAACTGTCATCTTTGATGTAGCATTTCCATGGCTGAGCAATGTACCTGCACCTGCATTTGCCGGGATGTTAATCCATGCATCAAATGAGAAGTCCTTACCAGCCAGATTGATATCAGCCTCAGTAGAAGCTGTAGCAGCGGTATTCTCCATACTCAATGCTGTCCAATGAGCAATCGGCTGACCATTCAGCACACCGGTAACCTTGAAGTTGGCAACCTTGGTAAGTTCACCCTTGATGATCTCCTCATTGAAGGTCACGCTCAGGTCATCACCTATATTCAGGATACCGTCTGACGGCTCAGGCTGGCCAAGCGGTGTGGGACGCTGCATATCCTTGACCAGAGCAAGCTCCTCGCTGTAACGATATACCTCATCTGTACCGTTTGTGCTGGCAGAAACCACACGGAACAAGTACTCGCCATCAGAGTACGAAGCCATGGGCAGTGTGTAACTTACGCTGGCTCCTGTTTCAGGAAGTTTAACCTGGTTTCCGGTAGGATTGCCAAGTACATACTCCTTAAACTGTGTCCAGCCGGTAGCACCCTGTTTCCTGAACTCAAGACGGAAAGCCTTAAGATTATTGTAGTTACGGTCAAAGTCCTTGAAGGTAAGAGTAAGGTCAGTTCCTGTCTGAGTGTTCATTATTGAATTTGACAGAGCCAAAGACACTGGTGATGAAGAAGGTGTAAACCTGGCCTTGATAAACACAGTATCTGCAATGTCCTCCGGCTGGGACTCAGAAGCGAATACAATTCCTATTCCCTTGCCATAAAGTTCATTACCCTGTACTTTATTACCGTCATAAATCAATATACCTGTCTGAGTCTGCTTTAACTGAAGTGCTTTGGAGATAGTCTGGCCACCGGGAACATTGATACGTCTTCCCTCTGTCAACACCTGACCATCCACACTGATCTGTGCACCGTCGGGATTTGTTCCGTCAAGTACGAACAACATGTATGTTACATCCTTGTTCACCTCGCTGGCATTGCCCAGACGCAGGGTGTAGTTAGCAGCCGAGCCTGTAGGTACATCACTCATGATAGGAACATCAACATCAATCTGAGGCACCTCAATCTGCATGGTAGCCTCCATGATGGTAGTACCGGGCTGGTAGTACTTTGTAACCTCTTTTCCTTCATACGGAGCACTGGTCTGACCGCCACGTGTACGGAAAATCGGACCATAGTCATCATAATCATACACATCAACGGTAAGAGCATCGTTTGTTCCGGACTCTGCCAGTGTGTAGCTGAAAACAGTCTTTTCGTTCTTGCTACCTTCAAACTCCTCCTTCAAACCGATTTTGGTCTCATTCATGAATTCAAACAGCACACCTGTCTCATCAATTACTGCACCTCCATTAAAGCCAAGCTTGAAACCGATTTCTCCATGTACCATGAATTTGCCACCATGACTCTCGTTGGTCTCAACGGTTTTGTTAATCTTTGAACCGGCATCAAAAGAGAAATTAGTAGCATTCTTTTCGCGGTTTTCAAAAGCTTTGACTTTATGCTCTTCATTCATTGCCAGTATTTGTTTCCACTGTGCTATCTGGTTATTATACCAAACAATCTTATCTTCGGTGAATTCAGCACCTTCGGGAGCATACATATTATAAGACGGGCCCTTAGAGCTGATTCCACCTGTAGCTGATGTACCCCAAATATCCTTATCGTTATTATTGGAACCTAGTCTGTGGTCATCTGCTGTAAGTGTGGTAAAATAAATGGGCTCTGTGCCTGTATTCTTATAACCAACAGTATCACTTGGTGAGACATTCTTAGTCAACAATGCATTGCGGTTCATCTCAAGGTTAGGCAGAAGTTCTGTCTCAATGTAGTGTTGAGAATAGTTGAATGCAGTTGAGAAAGAAAGACCCGTTGTCAAAATCTCATCAAGGTCCAGTTTAACCACACTGCCATCACGATGGAAATCGACATTGCGTGCTTTACCAAATATGATATTCGTAGCAGAACCTATATATACGTCACCTGCAGAACCCACAAAATCAGGATCGTCACTGGTTGAGATGGTTTTTGTATTTTCAACCGTTCTTGTCCAGGAATATGCTCCTTCTGCCTCAACCGATGTTGTAATACCCACAACCAGATCGTTGTTGAACTTGGTCTCATTAAGAACAGCCACACCTATACCTGAAACCGTTTTAATATCTGAACCCAATTTGGTTGTAGTTGTACCTTCACTGGAGGATGAGAAGTTTGCAGTGACGACATTGCTTAATGTCGTTATGGTTCCCGATGTCCATTCAGAATATGAATTTGAACCTGCCGGGTCACGCAGTATCATATCAACCACATCCGGACCTGAAGTTATGAAGTTGTTACCTGTAGGCAGGGAACCTAAGATGACACCTTCCATACCACTTTTCTCCCACGGATAAGTACGGCCGTCAATATCATATGTCATACTTATGGTACGAGTGTACGGAGCTGTAATGTTAGGCATACCTGCTGTCCAGACATAAGAAGCTTTGCCTAAACTGTCCAATCTGAGCTGATTGCTCTGCAAATCAGCAACCTGTCCTGCAGCAGCGCCGTTAGTTCCATCAACGTCATATCCCGCTGCAACAAGTTCATCCGTAGAAAAATCGTTGACAAAAATTGGTTGTTGGTCAGAAAGGGCATTGTCAATGGTCACCACAAGGTCTGCCAATGGAACATGATCCTTGACCGGTGTAGCACCATCAGGATTGGTATATTCTTCATATGCTTCAATATCGAATGCATAGCTTTCACTTTCCTCAAATATTGCACCGCCATATTTATAGCTTACAACATCTCCATTGACAGAGTAAATATCATTAATTGCCAGTTCACCAAGATTATCCTTGATTTTATAACTCTTGATACCGAATGCTCCATCGTTTATACCGGTAATAGAATCCTCATGATCTACCTGTACTACATTGAATACCGGATCACTGTGATAGGTCTGTCTCAAAAGGGTATTATAAGTGTACAACTCATAAGAACCATCGGCATTATAAAGCGTATCGCTATATTCCGTCTGGCAGTTGGACAAATCAACTGTTATTGAATTACCGACAATAGCATTTGAGCTTAGAACCTTCATGTCAGCTATCTTATACTCTAAAGGAGGTACCATGGCCGAGAACTCGCCGGAAAGGGAATCCGTACGGATGATGATCTTACGGCAGTCGTCTGCACCGGCACCACGCCATGCCTTACTTGCTATATTATTTGTAGCTGATGCGACAGGATATATAATTGAATCGGTTTCATAACTGAAAGTCGTTTCATTTTCAACCCTTTTCACATTCATACGAGGTATTTCATTAAGCGGCGTAAGCACAAGTTCAACAACGCCAATGTTATTGTTGCTTAATCCAAAGCCAACGTTCTTTTTGCCCTCGATATCTCCGCCTACCACACGGCCGGTAAAGTTTACAAGAGTCTTATCAACAAACTCCAGATTCTTGATTTCACTGTTAAACGTACGCTTATATCCCACACCGTTGGGGTCAGCCGGATATCTGCCGGCATTGACAAACTCGTGTCCACTCTTCTTTACTGTAATGAAATGGTCTCCTATAGGTACACTGATAGTGAATTCTCCGTTTTCATCGGTCGCAATAATTTCACCATCCTTTGAGCATATGGTACCATCTACATATAAGTAGGCTCCCTCAAGCGGATAGTCTGTATGTTCATAGAACACCCTACCGCTGACTGGGAATGATGACACATCCTCAAAGTCAACTCCACTGTGGTTCAGTGATGACAGACTGATAAAGCGGGACATCATAGACGGGGTAAATTCATGAATTCCCAAAACAGGTATGACACTATAAGCTGTTCCTTCACCCTGGAAATGGATACCGCGAATAGTATAATTTCCGTTTACGTCAGTATAAGCCATCAGACTCAACTGTTCCTCTGAAGGAATTAAGTCAGAACTCTTGGCAGAAACCTTCATTGAGGCATGACGTCCATTTCCTACACCGTTTTTCTTTGAGAAATCATAGGCAACAGTCTGGTTACCCAATCCTTCATCAAACGGATAGTAAATGGCAAGTCCATCCTCGTCACCGGCCATGGTGCGGTTATAATTTCGCAGTATTTCCTTATCTGAAATCGCTTTGGTAAAGAAACGGAACTCATCTGCAAATCCTGCAAAGCTATTATCAGATGCAAAATCCGTTAGTATATTAACACCATCAACCTTAACACTATCAACCTTATTGCCAAAGAACAGATCCTTTGCATCCGATGAACCCCAGATCTCGGCTGTAGGTTGAGCTACAACCTCTTTAAATATTGTATCAGCCTTGATCAATCCCGCAGTCAGTTCCATGGTACTGCTGTTATATACCAATGAGATATGGCTCCATTCATTGGCTGGAATTGCCAATAATGAATCGGAACTGATTACAGCATTTCCAATGGTACCGGCAAGATTATATGAATAGACAGAATCATTGTCTATTTTCTTCACATTGCATTTTAATGTAATATTCAGGACATCTTTCACAAAAATAAGCTGATATTCATCGTTCTTAGTTTTCATTAAATCCTTCTCGGGATTCAGATACATCTGGAAAGAGAAATCACGGGAGAACAATGACTTCATTGTTTTTTTGTCGCTGGCGTACTTCAAACCTGAATAATGACCTCCACTGAATCTGAGTGAATGCATACCGCTTGACAGACTACCGTCTGTTGTCTGTTGTTTCAATGCCACTTTTACACCTTCAACAGCTGTGCCGGTTCCATAAGAGATATGACCGCTGACAACACCCGTCGAAGCACAGAATCCGTCTGTTGTCTGTTCGTCATCCACAAATCTTACTATTTCATTGGTGGCGCTATCCCTCTGCTCGCTCCAGATTACTATTTTATAATTATTAAAGCTACCGGGTAGAGCCGTCACGTCATCATAACTGTAGCTTGATACAGTACCTGAAGTAGAATAGATGTCAATCCAATCATTTTCATCAGTGCTCCCCAATGGACAACGCTTTATGATGAAATTTGTAGCTTCAGATCCAGCCTGTTTTACAGTCCACTGTAATTTCACCATACCGCTATAGTTTCCACGAGTAGCTGCGAAAGTCTTGATCTTGGAACCACCGACTCTGGCTCCTTTGACTGGACTAATCACCTCCTTATCCATTACGGTTACCTTTAACCGGTAATAGTAAGTAGTGTTTTGTGACTGATTTTGGTTATCTGTAAATGAACCATCAGCTTTATCTTTTTTATTCACTGTAACCGAACCTATATCGTTCCATGTGCCACTTTTAGTATCTTCGTCATAGTCCACACTACGTTGTACAGTTAGTGTATAGGTTTTACTTGCACTGGCATCTTTTAGAACGTCATGAGTCCAATGCAAGTCTATTCCGTTGTCTTTATTCTCGGTAGCTGAGAATTCGGTAAATCCCCAACTTGGTATTATACTAACCTTCTTGGATGCACTCAATGACGCAATCGGATCGCCGGTATAGTTCTTGGGGATAAAATATACTTTTATTACATCCTCTTTTAACAAAGAATCAGTAGAGTATTCCTTTATTTCAATCTCACCATTGCGAGTTGTGTATTTTGTAACAGTAACAGACTTATCTGTAGCCATATTCTTTATTAGCCATGATCCTTCAGTGCTTCGTCCGCCTGATGCACCAGGACTCCATGATATTTTGACTTTCTTTGACCATTCATCCGTTACTTCATATGAAACGTTATAAGGATAAGCAAAACCTGCAACCCCTACTTCGAACCACTTATACATTATCATGTCTTGTCCGGTGTTCATTTTGTAATTCCAATTATCCACCTCAAATGCGACCGGACAACTATATTGAACTGGAACTGTAGCACCTGTTGAATAATTAAAATTTTTTACTTTGGCCTGAGGACCCTCACTTTTACTGAAAGAGGTTTTTCCCTGACTGAATTCTTTTTTTCCGGAAGAATCAAAATCATTTGAATAACCCGAAGGTCTTGAATTGCTTTGGCTGTAGATACCTACTGTTGTGGGGCCATATTTACTTACAAGACTACCACTTATACCGGTTTTCTCATAATCAACCATTGTTAGTGTAGGATTGGTTTTCCAGACATCATCAGGAAACGCTGCGGTGGTCACTGTATGTGAATCGCGATATGTTCCGCCTTTATCGTTAATCTGCCAATATCCTCTAACCATAACAGTATGTGTCGCACCAACCTCCCATCTTTTTAGGAAAATATACATTTTTACACGGTAACGACCTGTTGCACCCTCTTCCTTATAAGGATCGTAGAACCTGATTGCAACATTCTTTTCAGTCGCATTATCATAATAGGTGTGGACTGCTTCATCCGAAGCCTCAGGGTTATCACATTTCCACCAGCTGTCTTGGCTGGTTGTTGAAGATGCCGTTTTCTGATGGGTATTCCATGCCAATTCAGGCATAGGAGAGCAAATGTAATTTCCATCCACCCACACTGACGGACCCGGATTACCACCATAATCCGCAGTAAGGTTAAAATAGCCGTCACTACCAGTTGCATCAAAATAGAGCAGGTCCACTATGATGTATGGCTCGTCTACAGATGGACTATGAACAACTTTCATCATATTATCGTCTCTAAAACGCACAGAGGCATTCATGACACTATTGCCTCCAGACAGGCACACTAACAACAACAGCAGCATCCGCCGCAGTTGCCTCAACTTTAGTTGTTTTACATTCATAATTTTTATTTGTTGTTTATTGTTTGTTGTTTCCATCGGACTGTCTTGAGATCGGTTTGTTAAACTCTCTGGGATGTTCACGCAAATACTTGGAAGCACCATGCATACACCATATTACATACACAACGCATGCCGCCAGAATAAGGGTCATAATGATTTCGAACGCTTTCATACAAACAATAATAATGGAAAAGGATTACTCTTCTCCATTATGGGGTGGAGAAGGCTACTGAGTCGAGAGATAAAATGAATTTTGCCCATATCGTTATATAACATGAGCAAAGTTCGCAGACATTCAAGAATGCCTTGTAAAAATCAGTAAAAAACTCAGGATGGTTTTGTCAAATCGCGTAAAAAAATACAACCGTCTGTAACGTCTCAGTAAATTTTACGCATTTTGACAGTATAAATACCGTATAATATACAAAACCTTATTCCAACTGACGGCGAACGTTGTAGTATGATTGGCGGGAGCCGAATCCGGATGCAGTTACAATCTCCTCTATTGAGGCATCGGACCGCTGCACTTTAAGGCGGGCCACATGAGCCAGGCGGCAACGGTTAACATAAACGTAGAATCCGCCCATTCGCTCTGAGATGACCTGTGAAAGATATGTGCGGTTCACCCCACAGATGCGTGACAAGCTGGAAAGCGTAAGATGGCTGTCCAGATATGCCTGTTCATCCTCCACATGGTGGCGTATTATTGACATTATCTCATCCTTACGATCCTGAGACAGAGTTTCTTCTTCAAAAGAATCAGGCTCAATCTCAGGCTCGGGCAGCGAAGGCGCCTGCATTTCGACCGACTCCATCTGCAGTTCACCCGATTCAAGCCGCTCCACATCGAGAGTACGGTGAGGTGCAAGAGCTCCTATCAGGAAGGTCACGCCAAGAACAGAAAGCAGTAACATGCCTATTGAGAGTGAACCTAAAGTGCCGATAAATGTTGACGTCCAACTTATGGCAACATGCAGTACGGGTATCCAGATTATTCCCTTGGCAAACTGGCGGGGAAAATCGTCAGGATTGGAGTAGTTCTCTTCCGAAAAACGGCGCATAGCTCGAGTAATCATTCTCATTGCCATAAAAAAGCAACTCAGATAAACCAACGCCAATGCACCCGATATACTAAAAAACCATATGCAGAAAGTGCCTTCAATCTGGGTTCCGGGTATCAAGGTCAGCGTAAGAGCCGTAACTCCAATAAGAGCGAACGGAATTGACAATGCATATACCGGATTCCGCCACCAGCCCACATTAAGGACCTTGCCAAAGTAGCTGAACAGCACCAGGGCGCAAAGGAACGGTGATGCCAGAATGAGCATCATGCGCAGATAGAGCACCGCATCAGTATCATGAGGCATAAATATTATTGGAGTAAGCAATGCGTCGGACGCAAAGCAGAATACCAACGCTTTCCAAGCGGGATAATAATAATCGGCATGACGTGCGTAAGGTTGACACTTATGCCCCCATCTGATAGCCGCAATAGCCAGACTGATGGCCACATATACAGCTACAGATACGCAAAAAAACAATTCTTGTCCTGAATACATTATCTGGTCCTGCGTTTATAACAATCCTTTTTATCACATATACCGCATGTGTAAGGCAAATACCGCACATCCGGGCCGATGCCAATCACGCCGCTTACTGATTTCATGGGCAGCATAAGGCAAGACTCAGTAAGCTGTATCCCACATGGATTCTGCTCCGGGAACAGGCTGAAAAGCGCAGGTTGTGCCGATACATTCCAGCCGCAGTAACCCGGGCTGAAACGGTTGGTGCGCTTGTACCCCGCAGGATCAATCTCTTTCTGCAGCACAATCTCCATATAATCAGCCACGCTCTCCACAATCTGGCTGCCCACGCAGTCCATGGCGTAGGTCTGGAACAAATCGTCACGGCGCTTTACCGCATCAGTCCACTGGAAATAGCCGGAGCCCACGGTTGCCACGAACACGGCATATTTCTGTGCCCCGCGCAACTGGCGGCAAATTATCTTGCCTGTATCAAAAGTTACGGGGCCTTTCTCCCCTATCAGTGTAAGCTGATTGGCCTCCAAATCCAGGCTGCCGTCCACAATCACGTACTTGAACTGAGGGCGCAGGAACTGGGCAGACTCTCGCAGCAGATACTCAGTGGTACGCACGGTCTGAGCATCGGGTTCACCGTCCTTGTACCCCATGAATGAATAGACCTCCTTTAGAGGTATATCCAATCTGTTTAATGAAATCTGCTCCCAAGCCATAGTCCTTTCTAACTCAGTTCTTGTTTACTCTGACTCCTTAAAGAGAAATTTGCGGAAGTCCGCATAATCCTTACTTATCTCAACGCTCTGCTTGGTGCCCTTCATGAAGGCCTGCAGGCGGGCTGGAATCTCAACGTCACCGCCGGTAATGGCATCAACCTTCTCCTTGAACTTGGCGGGATGCGCGGTCTCTAGGAACACGCCGTTCTCACCGGGCTGCAGTTGCTCGCGCAGGGCGCGATAGCCGCAGGTTCCGTGCGGGTCAAGCAGGTAACCGGTACGCTCAAAGCACTCCTTAAGAGTCTCCTTAATCTGATCATCAGTGTAGGTTGCACCACCAATATGACCTGCAATATCCTTGTGTGAGCCGCCGTACAGGGCAAGCACACGCGCAAAATTGCTGGGATCGCCCACATCCATTGCGTTGGCCAGTGTCTGGAGCGATGGTTTGGGGCTATAGACTCCGGTCTTAAGATAATTGTAGAATATGTCGTTGGCGTTATTGGCGGCAATGAAACGCTTTACAGGCAGTCCCATGAACCAGCCAAAGAGACCGGCCGTGATATTGCCAAAATTACCGCTGGGCACGCATATTACCAGGTTATCGGCCTTACCCAGACGTTTCATCTGAGCGTAAGCGTTAAAGTAGTAGAATGCCTGAGGCAGGAACCGGGCCACGTTGATTGAGTTGGCCGATGTCAGTTTCATGCGCTGATTGAGTTCGGCATCCATAAAGGCATTCTTGACCAGAGCCTGGCAGTCATCAAACACGCCGTCAACCTCGACAGCGGTGATGTTACGGCCCAGAGTGGTGAACTGGCACTCCTGGATGGGGCTGACCTTGCCTTTGGGATAGAGCACATACACGTGCACGCCCTCCACACCCAGGAATCCGTTGGCAACGGCGCTTCCGGTATCGCCCGATGTAGCCACCAGCACATTGACCAGCTGTTTCTCCTCCTTGTTGAAGTATCCCAGCAGGCGGGCCATAAAACGTGCGCCTACATCCTTGAAGGCAAGTGTGGGACCGTGGAAAAGCTCCAGAGAGTAGATGTTCTCATCAACCTTTACAACGGGTGTGGGGAATGCCAGGGTGTCATAGACAATCTGGGTGAGGTCATCGGCAGGAATATCCTCACCAAAGAATGCCTTGGCAACCTCAAATGACATCTCCTGGAACGTCATCTTGTCAATGCCGTCAAAGAACTCCTTGCTCAGCTTGTTCAAGCGCTCCGGCATGTAAAGCCCACGATCAGGGGCCAGTCCGCGAACCACCGCGTCACGCAGGGTCACGTCATCGGACTTATGGTTTGTGCTGTAATATTTCATTTCAATGATAGGAATATCTTGGTGAATTCAATGCCCTCAATATTGCCGTACGCCCCACTCTTGCAGCTTTCCTCGTCAAAACCAGTAACGCCGTCCGGCTCCATTCCCGGAGCATAGATCAGGAACGGAATGGGGTCCGATGTGTGCGTGCGGTGTGCGCAGGGTGTGGGATGGTCAGGCAGAACTGCAATTGCCACCGGCTCATTCCATTTGCTTACCTCCTCATAGATGGGGCCTATCAGGCGGCTATCCAGATCCTCGACGGTGCGGTTCTTGAGGGTAAAGTTGCCCTCATGTCCGGCCTCATCGGGGGCCTCAACATGCAGATACACAAAGTCATCGGTCTTAAGGGCACGGATGGCAGCCTGTGCCTTACCCTCATAATTGGTATCAAACAGACCGGTCGCGCCCTCCACGTCAATCACCTTCATGCCGGCGTAGTGGCCTATTCCCTTGATAAGATCTACAGCCGATATCACCGAACTCTTGCGTATGTTGGGGTACAGCTCATTTATGGGCTGCATGGCAGGACGGTAACCGGGTGACCAGGGCCAGATGCTGTTGGCGGGATCCTTACCCTGGGCTATACGCTTAAGGTTAACCGGATGCTTAGCCAGAATCTCCTGTGAACGCAATATCAAATCGTTGAGCAACTGTGCTGTAGCCTCTGCATCAGGGGTGGTTGCCTTTACCATAAGGTCGCGGAACGGCTGTCCGGGGACATCGTGCGGCGGGGTGCAGATAAGCTCCTTGCGGCCTCCGTCAATAACCAGCAGATGACGATACTGGATACCGGTATAGAAATGGACCTTGTCATTGCCAAGTTCCTGCTCCAGGGTCTTGATTATCTCATCGGCCTCAGGCGTTGAGATATGACCTGCAGAGTGGTTCTTGATAAGTCCGTTCTCTATGCAGATTATGTTGCAGCGCATGCCCATCTGTCCGGGCTTGATGTCTACACCTATGTTGGCGGCCTCAAGTACGCCGCGACCCTCAAAGGAACGGGTCACGTCATAACCCATCACGGTCATGTTGGCCACCTCGCTGCCGGGGTGGAATCCGTCAGGGACGGTCTTGAGCATACCGGTACGGCCTTTGCGTGCCAGCATGTCCATGTATGGCTTGCGGGCGTGCTGGAGTATGGTCTTACCGCCGAACTCCTTTACCGGCCAGTCGGCCATTCCGTCACCCAGAATTATGATATACTTCATATCTTATGGTCTCTTTTTCCCTCTCTTTTCATCGTTCCTCAGTTAAAATGGACCCCATTGTTCCCTCCAGAACGATAAAAACAGAGGAAAAAATAGGCCATAATCTAGCTCTCAGGGAAACGTTATCAGTTTTTGAGGAAAACATTATCAAATGTTTGCAATACTCATTATGTCTGCAAAGACTCCTGCTGCGGTAACAGCCGCACCTGCGCCGTACCCCTGAATCATCATTGGATACTCCTTGTAGCGCTCGGTGGTGAGCAGTATTATATTGTTGCTGCCCTGCAGGTTGTAGAACGGGTGGTACTTGTTTACCTCGGCCAGGCCAATGCTTGCCTTGCCGTTGTCCAGACGGGCCACAAAACGCATGCGCTTGCCCTCGTTCTCCACTCGTGCACGGCGCTCCTCGAATGTGGCGTCCAGCTTGGGAAGCTTCTTCCAGAACTGGTCAATTGTGCCGTCAAACAGTTCCTGCGGAATGAACAGCTCACAGTTCACATCCTTCTGCTCAATGGCGTATCCGCTCTCACGGGCCAGGATTACCAGCTTGCGCAGCACGTCCTTACCGCTCAGGTCAATACGCGGATCGGGCTCGCTGTAACCCTTCTCCTTGGCCAGGCGGATGGTCTGGCTCAGAGGAATATCGGCACTCAGGGTGCTGAATATGAAGTTGAGCGTACCGCTAACCACAGCCTCAATCTTAAGGATATGGTCACCGCTGTTTATAAGGTCATTGATGGTGTTGATCACCGGCAGGCCTGCGCCCACATTGGTCTCAAACAAGAACTTGATGCCGCGGCGGCGGGCAATCTTCTTAAGTTCTATATACTTGTCATACTCCGATGAAGCCGCAATCTTGTTTGCAGCCACCACCGATATGTTATGATCCAGGAAATCACGGTACAGGCCGGCCACATCGGCGCTTGCGGTGCAATCCACAAATACTGAGTTGAATATGTTCATACCGATGACCTCATCGTGCAGAGTCTTGATGTTGCTGGCGGGAGCCTTCTCCAGCTGCTCACGGTAATTGTCCAGGTTTATGCCCTCACGGCAGAACATGGCTTTCTTGCCGCGTGCAATACCTACCACGTTCAGCTTTAGGCCACGCTCCTGCATCAGTTTCTCGCGCTGTCCGCGTATCTGCTCAATCAGGCTGCTGCCCACGGTACCCACACCGCAGATGAACAGGTTCAGCACCTGATACTCTGACAGGAAGAACGAGTCATGGATTACGTTCAGCGACTTGCGCAGTGACTTCTTCTCGACTACAAACGAAATGTTGGTCTCGGATGCACCCTGTGCGCAGGCAATCACGTTGATACCATTACGTCCCAGCACACTGAAAAGCTTACCGGCAATACCGGGGCTGCGTTTCATGTTCTCACCCACGATAGCCACAGTAGCCAGGTCCATCTCGGCCGATATGGGGAATATGGCACCCAGCGCAATCTCCTTGCTGAACTCCTTGTTCAGGAGCTCGCAGGCGGGAGCTGCATCGATATTACGTACGCCGATTGACGTACTGTTCTCGGATGATGCCTGTGACACCATGAATACGCTGATTCCGTTCTCGGCCAGCGTCTTGAATATGCGGTAGTTTACGCCGATGACACCCACCATACCCAGACCACGCATGGTGATAAGGGCGGTGTCGCTTATGCTTGATATACCCTTGATGGCCTTGGTTCCGGCTGGAAGTTCGTTCACGATTTCCGTGCCGCGGGCCGTGGGGTTGAATGTATTCTTTATCAGAATGGGTATGTTCTTCTGGCAAACCGGGTAGATTGTAGGCGGATAAACCACCTTGGCACCGAAGTTGCACAACTCCATTGCCTCAACGTAACTCAGTTCGTCAATGGTGTATGCGGTCGATATCACGCGGGGATCGGCCGTCATGAAGCCGTCCACGTCGGTCCATATCTCAAGTACATCGGCATCCAGTGCGGCTGCTATGAGTGATGCGGTGTAGTCCGATCCGCCTCGGCCCAGGTTTGTAACCTCGCCGGTCTGGGCATCGGACGAAATGAATCCGGGTGCCAGGCCCTTGTGGGGCATGTCGCTGAATGTTTCTCTTATCAGGCGATATGTAAGGTCGCTGTCTATGGAGTGGTTGTGGCCGTTGTGTTCGGTCTTGATGAATTCACGTGAATCATACAGCTTGATATCGTCTATAAGCTGTGCCACAATCTGTGACGAGAGGCGCTCGCCGTAGCTCACGATAGTGTCCATGGTCTTTTCTGACAGGTCATGCAGCAGGTACAGTCCCTGCATGATCTCCTTGAGTTCACCGAACAGTTTGCGCACCTGGGTGTAGGCCTTGCGCCTGCGCTCGGGCATCACTACGTCACGGATCATCTGCTCGTGACGCTCCAGCATAGCGTTGGTCTCTGTCTCATACTGACGGTCTCCACCGGCAGCCATCTTTGCAGTAGCAATAAGCTTGTCGGTGATTCCGCCCAGAGCCGAAACCACTACTATCACATCATCCTGTTGTGACTCTACAATCTGTTTGAGGTTGGTAATGCTCTCCTTGGATCCCACGGACGAGCCACCGAATTTTAGTACTTTCACAGTAGCAACGTTTTTTTCAAACTGCAAAAATACTCCTTTTCCCGCAAAACTTCTGCATATTAGGGAGAGAACTTAAGGTATAGGGTATCCAAAACTACGGGCCTACGGCCCTATCCCTCCCATCCCCAATAAGACGCTGTGGAAGACGTGAACAAGTTCCCATCTCCCACAGCATCTTCTTGAGCACGGGCCCCTCCCTCTGACGCGCCGAGGGTGGCGACGGTTTTTGATACCCTATACCTTAAGTTCTGCTCACTGGGAAAGCTATGCGATTCTTTCCATTGTCGGTAAAATAGGGCCAAACGGAACCGTCCCCAATGGCACTATTTGCAGAGTTGCTGGGCGGCCAGAACCAGGAACATGTAGTGCGATGAGCCGCCACCCAGGACGTACTCGGTCTGCTGCCACAGATAGGGCCAGGTGAGCAGTTCGGGGAAATCGGGACGGATCATTGCGGTACCGGAGATTACGCCGCCGGGGATGTAGCTCCAGTCGGCACGGTTCAGGCCGTAGCCCACGGTGGCAGACTGCGCTCCCACTCCCGATGCAAACGATGCCTGGTTGCTGCCGGGATGGCAACCCAGTACAAAGTTCAAGGCACTTAGCATGGGGTTGATGTCAAATATCTCGGGATAGGCCGACACCAGGAAGTACTGCTGATATCCGAATGACTGGATATCCCAGCCTGCACCCCAGATTGAGGGCTGGTAAGGAACGCCATAGGGAGTGGCTTGGGCCTGACGCTGTATGCCTGCGGGGACGTTCTTGAGAGCCTCCTCGAACGCATCTTTCCAGGCTTTTGCCTCGCTGTCGTTTCTTAGCGTTCCGAACTTCTTGGCCACGCGGCACAGATACCAGGCGTTACGCTGGATACCACGAACTATATTAGCCTGGTTGGCAATGAGATAGTCACGATAAACCTTGTCGCCTGTAGCCAGATAGAGTTCGGCCGAGAGCTGCGTAAGGTCTGTGGCACGCATGCCGCGCCCCAACGGCTGTTGTGACTGCTCGGCAATCTCATTGTAAATGGCCTTGGCAAAGTCCAGGCAGTGTGTGGCCAGCGTATCATTGAATCCCTTGAGCACGCGGTACGATGCAGTCATTCCGGCTGCTGCCGATACGGCACGGCCGGGATTGTTCTCGGTAAATATCCATCGGTCATCATCGTTGCCAATCCTGCCGTCGGTCATGGCAGCGGCATCGCCCAGCAGCACATACTGGCGCAGGCTGTTACAGATGATTCCGCGATACGGGCGGCCCAGCGCCAGCCATGAGTTGATTACCGTAAGGGCACCGTTCTCAACCTGCTGCAGCATGTCATTCTTGCCGTCAGGCTGATGAATTTCACAGATATGGTTCACCTGGTCTATGGAAGTAACGTCAATATCGGGTTTGAAAGCCTCATATGCCAAAGAGAGGATGTAAGACTCTCCTGCCTGTGACTCAATGCGCAGGTCAAAATCACCGGCATCATGCCAGCCGCCTATGTTCACGCCGCTGACTTTCTGCAGAGGCTCGTATTTGGACAGGCCGGGACGCTGGTCATAGCCATCGATATGGCTGTAGGGAGGAGCCATAAGCGCATCATCCATGTGGCAGGCATCATGCCAAACACGGTATTTCTCATTCACACGCATGTGACACATCTGCACCGGCAGGAAATACTCAATCACCGGCTGCCATACTCCGCGGTCAAATATGGTATTGCTGATTCCGAACACCGGCGATTCGCTACCGTCATACTTAAGCTGATAGAGCCCCTCCTGCCTTACGTCCGAAAAGTCCACATGCAGATAGTTGTACCGCAGGAATGCGCCCCACTCCTTAGGTGCTATGTCCTTTACCTTGACAGGCCCCTGATCCGATATACGATAGAGCGTGCAGGTTTTGGCTGTGGCATCCTTGGCGCGTGCATCGAGCTCAATCACAGCCACTTTGGGCTGGGCAGGCAGATAGCCCACCTGCGATGTCTGGATTACAGGCTTGTACATCCAGTCTTCTGTAACCGCTGGCTTGATGAGCCATTTTATTGCGCCCTTGGTTGCACCGGCGGGGACTTCGGACCGCAGTACGAACCAGCCGTTGTTGTGGTTCATGCGTCCGTCATACAGCTTGAGCTCAGTGCTGCCCAAGCTCTCTACCGTAAGGCGGCACAGGTTGTCATCGGGACGTGATGTGAACTTGCGGCCCACAGCGTACGGAGTGGATATGATGTCATCGGCACGGATGGGGTTGAACACCTTGGGGTCACCCAACAGATGCTCGCGGTCCACCCGGGACCCGCGACCCATATAGAAATCGCCCGTATAGTCCAGATTGCTTTTAGGGGTATCAACAGGACCGTTAGGTTGCTGCGGATAAATGCCTGACTTGCCGTCCATTATCCATGGTTTGCCAAAGAGTATGCCCGGAAAGAACTCAAAGTTGAATCCCACCTTGCCCAGAAACTCCTTTGGTACAGGCTGCTCCAGGTCAACTGTCACCATCACGCCATCTTCAACGCCCTCAACACGGACTGAGTAACGCAGCTGCAGATCCGGGTAAAGCATGGGGTTGAAACCCGTCTCATGCTTTGAAGAATCGGGATAGCTGAGCCATGTGGTTATGGCGTTGTCTTCGACAGTACGGCGGCCCTGCTTGGGCAGCGGCTGCCATTGTCCGGGCGTAGCTTCCAGACGCAGATCACCGTTAGTGGCTATGCGCACACCGTTCATGATCACGCACACTCCGGCCTGATGTCCCTCGGGGTAGGTATCCTGGAATGCCATGATGTTAACACCGGCTTTCTCAAAATAGCCGCGCTCTCCTATTTTGAAAGCATCGGCATTAACCGGAACAAAAGGAATAAAAGCTCCTAAGGCCCAAATAGCAAGTCTTTTCATATCAATAAGGTTAGTAATTTTCTTTTCTGCAAACTTATATAAAATCCCCCGATATTTGGTTATATTTGTACCATCAAACTACCTAATGATAAACAAAATGGAAATAAAAAAGTTATTTGCATGGGCTGCAATAGCCTTGCCTATTCTGGCTGCATGTGACAGCGGAGAAAAAATAAACAATTCTGAAGAGGGCGGTGGCTCACAGGTTGAGGTTACGATGAAAAATATCGTCGGAGAATGGTATCTTAACCTGACTGGGGAAGGTGATGTTACAGAAGAGACTCTTACCTTTAATAATGACGGATCTTACGTATCCGAGGTAACGTTGTATCGGATTAATGATGGCAATAAAGAAATAAGTTCACAGAATAGGACTGAGGGTACTTTCAAGCTTGAAGGCTCCATTCTTATCGGTACAGTCACCAAGTCCCAACACCGGTACACCCAATGGGCAAATGGAGTGAACCAAGGATTGTCAGACTGGCAGAACAATGGAGCTTATGAGTCTTTTGATTCTGTTCAGGTCAGTTTGTTGCGCGACGGTGGATTGCTTGTGTTGGAAACAGAATATAGAATTTCAGATCAGGTGTCTGAATCATATGCAGCATTCTATTTTAAAAAGGGAAGCAGTTTGCCAAGTGACAACTCAGAAATACAGGGTACCTGGTATTGGTTCTCTTGGGGAATGGTAGAAGATAATGAGTGGGCAGTAAGAGTGGCTGTCAAGTTTGAAGGTGACGATGTGGATATGGTCATTACTCCATGGGGTGCGCGTTATACCGGCAAATACACTTATAAGGATGGCATAGTAACTATAGGAAAGACAACGTTCTATACAAGTCGTGAAAAAGACGGATATGGTGGTGACATGAATTATGCCAATCCTTACGCTACAACGACATGGCGTATTCCTGATGCTGACGATTATTACCAGAACAGTTATCCTGACGGATTATCTTTCCCGTTCATAGTAAGCGGCAATAAAGCGTACAGCAATTTTGTAGGATTGACCCCGATTTACATAAAGCAATAACGGATCGACAAAAAAATGACGCTCCTCAAAAAAAGGAGCGTCATTATTTTTGTGCTCTTACCCGAATAGCTGTTTGAAAGCCTCTTCAACTTTTGTTACAGGCACTACTTCAATGCCGGCTTTGCCGGTGTTGAGGCCGTGCATGTTATTCTTGGGTATGATAATGCGCTCAAACCCCAGCTTTGCGGCCTCAGCTATGCGCTGCTCTATGCGGCTTACGGGGCGGATTTCGCCCGAAAGGCCCACCTCTCCGGTCATGCAGACGGTGCGGTCAACTGCTATGTCAAGACTGCTGGATAGTATGGCGCTGATTACGGCAAGGTCTATTGCGGGGTCACTTACTTTGAGACCTCCGGCTATGTTCAGGAACACATCCTTCTGTCCCAGTTTGAATCCTACACGCTTTTCCAATACGGCCAGCAGCATGTTCATGCGGCGCACATCAAATCCTATTGCACTGCGCTGCGGCGTTCCATAGACAGCCGTGCTGGCAAGCGCCTGGACCTCGATCAGGAACGGGCGCACGCCCTCGATGGTGCAGGCAATGGATACTCCGCTCATGCCCTGATGGCTGTCGGTAAGGAGCAGCTCGCTGGGGTTGCTTACCTGACGCAGGCCATCCTCACGCATCTCATAGATGCCCAGCTCTGCAGTACTTCCAAAACGGTTCTTGATGGGACGTAATATGCGGTACAGGTAATGCTGGTCACCCTCAAACTGGAGTACTGCATCAACAATATGCTCCAGAATCTTGGGGCCTGCAATTGAGCCGTCCTTGGTGATATGACCTATCAGTAGAACGGGTGTTCCGCTCTCCTTGGCAAACTTGAGCAGCGATGCGGCGCACTCACGAACCTGCGTAATGCTTCCTGCCGATGAATCCACATACTCGCTGCTAATAGTCTGTATAGAATCAACAACCACCAGTTCCGGCTTCTGTTTCTTTATCTGCTCGTAGATGTTTTCAAGTGATGTCTCACACAGCACAAGCAGGTTGTCATTCAATTGACTGCCACTGCCGGCTGCAGCCAGACGTTCGGCACGCATCTTGATCTGGCGGGCACTCTCCTCTCCTGATACGTAGAGTACTTTAAGGTCCTGCAGGCGCATCACGGTCTGCAGCGTCAAGGTGGATTTGCCTATTCCCGGCTCACCTCCCAGCAAAACCAGGGAACCCTGCACCAGACCGCCACCAAGTACGCGGTTCAGCTCGCCGTCTTGCATATCTATTCGCGGATAGTCAGAGCTCCGGATCTCGCCAAGGGTATGGGGCTTGCTGTCATCGGTCTTGCCCGATGCCTCCTTTCTTGCGGTAACGGTTGCGTTCTGTGTTGCCTGTGCCTTCACGGTTATCTCCTTCATGGTGTTCCATCGGCCGCACGACGGGCACTTACCGCTCCATTTGGGCGCATCAAACCCGCACTCGGAGCACACGAACATGGTTTTATCTTTAATTGTTGCCATAAGCTATGCCTTTTTTGACATTTTGCTCCACCACACTATTCCATAGATGGAGTTCATCATGTAAAATACGTACTGAACCACCATGATGGGCGCAAACTGAACGCCTCGGGTAGCTGCGATAGCCCACATCACCAGGTTGGCACCGTTCACCACAATCCACATGAACCATTGCTCAATGAATGCAAAGGTAAGCAGGAACTGAGCACCTACGGCTACAGTCATTGCGAGTGCATCGGACACGGGTTGAGGGTCATCGGTTTTAAGAAGCAACCTACTTATTCCCCAGACTGCGGCAGTGCTAAGCACAATCAGCAGCATTCTCTGCGGCCAGGTCATCCAGCGTGTCTTTATGCCCTCGTGACCGCCTCCCAGCGCACGTTTGCGCCATTGGGCCCAACCTATAAACTGCATGGGTACGTTATAGAGCAGGAACAGCGCGGCATTGGCATAGAGCCCGCTCTTAAGTGCCATATAACCCTGAATGCAGGAGCCTAGAAATCCAAACAGAAAGTTCAGCACGCTGCCCTTGACGCCAAAAATCACGCAAAGCACGCTGCAGGTTCCCGCAATGAAACTCAACGCGCTGAAATTGCCCTTCAGCACGCTCACCACAACGCTCACCGTCATGAATCCCAGTATCAGGAACCAGTCCCACCACGAAAACCTGGGTATCTCTATCTTCTTGCTCATTTTTGTTCTTTTCAACGCGAAGATAGCAAAAAATGAGGGACAGACCCCAATTTTTGTTTACCTTTGAATGACATTAGAAAACAGAAAGGACCGATGCTGGAAAACAAGAGCGTTACCATTGATGTAGATGCTATCATAAAGGCAAAACTGGGTGACCGCAAAGTCCCCGGACCAATCAAAAATCTAATCAAGAGATTCCTGCATCAGGATGATTTCAACGCATATTTCTGCAAGGGAGATGTAGGGTATGAATTCGTAGAGGGATTCATAAGATACATTGACGTACAGATCGATGTGACCGGTCAGGAGAACATTCCCCCTGAAGGCCGCTTCACCTTTGTCTCGAACCATCCCCTGGGCATGCTCGACGCCGGTTTTGAAACGGCTTGGCTGGCCCGCAGATACAATGAGAACGTCGCCGTACCTGCCAATGATTTCATGATGTCGCTCAAACAGGTGGGAGCCTATCTGCTGCCGGTCAATAAGGTGGGCGCCCAGGACCGCGGTCTTGGCGAACTCCTCAATGAGGCTTTCAGGAGTGACAAACAGATACTATTCTTTCCTGCCGGCCTCTGCTCACGTGAGATAAACGGAATGGTAACCGATATTCCCTGGAAAAAGACCTTCCTCTCCAAAAGCAGGGAGACCGGACGGGACATCATTCCGATGTGGTTTTCGGGCCAGAACTCCAAAAGGTTCTATAGGATCTCCAATTGGTGCAAACGTCTGAGACTGAAGACCAATTTTGCCATGTACACGCTTCCCGATGAATTGTTCCGCTGTCGTGGCAAACGCTACAAGATGGTTATAGGCAAGCCCATCCCATGTACCATGTTTACTCCCGATAAGACTGACTCGCAATGGACTACGTATGTGCGCAATCAGGTATATTCATTAAAACAGGATTGATATGGAGCCCATAATAGAGGAGATAGACAAATCACTACTTGCAGAAGAACTCAAGGGACAGTTCTGCATTCAGGAAGTGTCCCGTGGTAACATGCAGTTATATGTGATTGAAGGTCATAAGGCTCCGGCTCTGATGAGAGAGATAGGCCGCCTGCGTGAGATTGCCTTCCGTACAGCCGGCGGCGGGACCGGATTGAGTTGTGATGTGGACCGATATGACCTGGACCCGGAGTTGGGATTCCGTCAACTTATCTGCTGGGACAGTGAGAACCATGAGATTATGGGCGGATACCGCATCCTGTATGGAAAAGACTGCCGTCTGGATTTACACGGGCAGCCCGATATGCCGTCGGCCCATCTGTTCCGTTTTTCGGACCGTTTTATCAGTGAGCAACTGCCCGATATGATGGAGATGAGCCGTTCATTCACTTCAACCCCCAATATCTTTACGCTACAGATGCTGTTCTGCGGTTTAGCAGTGCTGTGCAAGCTGAATAAGATACACAGTCTGTTTGGAAAGGTCACCTTTTTCCCTTCATATCCCACGGAGGCTCTTGGGTTGCTGGAGGCCTTCTTTGCAAAGCATTGTCCCGATCCGGATTCTTGGGCCGTTCCGCATAAACCATACGTTGTGCCTATTCCCGATTTTGCCGCCGGTGTTCTGCCATATGACAGCTATGAGGATGACCTTAAAGCACTTACCAAGGCATTGCATGAAAGAGAGTTCTACATGCCTCCAATCCTAAAATCATATCTGAGGTTATTCCGCAGCTTCAGGGTATTCGGCACCGCAGTCAATGATATTTTCGGAAATGTTATGGAGACCGGTATGTTCTGCCATCTTGATGATTTATCGGCCAAGACCTTTATTCCATATCTTAGAAACTGATGGATCTGATCACATCTATAGTACGTTTAGTAATGCATTACAGAGTCCGTGCCATAAGACGTTATGCCACTGATTTTGAGAGCATTCAGCGCAAGACATTGAGGCGGCTTGTAAGGAAGGCTTCAGGTACAAGTTGGGGTAAACAGTACGGTTATGACTCCATACGCAGCTACGCAGATTATGCAGAACGCGTTCCAGTAAACAACCACTCATCCATCAAGCCTTATGTGATGCGGATGTTGGGTGGAGAGCCCGATGTGCTGTGGCCGGGAAAGATCCGGTATTTTGCAAAAACCAGCGGTACCACATGTGATGCAGCAAAGTTCATTCCCGTATCCCGACAAGGCCTGAAACATTGTCATCTGATGGGCGGCAAGGATGTCACAGCCTCTTTCCTTGATACCCACAGGCAGTCACATGCCGGTCTTGGATACTCACTTGTGCTGGCTGGCACATGTTCACCCGTAAAACCCGGATCCCGGATCATGACGGGTGATATAAGTGCCATCATGTCCAGAGCCATACCCGGTTTCTTCAGAACGATGCTGCACCTGATACCCCCAGCCGGAATGTTGAGGCGAATCCATGATTTTAAGGACAGAGAGCAGATCATACCGCCTTATATATTACGCAAGCGTCTTGTATCATTCAGCGGTTTGCCCGGTTGGAATCTGCGTCTGTTACAGAAAACCGTACAGATGGAGGGAAAACAGAATGCAGAGCAGATCTGGCCTCACATGGAGATGTTTGCACATGGAGGTTGCAGCCTTTTTCCATACAAGCCTGTAATAGAGAAACTGTTTCCATCAGGTAATCTGGTATGTATTGAGAATTACAATGCATCCGAGGGCTTTTTCGGCGTTCAGACCGACAGCAATGATCCATCAATGATGCTAATGCTTGATTATCAGGTCTTCTATGAGTTCATTCCCATGAAAGAGTATGGTCGGGCCGATGCACGCGTGCTCCCTCTTTGGGAAGTTGAAACTGACCAGGATTACGCAATCATTATCAGCACATCATCGGGCCTGTGGCGTTATGAGATAGGCGATGTCATCAGGTTTGTCAGGAAAGCGCCATATAAATTCGTGTTTGTGGGACGAACCGCCTTGGAACTGAATATCTGCTATGAGAAGTTAAACATAAGGCAAGCCGATCAGGCTATTGCACAAGCATGCCAGTCTACCGGTTGTATAGTCCGTGAATACACTGTCGCTCCCAACAGTGATAATTATGATGAAAACAGCTACCATCAGTGGCTGATAGAATTTGAGAAGGAACCTGATTCCGTTGAGGCTTTTGCATTCGTACTGCAGAAATGCCTGGAGCAGACCGATTATGCATACATGAGAACTATTGAATCCGGTGCCCTGAAACCTTTGCAGGTTATTGTAGCCCGCCAAGGCCTTTTCTATGCATGGCTTGAATCAAAAGGCAAACTTGGCGGTCAGCATAAAGTACCACGTCTGTACCAGTCCCGCAAACTGATTGAGGAGTTACTCTCTATGAATTGATACAAAATGATACAAAATGATACAATTGGGGTCAGGCCCCTTTTGTATCATTTTTCTTCTTTTGACCAAGTGACAGCCCGGTTTATGAAGTCTAAGAAAGGTTTGGTGGTTTTAAACATAGCGGCCACGCGCTCAGCCAGATTAGGTGCCAGGATGAAATCCTCACCCGGCAGATAGGTAAGGCAGAAACGCTTGAGCCGATAATAATCTGAATCTGGTGTATCGGTAGGGAATCCGGCCGGCACCTTTTTGAGCGCACCCTCCATATCAAGTTCAAAGCCGGGAGCAGCCTGGGCCAGGATCCGGCGGAAACCTCCGTCGCTCATCTCAATGTCCTCACGCAGAATGGCCAGCACCTTGGGGTCACACCAGTAGTCGCCGGCTGCCAGCATATGGCTTCCCTCCCAACTCTCCTTGGCCGATGCGCTAACCTGGAAATAGTATCCGCTGTAGGGTGATTTCTTGCCGCCCGGGCAGATATACACGCCCATGTGGGTCTTATACGGCGACTTGTCGGCCGAGAACCTTACGTCACGGTAAATACGGTAAGTTATATCATTCAGACCCAAGTCACCTATTGAGGAATCAAACTTGCGGATATCCGCCAGCAACTCCAGCGCGAATGCATCGAACCGCTCCTTTACCCTCTTGTACTCATCCTTATGTTCCAGGAACCATTCACGTTCATTGTTGCAGCTCAACGCCTTAAGAAAATCCAGTATCTCTTTCATTCTTTGTATTTTTCAAAATGATATCTTTCCCTTAGTTCAGCCTGTTTTTCCGGGGTCTGATGTGTAAAATACTGTTTCCAACCCGGACAGAAATTGATATGCCAGCGCCAGAAACGTCCTATAACGGACTTGGGTTTCTTATCGTAATGTGGGCGGAACTTACATTTCTCACAAGGATACTGTGCCATATTTTATGTATTGAGGTTAGTATCGCAAATGTAATTGTTTTCTGCTATTTTTTGTACTTTAGCAACCTAATTATGATCAAGGAGATTCAGTTAAGGGTTGAACCGCAGTTTGCCTATAACGAGCAGGTGCTTAAGGATACTGTCTCAAGGCAGTGCGGGCTTGACGTGCGTACCATCACGGCTGTGCGTACGCTCAAAAAAAGTATTGATGCCCGCCAGCGCACCATATTCATGAACCTTACTCTGAGAGTTTTCATCAATGAGCAGCCGCCCAAGAACGAATTCACCAGCATAGATTACCGCACGATTGACGGAAAGCCCACAGTCGTGGTGGTGGGAGCAGGCCCTGGAGGTCTGTTTGCGGCACTTCATCTTATTGAGCTTGGACTACGCCCCATAGTTGTTGAGCGCGGCAAGAACGTGCGCGACCGTAAGGTGGATATCGCTGCCATAAGCCGCACTCATAAGGTCAACCCGGAGTCAAACTACAGCTTTGGCGAGGGCGGTGCCGGAGCCTACTCCGACGGTAAGCTCTACACCCGAAGCAAAAAACGCGGTGACACAGACCGCATCCTGAACATCTTCTGCCAGCATGGGGCAAGTCCCGCGATTCTATCCGATGCCCATCCCCATATAGGCACCGACCGCCTTCCGCGAGTGATTGAGAACATACGCAACACCATCCTTAACTGCGGAGGAGAAGTACACTTTGAGACCCTGATGACCGGATTCATTCTTGATGGGAACAAAGTAATAGGCATTGAAGCCACACGCAATGGAGAGCAGTGCCGCTTTATGGGTCCTGTGATTCTGGCTACAGGTCACAGCGCACGCGATGTCTATCGCTACATGGCGTCGCATAAGTTTGAAATTCAGGCCAAGGCTCTGGCTGTAGGATGCCGCCTGGAGCATCCGTCACATCTGATTGACTGCATACAATATCATAACCGCGCAGGCCGGGGCAAGTATCTGCCCGCAGCCGAATACAGTTTTGTAACCCAGGTTGATGGCCGCGGAGTCTATAGTTTCTGCATGTGTCCCGGTGGGTTCGTGGTTCCGGCCGCATCGGGTCCGCAGCAGATTGTTGTGAACGGCATGTCACCATCGGGTAGAAACTCCCGCTGGAGTAATTCCGGAATGGTGGTGGAGACCCGCATTGAGGATGTGGCCAAGAGTGATGCCGATATGCTGGATCCGCTCCTGATGATGCGGTTCCAGGAGCAGTTGGAACGTGACTGCTGGCAGGCCGGCAATATGCGCCAGACCGCCCCGGCCCAGCGGATGGCCGACTTCGTGAACCTCCGTTTGAGTTACGACCTGCCGGAATCATCATATTCCCCCGGACTTATATCATCGCCCCTGCATTTCTGGATGCCGGGATTCGTGACGGAGCGCCTAAAACAGGGATTCCTGCAGTTTGGCAAGAGCAGTCACGGATTCCTTACCAACGATGCCGTGATGATTGCGGTAGAGACCCGCACATCATCGCCCGTACGCATACCACGAGACAACGAGACCCTCCAGCATGTGGGTCTGGAGGGCCTGTTTCCTTGCGGCGAAGGTGCCGGTTATGCCGGCGGCATAGTATCATCGGCCATTGACGGCGAACGCTGCGCACAGAACGCCGCACAATACCTGATCCGGTGACTAAGGGAGCAGTATCATTTTGTCTTGTAAATAACTATCTGCGCCTGCACGTTATCGGCTTCGTCATCGGATATAAAAGCTGTTATAAACTTGTTACCCTCCTGGCATATCGGGAAGAACGGGACCTCATTCACACCTAATCCCTCTTCGATAAGGTTGTAGTTTTTGTCAAAAAGGGCATAGCATGCACCCTTGCCGCAGAAATAGTTTACCAGCGTGTTGCCGTTAAAAGTGAAGACCTGCTTTATATAGACGCCCGGCGTACCTGTCAGACTGTCATCCTTCTTAATCTGACACAGTTTCCAGATTGTCTTGCCGTCATAAAGGAAAAGCTCATCGGTGTTGGGGTTATGACAGACCACATTCCCATAAGAGTCCGGTATGAAATATTTACCTATGTTAATAACAAAAAAATTCATTTCATCGTCTTCACCCTCTTGAGCCGGTTCTTTCTTAAGGAAAGTTCCGGTTTTCCTGCACCGGTTGTCTGTTACCACAAACAATCCGATACTGTCATTCTCAAAAGAATTCAGGAACATGAAACCGTCTTTTATCTTGGTGAATGATGAAGGTCCCGGCATGTAATCAATATTGAACTTGTCCTGGTGGTTAAGGTCATGATCGTAAACATGGACGCTTTTGCCGCCCATATCCAGAAGATAAAGATGCTCATCATCGCCAGTCAGATTCATTGCGTTCAGGTAATCATTAGGCCCGCGTCCTATCTGGTGCAGCTGGGAAACAATCTGTCCTGTTTTAAGGTCAACCTTTGAGACCGCCTGACGTTGGTCCAGTATGAATGCAAAGTCATCTGAAAAGAAAGCATCAGATACATCAGACATGAAGTAATCACCATCGGCCCTTACATTCACATTCCTGTCAATCTGGAAAAAATCCTTTATAGGGAACTGCTTTTCGCCCGGGTCCCGGAATCTCACGACCACCTCATCGGCGCTTTTTTTCCCGCCGCAACCGGTCATAAACGATAACACTAATCCACACAACGGAACTATCAGATACAGACAACGGGCAACTCTTTTCATATTGAAACAGGCTATCATTCAGGTTATACGCTAATTGTTTTGTAATAGCAAAGATATGCCAATTCATACCTTAATATCAATACCAAAAACCTTAAAGTTTACTTACAATATGAAAATGTCTGATGATTAAGGGGTCGAATAATGAAAAAAGGGGCCGGTTCTGTGTGTAACCGACCCCTTTTGTCAATAATGGCACTATTACTCTGAGAACAGAGCTGTTGAGAGGTAGCGCTCACCTGTATCGGGAAGCAGAACAAACACGTTCTTGCCTGCAAATTCCGGGCGCGAAGCCACCACACTTGCTGCATATGCGGCTGCACCGCTTGATATACCCACCAGCAGGCCCTCTTCCTTAGCCAGAGCACGTGCGGTCTCAAAGGCATCCTCGTTTGCTACGGGCAGGATCTCATCCACGATATCGCGGTTAAAGTTGTTGGGCACAAATCCTGCACCAATACCCTGAATCTTGTGCGGGCCGCTGGGATTGCCGCTCAGCACTGCCGATGAAGCAGGCTCAACTGCGATTATCCTTGCCTGCGGGAATGCCTCCTTGATTGCTTTTGCTGCGCCGCTTACTGTACCGCCGGTACCCACTCCGGCAATGAAAGCGTCAACCTGAATTCCTGACTCCTTGGCATCGGCCACAATCTCCTTACCGGTGGTCTTGGCGTGAATCTCGGGGTTGCTGGGGTTGTTGAACTGCTGCAGAATCACTGCACCGGGAGTGGCGTCACGCAGTTCCTCGGCCTTGGCGATTGCACCCTTCATGCCGTTTGCGCCTGGTGTAAGGACTATCTCGGTTCCGTATGCGGCAGCCAGCTTGCGCCGCTCAATGCTCATGGTCTCGGGCATGGTCAGGATTACCTTATATCCTTTTACTGCACCCACCAGTGACAGACCTACGCCTGTATTGCCCGATGTGGGCTCTATGATTGTTCCACCTTTCTTAAGTATGCCTTTCTTCTCGGCATCCTCAATCATGGCCAGTGCTATACGGTCCTTAACCGATCCACCCGGGTTGAAAAACTCAACCTTTGCTACTATGTTTCCCTTGATACTGCGCTTGGCAGCAAATTTGTTTAATTTGACTGTCGGAGTCTTACCGATCAGTTCAGTGACTGTGCTGTAGATTGCCATAGTTTTGTGTATTTTGTCTTGTTTGTTTCTGTTCTCGCTGCAAAGTTACGCCCCATGGAAGCAACAAACAAAGAAACCATGAAATCAAGAAAAACATTCTATTTACTATTAATTCAGTAGTTGAATTATTCTAAAACAGTGCCATTGGGGACGGTTCTATTTGGCCCTGTTTTTAAAAACGGTGCCAAATAGAACCGTCCCCAATGGCACTGTTTCGGGTTTTTTGCGTACATTTGGGGCAATATGAAAGGACTATCCAGAATCATACTGTCACTTCTGTTCCTGCTGACGGCCACAACGGCATCGGCACAGAATAATTCTTATGGGATTGACGATGAGTGTTATGCGCTTTTCCAGAGGGCAGAGAGTCTGGCGGGGGGCGTATCCGACGAGGAGTTCAACCTT
>CADCBO010000027.1 GCA_902799685.1 uncultured Bacteroidales bacterium
ATAGAGTTGGCGATGTCCTGCTTAAGCTGCCAGGTGTTAGTATGGATGATAATGGTGACGTTTTTATAGAATACAGATATAAGACCAAGGTGTCAATGGTTTATTTCAATGGTGATAAGGAAATAAGGTTTATTTGCCCGGATTATTCTCTGGTTCTTCTGCCGCCAGTGCAAACAGAAACTCCAGTCGTTATTGGAAAAATGGATGGTAAAGGCTCTCGTCCGTTAACTCCAGAAGAAATGAGAGAATCTGGATTGATAGGGATACCCATGCCGCTCCCGGAAGGAGAAACCGTCGAGTCCTATCTGCTTAAACAACCCGGTGTTCATAAAGATGAAGAAGGTAATATCATATATCCTAACGGCAGGAAACTGACGCCGAAGGATATAGAACTGAGAGAGCGGGATGCACACATCTCCTGGCAAGATTCCCTATTGAAATATCAGCAGAAATACCAACAGAAATATCAGCAACAGAATAAATAATGACCGCAAAGGCTGGTCCCGTCTGGCACAGATTCTTTGTAATGAGGACGTATTTGGCCAATCCTGCCGTTATATCAGTAGAAAAAATAAATGGCATATGAATAAGAAAACCTTTGCTATAGTCACAGCGGCACTTGCAGCCGTGTTGGCGGTATCAGCCGTAATAGTTTTTACGTCCAGAACTCCCCATGGAAACAACGAGTCTTTCATAGATTGTGAAAGCACGGTTTTTACGTCCGATGATATTCAGCCCGAGTTCCCGGGAGGCAGAAAGGCGTACCTGGAGTATATAAGAAGGAACATGAACTATCCTGCTGATGCCCTTAGAAACGGCGTAGAAGGAGGTGTTCTAGTAAAGTTCATTGTAGAAAATGACGGCTCAATCAGCAATGCGGAGATATTAAGAAGTATGACGGAGAGTTTTGACGCCGAGGCGTTAAGGCTTATCTGCCACATGCCCAACTGGACACCCGGAGTATGGAAAGGAAAAACAAGAAGAATGCAGGTTATCAGACTTGTTGACTTCCGAATAGAAGAAAATGACGGTTTGGATATTAAAGCCGATAAAGCGGATGTACAAGAGTCATCCGCAACTACCGCGTTCACTCAGGATAAGCTTAAACCTGGTACTATCATCAGCGGCATAGTATCAGATGCTTCAACTGGCGAACCAATAGGTAATGCATTAATCATTGAGACTGTTGAGAATGATACTGCTGCCTACTATTATACCAGTACTGACAGAGACGGACGTTTTTCATATCCGCTTTTCGGAACAGGGCACGTGTTGAAGGTGATTGCAAACCAACGTGTGTATAAGATAGTAAAGATTCCTTTGGAAAATATGACAACTTACGAAATTAAGTTGGAAAAAGATCCTGACGGTGATGGAGGTGATGGAGTCATGTATTCCATCGGGCCATTCGATATACGCGAAGGCTGGGAAAAAAGTCGTTCAGGCTCTAATATCAGTGTTGTAAAACCAGGCTCACTGAGGGATGACGGCGAAGGCATCTTTATTGAAGAGATAGATTAAATCAGAAATGGCGCTTGTAATCCATCTTCTCAAAAATGCAACGATATTGCAACGCCTATTTGTTGTTTTGACAATATATCTATACTTACATTTGTCGCAAAAATAAAAGTATATGAAAGCGTCAAAACTCATTTCACTCACGGTATTGCTGTTTGTTCAGGCAGCCGCATCCACCGTGTTTGCACAGGATAAGCCTAAAGCTGGTGATATAATCTCCGGTATCGTTCGTGATCAAGAGGGTCCCATGATGCAAGTATATGTCACGGAGCGGGATTCCACGGGCCATGTTGTTACATACTGCAGCACAACGATGGATGGTAAATTCTCGTTCATTCTGGTCAATCCCAATGATAGCCTCAAAGCATCATACGTGGGATATGTTCCTGTCGTTGTCCCTATTGACAGGACCTATATAGAAATCAAGATGAAAGAACACCCAGGGTTGTCACCAATTGATATTACGGGTCATGGTCCGAATATAAGTGTAGTCAAACCGGAAGAGCTAATCGATGATGGCGAAGGCATCTTTATTGAAGAGATAGAATGACTGTCTTGGAACCGCATATCCCAAATACAAAAATGGCGATGTAGATTACCGCCGCACGCTCTATTGGAACCCCAACGTGGAAACTGATTCAACTGGCACAGCCCAAGTGGAGTTTTATAACAATTCCTACAGCAAACATTTCAAAGTAAGCGGAGCCGGAATCACAATCAATGGCACACCATATATCTTTGATGAAAGTTTCTGATTATTCTTGGAGTGGGTAGCTCAGGTGCGGGGGCTGGTTGTAGGCTACGTTTTGGGTTACTATGGCCAGACGATAGAGCGGATCCTGCATAAGGCAGGTCACGCGGTGGGTGGTGGAATAGGGCGTAGTGAATATCAGCACTTCTGATGGGTCCGATGCGCTGCGTACTATGAACTCCTCGCGCCAATCGCCCGACAGGTCGGCTAGCAGGCAGGGATTTGACTTGGTACCGTTGTTGAGGGCGGTGCCTGTGAGTGCGGCGAATGTAAACAGGCGGTCTATCGTGCCGGTTTCCGGATTCCATTTCTCTATCTTTCCACCTGTTCCGGCTCCGGTTGCATCAAACAGTTCGTCCAGCAGGTCTCCGTCCCAGTAGATACGGAAGTTTACAGATGGCTTTACAGCGGAGATAAGCTCTCCTTTACAGGAACGTATGCCACCGCTGGCGTTGCTCCACATCTCATGGCCCGGATAGCGCGGGTCGATGTCGGCGGCCAGACCGCGGCCGTTGTCGATGCCTTTTTGCTGTGTACCCCACAGGATTGTTCCGTCGGCAGCACGCAACTCATCGCTGAAGGCGGCATTCTTGTCCTCATGGACATCCCAGAACTCCAGCCCAGGACGGCTCGGGTCCAGATCGCCCAGATGTCCGGCATCGCCGTGTCCCAGACGGGTGGAGTAGAGTACGCTTCCGTCCTGGTCTATGGCAGCACCTCCATAAATAATCTCATCATAGCCGTCCATGTCGATATCGCCCACAAAAATGTTGTGGTTACCCTGGCCGTAGAGCGGGTCCTGTCTGGATTCAGCCTTGCATATCCATCGCTGACTCAGCGTCTTGCCGTCAAAACCGTATGCTACCACGTAGGCGTTGGTGTAGTATCCGCGGCACATCACCAGACAGGGATGCTCTCCGTCAAAGTATCCTATGGCAGCCAGCATGCGCTCAGACCGGTTTCCGTAATTATCACCCCAGCGGTCTGTTATATCCCGCGGGGGATAATAATCAATGGTGGTTATGGCATGCCCGTCAGTGCCGTCAAATACTGTCAGATACTCCGGACCGCTCAGAATGCGGCCCTCTGGGGTGCGGAAATCGGCGGTGGAATGGCCGATAACCGATCCGATGCCGTCAACCGTTCCGTCGGCGGTCTTCATGGCCACCTCGGCACATCCGTCACCGTCCAGGTCATAGACCATAAACTGAGTGTAGTGGGCTCCGGCGCGGATATTGCGCCCCAGGTCAATGCGCCACATGAATGTTCCGTCCATCCTGTAGGCGTCAATATAAACCGGCCCGGTATAGCCTGTGTGTGAATTGTCTTTTGAGTTTGACGGGTCCCATTTTACCACCAGCTCATATCGGCCGTCTCCGTCAAGATCGGCAGTACTCATGTCATTGGCGGTATAAGTGCAGGTAGTTCCGTCGGGCATCCGTACCGGTGCAGGCGTGCGTAATGTGATGGTTTTGAAAGGGCATAGAATGCCGGTAGTGCTTTCACGCACGCTCTCATTATACACAATGAACGGCTCCTCCGTTACACGCTTGCCCAGGAACCCTTTTCTGATACGTATCTGATAATGTGAACCTATGCTCCCTTCCCTGTCAACAAAGCAAGTGGCGGCATCCCTGTCAACCCTGGCTATTCTCTGTCCGTCACGGTAAAGCGTAAACCTGCAGTTTTCACCGTCAGATTCCAGACTGCGCCAACTAAGCATCACTCCGCTGTCAACTACTGCCACTGCCAGCCCGTGGTCAATCCGCTCCACTTGCCTTTCGGCCCGCACACCAGCCAGCGGCATCAGCGCCATCATCGCTCCGATCAATGCAATCCTGTAGCACATAACCAATAGTTTTTGTGCTGCTAAAATATAAAAAATGACGCAAAGGGAAACGACCCCTTTGCGTCATTTTGCAACGTTTTTGCAACGCTTTTTCCTTGTTGGGGTCTGTATGCAGCATTACATTTGCAGCAAACAATTTTGATATGAAACACTCTATTGCAAAAAGGTTATTTGGGGTGTCGGTATTAAGTTTGCTGACAGGCGGTGCTATGGCGCAAAACTCCGGTTTTACATTCCATGTTGAGGATCTGGAACCGATAGAACGGTCATTCCAGCACAGTTCTTCTTATCAAATCGCCAATACTATTGTAAAATACAATAGTGCTGATTACCGTAACGGGGTAATCAAAAGCAGTATTGACGGTGATTCGCTGATTTCTTTCGGTACCCACTCATTCTATAAGGGAATGATCAATGCCTATGCAAGTCATAGGGGTATAGTCTTGTCTCCCGATGTGATCTGGTTGCTTATAAGTCAGGGATTTGCAGCCCATGTGAACCTTAACTCCGAGGAACTCCGGGACAAGATAGTTTATCATCATGGCAAGAAGACTCTTGAGGTGGAATCTCCCAAAAACCTCCTTCTTGAGACTGATAAGGTTAACTGGGACTCTATCTTCGGCGAGTTTGAGAAACAGATAAGGAGCAATACAAAGAATAATATTGCCGATATCATTACCGCCGATTTCAGCACCACGGGCAGAACTGAAAAGATTGCATCACAGATAACCCTGATGGAATCGGTAAAATCTTATTTTGAATACAAGGTGATGACATTAGGATGCGGAATACCGGATGTCACCTTGACCGGAACTCCCGATGACTGGCGCAAGGTAAGGGAGAAGACCCAGTCCCTGAAAGGATATGGAATGGACTGGTGGATAGATAGCTTGGATCCTATACTTAAACAGTTTGTGGATGCGTCTCAAGGTACAGTTGACACACAGTTCTGGATGGAGATGGTGGGAACGGCCAATTTCAGAAAAATAGGTTGTGGAATACCCTCCAAGGATGCGGTCAATACGGAACTGATGTTTGACGGTTGGTTTACTACATTCTATCCGTATAATGCATTCGGCGACAGGATTTCCGGTATGTTGACGTACAACGCCAGACTGCTTCCGGAAGTTGTGGAGACACCTTTCGTCTATGAAGTCCGGGATTATGACGGGACTGTTCTGGCCAAGTACGATATGCAGCTTTATGCAGGCATAATAGGCCTGAGTGAAGATCCGGCAAATGGAGCCTTAAAGCCGGAGATAGGCTGGATGGTGCGTTGCATCATGTCAGATGACGAGCGTGATTACTATTACGACAACATAAATACGGATATCCCTGATGTTTTTGCAGTACCACTTCAAAATGAAGAGAATACAGTAAACAGACTCATCACCTCTTCGGCAAACTTCAATGAAAAAACATGGGAACGACAGACTCCATTGGTGCTGCTTGATGGCAACATAGCAAATGTTGACGGAAAGAAACTGAGGGAAATGATTGAAGACGATGAATTCACCCATCAGGAAGCGGCGGAGCTTCTGGGTCTGGAAACCAGTCAGATAACGAATATTTCATTCCTGAATCCTCCTGCATCAACTGCATTTTGGGGAATGCGCGGTATAAATGGTTTAATTGAAGTGAAGACCGTGATGGCTGGAGAGAGGGCACTAATGTATAACGATCCTAACAAGTATGCCTGGGAGTCAATAAATGATGAAATACTGAAAGAGAAATCCAAGACAGAGTTGAACTCATTGCCGGGAGATGGATTATACATCCCGTCAGATAACGCCACATACTATTCAATCGAGGATCTCTATAACAACTGGATCCTGAAATGACGCAAAGTGAAACGACCCCTTTGCGTTGTTTTTGCGTCGTTAACGGAGCTTGTTAGACTCGAAGTGGCGGCGGATAGTGGTGAAGTAGAAGATCAGGCCGAACAGATTGACTGCCCAGGCGGCCCAGAATGCGCTGTGGTAACCGAAGTATTCGGAAAACAGGCCGCCTATGAGTACGCCTAGGCCTACGCCGGCATCCCAGGATGTCAGAATGGAGGAGTTTGCTGTTCCGCGCTGCGAGTGCTCGGCCAGGTTGATGAACATGGTCTGGAATGCGGGGTACATGTGGCCGTTGCCCAAGCCTATTATCAGAGCGGCGCCGTAATAGCCTATAGGATTGTGCAGGGCGGCAAACAGCAGGTATCCGAATATGCTGACCGATACGCCCATTGCAGCGTTGCGTGAAACCTTGTTCTCACGCAGGGCATGAGCGCCGGTAAGTCGTGAGAGTATGAGTCCGGCGGCGCAGAGACCAAAGAAAAGTCCCGTTCCACCGGTGATTCCAAGCTCCTCCTTGCCGTAAATGGCCACGTAAGTGGAGAGCACTCCGTAACTGAAAGCAAAACATGCAATGCCAATAGCCTCGCGCCAGCCGTGAAGCAGGAAGAAACGGTCCAGTGAGAGTACCTTCTTTTCGGGCACAAAGTCACGCTTGGGCAGGCGTATGGAGAGTTCCAGAATAAGTCCGATGAACGATGCCGCAAGCGAAACCCAGAACAGCGCCTTGTAACTGCCGCCGAAAGCACCCAGGAGCACTATGGCAAGGGCGGGCCCCAGAGCCATAGCCAGATTGTTGCTCAAACCGTAATAGCCGATTGCCTCGCCGCGGCGGGAAGAAGGCACCACATCTATGGCAACTGTGCTGGCGGCAACGGTGGTGGCCCCGAAAGGAGCGCCGTGCAGGGTGCGGAATATGGCGAATGCAGCCAGTGAACCTGCTACTATATAGCCAACGAATATGCTGAAAAAGAGAGCGCCGCAAACCACCAGCACCGTCTTGCGCGGAAAACTGTCCACCATATAGCCGCTGAACGGACGGATGATCAGTGCCATGATGGTATAGCCGGTAAGCACCATCCCTATGGTATCCTTGGTGGCCCCGAATGTCTCGCTAAGGTATAGTGGCAGCAGCGGAACAATGAGCATAAAAGAGAAATGGACCAGAAAGTTGGTGGTCCATATCTTAATGTAGTTAGCGTTCCAGAGCTTATCCTTGGTCATTTTGCACCACAGATTTCCTGCATGAGATGTGCCGTTTCCAACGCATCTTTTGAGTAGTAGGTGGCACCTATGGCCGATGCTATATCAGGGGTCATCACGGCACCGCCCACTATGATGGGGCAGGTTATGCCGTTAGCACGCAGATGCTGTATGGTCTCCTTCATTGAATCAACGGTGGTTGTCATAAGTGCACTCAAACCGACGGCATTTGGATGCTCGTTAAGTGCGGCTTCAAGCACAGTCTCCTTGGGAACGTCCTTGCCCAGATCCGTTACGCTGAATCCGTGGCTCTGTACCACAACCTTGACTATGTTCTTGCCTATGTCATGGACATCGCCCTTGACGGTTGCTATGACCAGATGACCCTTGGCGGCCTCATCGGAGCCGGTCTGGCTGAACTGCTCGGATATGACGGCAAACGCCAGCTTGGCCGCCTCGGCCGAACGTATCAGTTGGGGCATGAATACCTCATTGCGGGCAAAACGGGCGCCTACGTCACCCAGAGCCGGAATCAGTATCTCATTGATTATACGGTCCTTGCCCAGATCGGGCATCTCACGTTCTATACATTCCTTTACCCGGTCCTTAAGGCCTTGAGAGACAGCGTTGTAGAGGTTGTCTACCACCTGTTCGTCGGATGCCTGTGTGTTGAAGTATATGAATCCTGCACAACCTGGGTCGTTTCCGGTGAGCGCCATCGATGCACGCACTGTGGCTACTGTCTCGCGGTCAAGCGGGTTCATGATAGGCATATCCAGTCCGCCCATGAATGCCATAGCCAGGAAGTTGCGGTTCAGAGTACCGCGCTCCGGCAGGCCGAATGATACGTTGGAAAGGCCTATTGTGGTGAGTACTCCCAGTTTCTTGAGAGCGGAAAGCGTATCGATTGTAATCTTGCCGTACTGCGGGTTGGATGATATGGCCATAACCAGACCGTCAAATACCAGAAGGCGGCGGTCAATTCCCATACTTTCTGCCTCCCGGATGATGCGGTGGGCTATCTCAATGCGGCCCTCGCAGCTTTCCGGTACGCCGCGTTCATCAAGCGGCAGAGTTACAGACGGAGCCTGATAACGGGCTATGATGGGCAGCAGGCGTGACATTGATTCCTCAGCTCCATTCACTGAGTTGATCATGGGTACACCGTTGTAAAGACGTATTGCTGCTGCAATTGCTTCCGGGTTGGATGAGTCAAGTTGGAGCGGCAGGTCGCAGACCTCCTGTACTTTGCGTACGGCCTGACATAAAAGGGCCTTTTCATCGGAGTTGGGTACACCGCAGTTAAGGTCCAGAAAATCGGCTCCGGCATCCTTCTGGGCCAATGCTTCGTGCTGCAGGTACTCGAAGTTACCTTCTGCCAGAGCTGCCTTGAGTTTCTTCTTTCCGGTAGGGTTGAGTCGCTCACCGCAAATAAGACCTTTGTCAAGCTTGAGCAGTATTGTGGATGAGCAGATATATGTGCCGTCAGGTTTTGAAATCTCAGGTGCAGGTTGTCCTTTGTAAATTGATATGGCCTTGATTGTGGAAGGTGATGAACCGCAGCAGCCACCCAGTATGGAGGCTCCGGCCTCTATCAGTTTCTTACCTATGTCAACGAAATCCTGGTCCGTCCAGTTATATACGACTTCTCCGTCACGCATCTCGGGCAGACCTTTATTGGGTTGCGCCAGGATAGGGCAGTTGGCAAAAGGTTTCATGCGGCGTACCACATCCACTACGCCGGCCGGGTTGTTGGAGCAGTTTACGCCAAGTACATCAACTCCAAGCGATGAGAGTGTCAGAGCCACAATCTCAGGTGTTGAGCCTGTTAGTGTACGCGCCTGCTCATCGAAAGTCATGGTGGCGAATATAGGCTTGTTGCATACATCACGTATAGCCAAGATTGCGGCACGCAGCTCATATAGGTCACTGAATGTCTCCAGCAGGTAGCCGTCAACGCGGTCTGCCGTGTACTCCGCTACCTGGCGGTAGTTGTCATATGCCTGTTCAAAGGTGAACTGGCCTACGGGCTCCATAAGCTGGCCCGATGTGGAGACATCGAACATCACCATTGCCCGGTTGCCTACAGCGGTACGGGCGTTATCGATGGCGGCATCGGCAATCTCCTTCCAAGTATATTCTTTTGACTGCCATTTGACGGGGTTTAGCTCGAAAGAGTTACAGGTAATGTACTGCGCTCCTGCCTCCAGGTAGTCCTTGTGCATTTGCTGCACTCGGGCGGGGTTGGTCAGATTGAGTACCGCCACGCCCTGATGCTTGTGCTCAGGATCGTGGGCATCGGCAAGTACGGTTCCTTGCGCACCGTCAAATATCTGTATTTTGTCTATCTTCATTCTGTTTTCAAGGTTATTTGAAGAATCCGCCGGCCACGTAGCCTATGTTGTCCATCAGCTTGCTTATGAACTCGCTCTTGTTCATGGAGTAGATATGGATACCGTCCACATCGTTGGCAATGAGGTCCAGGATCTGGTAGCTGGTGAATATGAGGCCTATCTCCTCTATGGCGGCCTTATCATCCTTGTAGCGGTCAAAATAGTTGCGCAGCTTGAGCGGCACGTTGCAGCCGGTTATCTGGATCATGCGGTCCAGCTGGGCATAGTTGGTCACAGGCATGATACCCGGTATGATAGGCACCGTGATGCCGGCCTTGCGGGCTTTGAGCAGGAAGTGGTAGAACACCTCGTTGTCAAAGAACAACTGGCTGTCAAAGAACTCCATTCCGGCATCCTGCTTTATCTTCATGAACTCGATATCTGTTGCTATGTTGGCAGCTTCCGGATGCTTTTCCGGGTAGCAGGCTCCGGCCAGCCCGAACTGACCGTTGTACTTGCCCTTTATGTACGATGCCAGGTCGCTGGCATGCTTGAAGTCTGAAAATATGGGTGCATCGGTGTTCTTGGGTATGTCACCGCGCAGAGTCAGAATGTTCTGAACTCCAAAGTCCTTAAGTTCGTTGCATACACTGTCAACCTTATCTGTGGTGGATGCCACACAGGTGAGGTGGGCCAGAGGTTCGGCACCGGTGTTCTCCTTGATGGTGCGGGCTATCATAGCGGTGTTGGAGAGCGTGTTGCCCAGGGCACCGTATGTGACACTGATGTAATCAGGCTTATAGACGCTCAACTGCTTGATGGTCTTGTCAATCAGGGTAAATGTCTCTTCCTCTCTCTTGGGAGGGAAAATCTCAAATGACAAGGTTTTTTTCTTGGCAAGAATCTCTGAAATCTTCATTATTTATTGGATTGGGATTATTTGTTTAAATAACGTTCTGCTTCAATGGCGGCCTTGCATCCGCTTGCTGCGGCACAGATGGCCTGACGGTAGGTGGGGTCAGCTACATCTCCTGCAGCGAACACACCGGGCACATTAGTCTTTGGCGTATCGGCGATAGTCTTGATATATCCGTTTTCATCGGTCTCTATCCAAGGCTTGAACACATCGGAGTTTGGTTTGTGGCCTATGGCCAGGAAGAATCCGTCTATGGGGCGCTCGTAATGCTCCTCTGTGGGCAGGCCAAGGTCCTTGACCAGTTTTACGCCCTGCACCTTGCTTTCGCCTGTAAGCCCTTCGGCATTATGGCTGAACAGCACCTCTATCTTGGGGTTGTCAAGCACGCGTTTCTGCATTATGTCGCTGGCACGCAGGTAGTTCTTGCGGACAATCAGATAGACCTTCTGGGCCAGTGTGGAAAGGTATGCGGCCTCCTCACATGCGGTATCGCCACCGCCTACTACTGCAACTACCTTTTTGCGGAAAAAGAATCCGTCACAGGTGGCGCAGGCGCTAACTCCGCGTCCGGCGTATTTCTTTTCATCTTCCAGTCCCAGATATTTGGCTGTGGCACCGGTGGATATGATAACGGTGTCGGCCTGAAGCTGTGTTCCGTCATCGATGGTAACGGTATATGGGGCTGATCCGAAATCAACGGCTGTGACTATACCCATGCGTATGGTCGCGCCAAACCGGGCGGCCTGATTGCGCATATCCTCCATCATGTCATATCCGCTTACGCCCTCGGGGTAACCGGGGAAATTCTCAACTACGGTGGTGGTTATGAGCTGTCCGCCTGACTGCGGGCCTTCATAGAGAACCGGGTTCAGGTTGGCGCGTGATGCGTAGATTGCTGCGGTGAATCCGGCAGGTCCGGATCCGATGATGAGGCATTTTATTCTTTCCATATTTTGTTTTGTCTTTATCTCAAATCAATTATATCGGCATCCTTGTAATCCTTTACAGGGCAGGTGAAAGTGTTTTTATCAAACTTCTGTGCCGTTTTGTACTCCGTAACCTTAGCAGATGCAGATATGTTTCCAAGTTCGTGGGAGAAATCAATCTGTGCAGACCTTAATACGTTTGTCTTGGAATCTACGGTTACGGTGACCTTGTTTATGCCCTCCACACTGCGTTCAGGATTGGAGGCGGTAAGAACGAATGTGTCAGTGCCGTTCCCGCTCACACTGAACCCCTGATGTTTTTTGAGCAGACCGATAATATCATAACGGGCTTTTTCCTCCGGGGTTGGTTCTGTGATGTAAATCTCCTCAATGCCGTCACCATAGTCTTTACCGTTCCACATGGTCTTGCCGTCAAACCACATCATGTTATCATCAGAACTGACATAGAAACTGCCGTCAGGTGACAATTTGATTTCAAGATCCATGCGGTCTGTAGTACCTTCATTCTTTATTTGGGCATCAAGCTTCATATATATGCTGCCGTCTTTTTCAAGCTGGTCAACAGTCTTTTGCAAAAGTTTCCCTGCATTACCTTGTGCCCACAAGGGCGTAATGCAGATTAGTGACAATATTGTGAGAAAGTATTTGCGCATTGTGTCAGAGCAGGTTATAGGTTTCAAGTATGCGGTCCAGCTGAACCTCATCGGTTACCAGTACGGGACGCGGCTTGCTGCCGTCGGCCTTGCCTACGATTCCTGTGGCCTCCAGCTGGTCCATAAGGCGGCCTGCACGGTTGTAGCCGATTGCGAACTTACGCTGAATCAGTGATGTGGAGCCTGACTGGTTGACCACAACCAGACGTGCTGCCTCGGCGAACATGGGATCGAACTTGCCCATTTCAACACCACCGTCCACAGGTCCACCCTCATTCTCGTCAACATATTCGGGCAGAGGATAAGCCTCGGTATAACCCTGCTGACGGCTTATGTACTGGCATATGGCGTTGACCTCGGGGGTATCCACAAAAGCACACTGTACACGAACCGGATCGCTGCCCGACAGGAACAGAAGGTCACCACGGCCTATAAGCTGGTTGGCTCCCGGACGGTCCAGGATGGTGCGTGAGTCTATCATGGAGCTTACGCGGAATGCCATGCGGGCCGGGAAGTTGGCCTTTATGGTACCGGTAATAATATTTGTGGTAGGACGCTGGGTGGCTATGATCATATGGATTCCTACGGCGCGTGCCTTCTGGGCAATACGAGCTATAGGCATCTCTATGTCCTTGCCTGCGGTCATGATAAGGTCACCGAACTCATCAATCACAACTACGATGTAGGGCAGGTAGCGGTGTCCCTTTTCGGGATTGAGCTTGCGGTCCTTGAACATGTTGTTGTACTCTATCACGGAGCGGACATTGGCGTTCTTTAGTAGCTCATAGCGGTTGTCCATCTCTATACATAGTGACTTGAGTGTATGGATTACTTTTGTGGTGTCAGTTATAATGGCATCGGTTTCATCGGGCATCTTAGCCAGGAAATGCTTGATGATTGGGGCGTAGATGCTGAATTCAACCATCTTGGGGTCAACCATTACCAGCTTGAGCTCTGCAGGATGTTTCTTGTAGAGCAGCGATGTGATGACTGCGTTCAGACCTACTGACTTACCCTGACCTGTAGCACCGGCCACAAGCAGGTGAGGCATCTTGGCCAGGTCAAACATGAACACCTCATTGGTGATGGTTCGGCCCAGGGCAACCGGGAGCTCCATCTTGCTCTCGGCAAACTTCTTGCTGTTCAGGATTGACTCCATGGATACCATGACAGGCTTGGCGTTAGGTACCTCAATTCCTATCGTGCCCTTGCCTGGGATAGGTGCTATGATACGTATGCCCAACGCAGCCAGACTAAGTGCTATGTCTGCTTCAAGATTACGTATCTTGGATATGCGTACACCGGCGGCAGGAGTAATCTCATACAGTGTGATGGTCGGGCCAACCGTTGCGTTGATGGTATCTATCTCTATGCCAAAATCCTGCAGAACCTTGATGATGCGATTCTTGTTAGCCTCCTGCTCGGCCTTATCAATTGGTGGGGCATCATTGTCATAATGCTTGAGAAGGTCCAGGGTGGGGAACTTGTAATGTGACAGGTCCAGACGCGGGTCATATGGTTCCTGTATCTTGCCCTCGGCTTTTTCTACCTCCTCGGCAGTGGTTATGGTCATTTTAACGTCTGGAACCTCATCCTGGGTTTCATTGCCAGTCTTGGACTGCCTGGGCTTGAGCTCCTTGCGGGGGCCTTCTACAACTTCCTCATCCTCTTCATCGTCACTTTCATTGTTGTCCGGAATCTCATCCGCCGTATCATTTGCTACAGTCTCAGGCTGGTAGATGTGCTGCAGGTCTTCATCGGCGTTGCTTGTATCTGAATCTTCATCAGCGACATCGGCGTTGTTCTTGCGACGCACTCCGCGCTTAAGTCCTTCGGCTCCTTCACGGATAACCTGTATGGTACGGCGAGTCAGATATACGCAGTACAGAAGCATGGTGAGCAACAGTACCAGCACCAGGCCAGGTACTCCTATGTAGCCTTTGAGAATGGCGGTCAGGTTCATGCCGTGAGAACCGCCGGGTATGATGAACGAGTTCTGCATCAGGGGTGAGAGCACCAGTTGCAGGAACACCGAGCACCATATCATAAGGAAAGCGCAGCTCACGAACCAGCGGAACAGCTTGAGGTGGGTGATGCGCATCATGTTAAGACCGCATGCCGTAAGGAATACAGGAATCAGTATTGATGAGAATCCGAACCAGCCGTTAACTATAGCCTCCGATACCCGGGCGCCAAGCAAGCCGGTACTGTTCTCAATATCCTGCGCGCCGCTGAGGACCGCACTCTGGTCTGTACCGCCGGTGAACAGGAACGAAATGTATGCAATGACAAAAAATATGGCTACAATAGTCAATACCGCACCGCTTACAAACAGGAATGTCTCGTTGCGGAATGTGTCGGATATACTGCTCAGGTTGAACTTGATTTCAGGTTTCTGTGTCCCTGTGCTGGGTTTTGTATCTTTCTTTTTCAGTGCCATGTCAATAACTGCGATAATAGGTTACAAAGTTAATAATAAAAGAGCAAAAAGGGCGGGTTATAGCGGAAAAAGGAGTAATTTCGCAACTGAAAACGTGAGATTATGGAATCATCAGCGGCATTTGACAAGAATACGGTCGAGTTCGTGACGGTGGCTGCCGAGTACTGCGCCTATCTGGAACAGGTTTATGACAAAGAACCGGAAAAGGTGCTGGATGTCCTCTGCAAGCTTTTGCCTCTGGTATATCTCAAGGCCACAATGCTTCCGGCTTTGGAACCGGAGGGGTTGTATCTGGAAGAATTCGTGAAAGAGGCTGATTATGATGAAATACGTTCTCTGTTGGCACAAAAGCTCGGTGAATACGATGATTATTTAGAGGTTTTCGTGGAGGATATGAAATACAGTGACACCCCGGTACGCAAATGCATTTCGGAAGACCTGGCCGACATATACCAGGCGCTGCGTAACTTTGTACAGTCTTACCGCAGCGGTCTGGATGAGGTTATGACCGAGTCTGTGGCTGTATGTGCCGAGTCTTTCCGTTCCTATTGGGGACAAGTGCTCACCAATACTCTGCGTGCAGTCCACAATGTCCGCTACCAGGATACCTTTGGTACGGACGGTTCTTACGATGATACTGCTTTCTATGATTGAACTGCCCAACAAGATAGACAAGTCAGACCTGGTCGATAAGCCCAGGGTGATGTTTGACGGCATAATTGAGGAGATTGATACCGAGGAGAAGGCGCAGAAGGTCATTGAGTTGCTGGCCAAGGAGTCAATGGTGGGTTTTGATACGGAGACCAGACCCTCTTTCACAAAGGGTGTCAAACATAAGATAGCGTTGCTTCAGTTATCTACCGACAGCATGGGCTATCTGTTCCGTCTCAATAAGATAGGCATACCTGACTGTGTGGCGGAGTTCCTGTCCAATCCCGATATCATAAAGGTGGGAATATCAGTAAAGGATGATTTCCATTCGCTCTCAAGCCGTCGCGAATTCAAACCGGCAGGTTTTATAGAACTGCAGGATATATGCGCCGGAATGGGCATAGAGGAGAAAGGACTGCAAAAGTTGTATTGCCTGCTGTTTAACGAGCGCATCTCAAAGAATCAGCAGCTGAGCAACTGGGAGATTGACAGCCTGACTGAAAGCCAGCGCCAGTATGCAGCCATTGACGCATGGGCTTGTCTTAAGATATATCGTTATCTTTCGGAACTGAAAAGTACCGGCCAGTACAGAATTATAAGGAAATATGCAGAAGAGAGCAATTCTGAAGAGAGGTAAGGAGGAATCGCTGCTGCGTTTCCATCCTTGGATATTCTCGGGTGCAATAGCCGCCATAGAGGGTGCTCCCGATGAGGGCGATGTTGTGGATGTCTATACCCACGACGGCAAATGGATAGCCGTGGGACATATCCAGGTGGGCAGCATAGCAGTGCGCGTACTCTCTTTCAGGCATGAACCCATAGACGATGATTTCTGGTTCAGGCGTTTGAATGTGGCTTTTGAGCTGCGCCGCTCGCTGGGTCTTGTTGACCGTAAGGATCATAACATATACCGTCTTGTGCATGGCGAGGGTGATAACCTGCCCGGTCTGGTAATAGACGTTTATGGCCATACTGCAGTCCTGCAGGCACATTCAGTAGGAATGCACTGTAACCGCATGGACATAGCCCAGGCGTTGATGCGTGTTATGGGTGACCGTTTGAGTGGAATCTATTACAAGTCCGAGACTACACTTCCGTTCAAAGCCGATATAGACCGCGGAAACGGATATATAATAGGTGGTCCGGCAAATGACACTCCGTTGGAATATGGCATGAAGATGCCTGTAGATTGGATAAGCGGTCAGAAAACCGGACTCTTTATAGATCAGCGTGAGAACCGTGCCCTGTTGGAAAGATACTCTGAGGGACGTTCGGTGCTTAACATGTTCTGCTACACCGGCGGTTTTTCATTGGCAGCATTGAGGGGCGGAGCAAAACTCGTGCATTCGGTTGACAGCTCTGCGCGTGCCATAGAGCTTACTGCCGGTGGAGTGGAGGATAATTTCCCGGGCGATACCCGTCACGCTGCTTTTGCCGAGGACGCATTCAAGTACCTGGAGCGTATGGATCCTGTCTATGACCTTATAATATTGGATCCGCCTGCATTCGCCAAGCACAAGGATGCTCTCAAGCATGCTCTTATAGGCTATCGCCGCCTTAACCAGAAAGCTATGGAGAAGATTCTGCCGGGAGGGATACTGTTCACGTTCTCATGTTCACAGGTGGTAACCAAGGACCAGTTCCGTATGGCGGTCTTTACCGCTGCAGCCCAGGCAGGCCGCAGTGTGAAGATTCTTTATCAGCTTCATCAGCCTGCTGATCATCCGATAAACATATTCCATCCCGAAGGAGAATACCTCAAGGGACTTGTGCTTCAGGTGGAATAATGTGAAAAAGTGTTAAATGTAGAGATTTTTACACTGAATAATAGTTGTATATTATTTTAAAGCATATCTTTGTGATGTGTTTTTCATGGTATTAGATTTAATTTGAAAACGAGTTGTCGGGATGACAACTCGTTTTCTGCGTTTACGCAGGAAACGAGTTATTACCTTTTTTATACCTTTGCATCTGTATGGGAGAGAACAGAAAGATAGAGTTGATTGTAGGGGAGATACTGAACCGCAAACCATCGGATCTGGCGCTTATTGCACTGCTTAAGGAAAAGGAGGCCTCGAGCGACGGATTGCGCTGCCTGCCGGTGCTGGTAGGCCCTCTTGAGGCTCAGGCCATCATTGTGAGCCTGTTCCGTCACCGTATTCCGCGCCCGGGCATTTATGACCTTTACCTTAATACCATGAAGCAGTTTGACGCTCATCTTACGGAAGTCGATATCTACCGTATAAGCAGCGGGATATTCTACTCACACCTGTTTATGGAGCGTGACGGCAACACGTCATACATAGACTGCCGTACATCGGATGCCCTGGCAGTTGCGGTGCGCAGCAACATACCTATTTATATTGAGGAGGACCTGTTGGAGCGCAACTGCGTACGCCTGCAGCCTGACGGGGCCTATTCCCTGCCCATATCGACAGCCAGCACCAAGGTACTCAAGGAGGCAATGGAGCAGGCTATAGCCACCGAGAACTATGAGTTTGCTGCCCGCCTGCGTGACGAGATAAACAGCCGCGGCCAGAGCGATGAAAGTGATGCGGACCTAATATAAGCCATATGTGGTTATTCTATACTCCCGATATATCAGTTGATATGGAGCTACCTCAGGAGGAGGCTGGTCACTGCATCCGCGTACTCCGCATGAAGGAGGGTGACCGCATACGTTTGACCGATGGAAAGGGCTCTTTTTACGATGCGGTGATAAGTGCTGTATCCGGCAAGCGTTGCATGGTGCATATAGAGAACAAGGAAGAGCAGACGCCGTTATGGAGCGGCCATCTGCATATAGCGGTGGCCCCCACCAAACTGATGGACCGCAACGAGTGGTTTGTGGAAAAGGCTGTAGAGATAGGCGTGGATGAGATAACGTTCCTAAAAACAGACCATTCGGAGCGTGACGTCATAAAGATGGAGCGCATTGAGAAGATTGCGGTATCTGCTATGAAGCAGTCGCAGAAAGCCACTCTGCCTATACTGAACGGAATGACATCGCTGCGCAGTTTCATTGAGCGCGGTTTTAACGGCGACAAGTTCATAGCGCACTGTGAGCCTGGCAGCAAAGTCCTCTTGCAGGATGCCGTGGTGCCGGGACACAACTCACTTGTACTTATCGGCCCGGAGGGTGATTTCAGTCCCGTGGAGATAGAAATGGCTCTTAAGGCAGGATTCAAGCCTATTTCACTGGGGCCGTCGCGCCTTCGTACGGAGACTGCGGCACTTGTGGCCGTACATATTATGAACCTGGCAGGACAGAGTAGGGAATGAGATACTTCATATATCTGGAATTTGACGGCAGCGCATACAGCGGATGGCAGATACAGCCGCACTCGCCGTCCGTTCAGCAGACTCTTGAGCAGTCTCTTGCACTGTTCCTGCGTCAGGATGTGAGCGTGACCGGTGCCGGACGCACTGATGCGGGTGTGCATGCATCGGAAATGGTGGCGCATTTTGACCTTGATGAACCGCAGGATTGTGCCTGGATGCAGAATAAGCTGAACGGTATTCTGCCGGCAGACATAGCCGTACACCGCATTGTGCCGGTTAAGGCCGATGCGCACGCACGGTTCGATGCCATATCCAGGACCTACAAGTATTACGTTACCCTGAACAAGAGCGCGTTCAATCGTGACTATTCCTGGTTCCTGCCCAATGAGCCCGACTTTGAGATGATGAACAGTGCGGCGGAAATACTGATGAAAACGGTGGTTTTTACAAGTTTCAGTAAACTTCATACCGATACCAAGACCAATGACTGCCGGGTGACCGAGGCCAAGTGGGAGGAACTCCCTGACGGCTGGTGGGTATTTACCATAACTGCAGACCGTTTCCTTAGGAATATGGTACGCGCCATAGTAGGAACGTTGATGGAGGTGGGCCGCGGCAAACTCACCGTTGACGGTTTCCAGCGCATCATTGAGAGCAAGGACCGCTGCTCGGCAGGTGATTCTGCACCGGCGCAAGGACTGTTCCTGCACAAGATTGTTTATCCTGATAACCTGTTCCTGATATGAATAGAAGAATATTTGCCATTTTACTGCTTAGCGTTGTTATGGCGGGCGTGGTCCGCGCAGAGGATCTCCGTTCATTGTTCATAAACATGCCGGACTCCATTATGCCTGCACTGACCAAGAGCGAACGCATGGACTTTCTTGACTATATGGACAGCAATATGAAAGCCCGTGTACAGAACAAGCTGGGAGGTGAGAGTGAGATGATTGAACTTAAGGAAGATATGTTGTCTGTCAGGACATCGCAGTCCGGCCGTATGGATATGGTACTGTTTCCTTATAAGAAAGGAACGAACCTGATTTGTATTATAAAGACAGTAACGGCGCAATATGATGACTCACGCCTTACGTTTTATAACGAGGACTGGACACCTGTAGGGAGCAAGAGTCTTATAGAACTGCCTCAGTTTGATGACTATCTGACTAGGGAGGCTCTGAAAAGCGATTCACTGGATGTGTTCAAGAAACAATCTATGCTCAGGCTGCAGTCCGTAACCCCGGTTGACGGTGCGCTTGAGTTCCGTTACACCTCACTGGACTACATTGGTGAGGATGCCGGGAAATACCGCTCCTGGCTTAAACCGGAACCTTTGCGCTATATCTGGAATGGCAAGCGTTTCAGGCGCAAATGATACAATTGGGGTCAGGCCCCTTTTGTATCATTTTTGATGATGTATATAAAAATAAAGGTTCGGAGTCTGCATCCGAACCTTTTATCTTGAAAACAGTACAAAAGGGGTCTGACCCCAATTGTATCATTTGCCTCCGCGGCTCTTTGCGTAGCGGCTCATGAACTTGTCCACGCGTCCGGCGGTATCGACCAGCTTTGACTTACCGGTGAAGAACGGGTGTGAAGTGTTAGAGATTTCAATCTTGATCAGCGGATAGGTCTGACCTTCAAATTCGATTGTCTCCTTTGTGGCGCAGGTAGAGCGTGACAGGAAGCAATCACCGTTTGACATGTCCTTGAATACAACAGGACGATAGTTCTCGGGATGAATACCTTTTTTCATAATCTATTTTGTTTGTTAATACTCCATTATGTGCCCGCCGGAATATAGGCGGAACTAAGTCATGGGGGTTTCAGCGCGCAAAGGTATGATTATTTGTTGTAATGGCAAAATGTTTGTGGAAGTTTTTGCATAGCAGGAACAATAGGGCAATATAAATGCTAACTTAGCGGATATTGAATGTTTTATGTCGGGAATAAGGGAGAGTATTTATTCTAATCTTCTGTTTGAGGACCGTTGGATGATGATGGCTGACGGCCTGGTCAATACCCTTAAGGTCTCGTTGTGGTCTATCCTGCTTGCAACCTTAATGGGCGGAATTCTTTGTGCTGTAAGAATGAATTCCCGGAACTGGTCCAGGACTGCGGTGAAATGGTATGTGGAACTGATGCGCGCTATCCCGCTGCTGGTGTTGCTCCTGCTTTTGTTCTATGTTGTTCTGGCAGATGTCTCCTTATCGTCCCTGTGGGTCTCCATTATATGCTTTACTCTCTATTTCAGCGCTTATTTCTGTGAGATATTCCGTTCCGGAATAGAGGGTGTGAACCGTGGACAGTGGGAGGCAGGTTTTGCTTTGGGACTCACTCCTTGGCGTACATTCATGAAGGTGATCCTGCCGCAGGCCCTAAAAAAGATAATCCCGGTCTATAAAGGCCAGATGATCACTTTGGTCAAGAGTACGTCGATAATAGGCTATGTGGCTGTTGTGGATTTGACCAAGGCCGGCGATATCATACGATCACGCACGTTTGACGCTTTCTTTCCTTTGCTGCTTGTGGCTGCGGTCTATCTGTTGCTTACATTGATACTGGGAGCATTGCTGGACCTGTTTGAGAAGAGAGTCACCCCTAAAAGCCGTAATATTAAAGGGTTACTTGTTCTGGTTGCGGCTATACAGTTGTTCAGTTCCTGTACGGGAAAGACGCAGGATCTGTCGGGGGTAAACAGCATAGAGGATTTTAAAGGGCACAGTGTAGCTGTTGCAATGGGAAGCTCGTATGACCTTATGCTTTCAGAGATTGAAGGAGTTGATATCATAAGGCTGGGAGTGGGTGAACTGTTGGTGGCGGTAGAGAAGGGAAGAGCTGATTTCTGTATCATTGACCAGTATCAGGCCCGAATGCTGGATATGGAATCACGCGGCCTGGAAATAAAGTTTGACAACATTCTAAAGGGTAATGCCGCTGCCGGATTCCGTAAGGAGGATTCGCTGCTTTGTTCCCGATTCAACGGTTATTTGAGTGGCATCAGAGCCTCCGGAGAGTATGACAGATGGCTCGACGAGTGGAAATCGGCTTCAGATTCCATGGCCGATGCCTCCTTCCTGGTTCCCAAAGTTGAGAGTAAACCAGGTGGCAGGTCGCTCCACGTAGGAATAACCATTACTTATCCGTATCTTTTCCTCAAGGAAAACAGTCTGACCGGTATAGAGGTGGATATGTTCAACAGGTTCTGTGAACGGGCTGGATATCAGGTTGATTATGAAATATATGATTTCAGCGCTCTTATTCCGGCATTGAACTCCGGTAAAATAGATGTTATCCTGTCACACATGCGCAAGACTGAAGAACGTGCCAGACAGGTGCTTTTTTCCGATGCGTACATAGAAGGCGGAGGTGCTGCCGTATGCCGTAATGAAAATGGCAGGATTTCCGGCGAACGTGCCGGAATCCTGAGCCGCATTAAAGACAGTTTCAATAACAATCTTGTTGTGGAACAGCGTTGGAAACTGATGGCGGACGGACTGTGGGTAACCATTCAGATTTCAGTCCTGTCTATAGTGGCTGCTGTCATTGCAGGAATATTGATGTGCAGGTTGCGTATGAGCCGCAGGCGTACGGTGAGTTCGCCTACGGGATTTGTGATTGACCTGTTGCGCGGAATACCGCTGCTGGTTATTCTGATGCTGATGTTCTATGTGATATTCGCTTCATCCAGGATAACAGGAACCTGGGTTACCGTGATGAGTTTCGGGTTGTACTATGGAGCATATTTCAGTGAGGTGTTCCGCACGGGAATGGAGAGCGTAGAGAGAGGACAATGGGAAGCCGGATTTGCCCTTGGATTAGGAAAATTCCAGACATTCCGTAAGATTGCGCTTCCTCAGGCGCTGAGCCGGATAATACCTGTGCTGAAAGGTGAAGTGATTGCGCTTATAAAAATGACATCGGTAGTGGGTTATGTTGCGGTGGTTGATCTGACCAAGGCTAGTGATATAATCAGGGCGCGTACGCTGGATGCGTTTTTCCCGCTTATACTTGTGTCGGTTGTATATATAATTTTGGCTTGGCTGACAGGTTGGGGACTTAAAATCCTGGAAAGTCAACTTACTCCTAAAAGCAGAGAATCATGATTAAGGTAAGGCATCTTAAGAAAGTTTTCAGAACGCCCGGCGGTGAGGAACTGACGGTTTTGAGGGACATAAACTGTGATATCCGGAAGGGAGAGGTGGTCTCCATAATAGGGCCGTCAGGTACCGGCAAGAGTACGCTTTTGAGATGTCTGAACCGCCTGGAAGAGCCTACGTCCGGGGTGATAGAGGTTGACGGGACGGATATTCTGGACCGCAGGACCGACATAAACCTAATCCGGCGCAGGATGGGTATGGTGTTCCAGAACTTCAATCTGTTTGAGCATCTCACCATTCTGGATAATCTGACTATGTGCCCTGTGACCCTGCTGGGAAAAAGCCGTGAGGAGGCTGAAAAAAAGGGAATGGAACTGCTTGGGACTGTGGGACTTCATGATAAGGCGGGCTGTCTGCCCCGTGAACTGTCCGGCGGTCAGAAACAGCGCGCTGCAATAGCCCGATGCCTGGCTATGGAACCGGAGATTATCCTCTTTGATGAACCTACATCGGCCTTGGATCCTACTATGGTAAGTGAAGTCCTTGCTGTCATCAGGCATCTGGCAAACCAGGGCATGACCATGTGCATAGTGAGTCATGAGATGCAGTTTGTGCGTGACGTGAGTACGCGGATCCTGTTCCTTAATGACGGCATCGTCTATGAAGAGGGTACCCCGGAACAGATATTTGAAAAACCGCAGAAACCTGTCACGAGAGCTTTCATAAACAGGATACGCACCCTTGAGTCAGTTCTTGAAAACCGTCATTTTGACTTGTATGGGTTATTTGGAAAAATCCATACATTCTGCGGTAAATACGGACTTGGAACAAAGGTCACTGATAAGGTTGAGCATATAACAGAGGAGATGCTTTGCGGGATAATGCCGTTCTGCGGTCCGGTAAGGCTGACCATAGAATACAGCGAGAAGACATCCGGGCTCAGCATGACTTTTCGCCAGGAAAATGCAACCGGCAGCATACTTGACGTTACCGATGAAAATTCACTCTCCCTAATGATGGTCAGGGGAATGAGTACCTCTGTCCAAGAGCCGGAAATCGGTACAGTCTGCATTGAAATCTAACCTTTTGTGATAATCTTTCTAGGTGCACAGAACTTTTTGGGGTATCAGTATCGGAAACCGTCGCCACCCTCGGCGCGTAAGAGGGAGGGGCCCGCTCCGAAGGAGTGGGAGGGTGAGCGTAACGAAGTGAAGCGAAGTTTCAGATACTGATACCCCAAAAAGTTCTATCGGAAAAGTGCACAGAAGGCAATCGGCCAAAAGGGCGCTTTCATAAAGCGTTGCGAATGAAAGAAAAGAGACGTCCCTATATTAAACTTTGTGAAAGTGTGGATAACTTTCTCTCACATTTTATAAAAATAGAAGATTAAGATTGTAATTTCGCGGCTGAAATCAAAATCGAGCAAAATATTAACTAAATAAAACATCAACTATTATGGTAAACTACAAAGATCTGGGTCTTGTAAATACCCGCGCAATGTTTGCCGCTGCCGTTAAGGGCGGATATGCTATCCCGGCATTCAATTTCAACACTATGGAGCAGATGCAGGCTATCGTACAGGCTGCAGTCGAGACCAAGTCACCGGTTATCATGCAGGTATCCAAGGGTGCCCGTAACTATGCCAACGCTACTATCCTGCGTTACATGGCCGAGGGCGCTGTCGCTTATGCAAAGGAACTGGGTTGCGCTCATCCCGAGATCGTGCTTCACCTTGATCACGGTGACAGCTTCGAGCTCTGCAAGGATTGCATCGACATGGGCTTCTCATCAGTTATGATCGACGGCTCTTCACTTCCTTATGAGGAGAATATCGCTCTTGCCAAGAAGGTTGTTGACTATGCTCACAAGTATGATGTGACAGTTGAGGCTGAACTGGGCGTTCTGGCTGGTGTTGAGGATGAGGTTTCGGCCGCAGAGTCACACTATACCAAGCCTGAGGAGGTAATCGATTTCGCTACCCGTACAGGTTGCGATTCACTTGCTATCTCAATAGGTACCTCTCACGGTGCACACAAGTTCACTCCTGCTCAGTGCACACTGGTCAACGGCGTTCTTGTTCCACCTCCATTGGCATTCGACGTTCTGGCCGAGATTGAGAAGAAACTCCCCGGATTCCCCATTGTCCTGCACGGATCATCATCAGTTCCTATGGATGAGGTCAACACAATCAACAAGTACGGTGGCAAGCTTGAGGCCGCTATCGGTATCCCCGAGGAACAGCTCCGCAAGGCCGCCAAGAGCGCTGTCTGCAAGATCAATATCGACTCTGACTCACGTCTGGCCATGACTGCTGCTATCCGTAAGCACCTGGCTGAGCATCCCGGAGACTTTGATCCACGTCAGTATCTCAAGCCCGCCCGCGAGAACATGAAGAAGATGTACATCCACAAGATTGTAGAGGTACTCGGTTCAGACGGCAAGCTTCTGCAGAAGTAAGACACACCATAAACACACATACATTGATAATGGAGAGGACAGGTTCTTCTCCATTATTTTTTATCTCATACTAAATAAAATAAGGTTTGGAGCGTTCTAATCCTGAAAATTCATTAAGTTTGTAGGATTATTGCTTGATGTGTATGAATATCCGGTCATTGTTTGTTGTTCCTTTCCTGGCACTACTTGCATTTGCATCATGTGCAGAGAAAGAATTTAAGACTATTGATGACGGCGTTGTGGTCAACGTGAAGGAGCCTTTGAAGGATGGCCCCCAGAAGGTGCGTCTGACTGTGATGTCAGACAGAATAATTCGTGTTACCTCTACACCCGACAAATCTTTCCATGACCGTAACAGCTTGATTGTGTTGCCCGATGCAGCCAAGGGAGCCGGGTTTGTAATACGTGACAGCAAGGAGGAGGTGGAACTTCAGACCGCGGGCTTAAGCGCGTTCGTGAACAAGAATGACGGTAGGGTGAGGTTCACTGATGCGGGAGGCAATACGATTACAAACGAGACGGAACCTGCACGGTTCACGCCAATAACCGTGGACGACACTCATGGCTATACTACAATAAACCGTTTTGATACCCATGAGGATGAAGGCCTTTACGGATTGGGCCAGCATCAGTCTGACCAATGGAACTATAAGGGGCAGAACGAGGAACTCTATCAGTACAACACCAAGATAAGCATTCCGTTTGTAATCTCATCGAACGGATATGGCATCCTGTGGGATTCTTATTCACAGGGACGGTTCGGTAATACCGAGCCGTACAAACAGCTTAACCGTCTGTTCAAACTGTATGACAAGGATGGAAAGCAGGGCAGCCTTACAGGAACATATTATGCCGGAATGTTCGGGCGCACGCAGACAAGGCAGGAGGATTCAATTTACTTTGTGGATTCCGAGACTGTGAAAAACCTGCCTCGTTTAGGACAGAGGGTGATTTATGAAGGTGCTCTTGAGGCTCCTGAATCAGGTACATACACTTTCATTCTTTACTATGCCGGTTATATCCGGGTGTTCCTGGGTGATGAGGAGGTGGTCAAGGAGCGCTGGCGCACTGCTTGGAACCCTAACTCATACAAGTTCAGCTTTGACATGAAACAGGGCCAGCGATATGACCTGCGTATTGAATGGAGGCCGGACGGCGGCACATCGTACTGCGGACTGCGTGCATACGCTCCGGTGAGCAAGGAACAGGCCGACAAGCTGACCATGTGGAATGAGATGGTCCAGGAGTCAGATTATTATCTGATATCGGGCGATGATATGGACGGTGTGATAAGCGGTCTGCATACACTGGTAGGCGGCCCCAACATGCTGCCCAAGTGGGCAATGGGATTTTGGCAGAGCCGTGAGCACTATCAGAATCAGGATGAGGTGGTGCAGACTGTACGTGAGTTCCGTCGTCGCGGCATAGGCTTGGACAACATTGTCCAGGACTGGAACTACTGGAAGCAGGATGCATGGGGATCGCATGAATTTGACGAGACCCGTTATCCTGATCCAAAGAGTATGGTGGACCGCGTGCACGGCATGAACGCCCATCTTATGATTTCGGTCTGGCCCAAGTTCTATGCATCGACCGAACATTACAAGGAGTTTGATGCCAACGGCTGGATGTACACGCGGGCCGTTGAGGACAGCATACGGGACTGGGTGGGTCCGGGTTACATAGGCTCGTTCTATGATGCCTATTCGGCCGGTGCACGCGAGTTGTTCTGGAACCAGCTCAAGGACCATCTGTACGGCTATGGCATCGATGCCTGGTGGATGGATGCCAGCGAGCCCAATATCCGTGATTGCGTGCCTATGGACTATTGGAAGGCATTGTGCGGACCTACGGCGTTGGGCTCATCGACAGAGTATCTTATGGCATATTCACTCATGAATGCCCAGGCCATCTACGAGGGACTCATGAAGGAGGATTCTACCAAGCGTGTGTTCCAGTTGACTCGCTCAGGATTTGCAGGACTTCAGCGTTACTCAACTGCATCCTGGAGTGGTGACATAGGTACCAGATGGGAGGATATGCGTTCTCAGATTACAGCCGGCATGAACTATTCGCTTTGCGGTAACCCGTACTGGACAATGGACATAGGCGGTTTCTGTGTTGAGAACCGCTATGCCAATGCACAGCGTTTCTATGACCGCTCACCGGTGGAGACCGCTGACCTTAAGGAGTGGCGTGAGTTACAGACCCGGTGGTATCAGTTCGGCACTTTCTGTCCGCTTTACCGCGCCCATGGTCAGTTCCCTCTGCGTGAGGTGTGGAACATTGCTCCGTCCAATCATCCCGCATACAGGTCTATTGTATATTATAACCGTATGCGTTACCGTCTTATGCCGTATATTTACTCTCTTGCAGGACATGCATGGCTTGAAGGCAATATCATCATGCGTGGTCTGGTTATGGATTACACGGACGATCCGGTGGCCCGCGATGTATCCGACCAGTATATGTTCGGGCCATCCCTTATGGTTTGCCCGGTGTATGAATACAGGGCGACAACCAGGGATGTCTATCTTCCGGAGGGCCATGTGTGGTATGACTATTACAACGATTCGGTATTTGCCGGCGGCCAGACCATAGTTGCCGATGCTCCTTACGAGCGTATCCCGCTGTTCGTGCCTTCGGGCGCAATTCTGGTATCGGGCAAGGATGTGAATTATGTTGATGAGCGTCCTGCCGACGAACTTACAGTTGATTTATACTCAGGCAGTAACGGCCAGTTCCTGCTGTATGAGGATGACGGAACCACAAACGCATATCAGGATGGGGCATACTCTGTAATACCCATTTCATTTACTGAAGATGAACACAGCTGCGTCATCACATTGGGTCAGATAGCGGGTAATTACAAGGCTTTCAGCGGCAAGCGAAAGTTCAAGATCCGTTATCACATGCCTGGACGGGTAGTGGATGCCCAAATGGATTATACAGGTGACGCGTTTGTGCGTTACCACATGATATTGAGATAATTACTAAAACCAAACAAATAAACTTATGAAGAAATATCTGTTAGGCTATGACATAGGCAGCTCCTCGGTGAAGGCCAGCCTGGTGTCAATTGAGACTGGAAAGAGTGTTGCATCGGCTTTTTATCCCGACAGCGAGGCACCCATAAAGGCCCTCAATCCGGGTTGGGCCGAGCAGGAACCCGATGACTGGTGGACATACCTCAAGAACGTGACTGCCAAGGTCATGCAGATGTCAGGCGCAAAGGGCAATGACATTGAGGCTATCGGTATCTCATATCAGATGCACGGTCTGGTGTGCGTTGACAAGAACGGCAAGGCTCTGCGTCCTGCAATTATCTGGTGTGACTCTCGTGCAGTACCATACGGCGACAAGGCATTCCGCGAGATAGGTAAGGGCCAGTGCCTTACAAACCTGCTTAATTCACCGGGTAATTTCACCGCCGCCAAGTTGGCATGGGTAAAGGAGAACGAGCCCAAGCTATATGAGAAAATTGACAAGATAATGCTTCCGGGTGACTACATTGCGCTTCGTCTTACAGGTACCACCTGCACCACGGTGTCGGGTCTGTCGGAGGGCATGATGTGGAACTTCAAGGAGAATGATGTGGCTGATTTCCTGCTTGATTACTATGGATTCAGCAAGTCTCTCATACCAGAGATAAGGTCTACATTCTCAGAGCAGGGCAGAGTGTCGCTTGCAGCCTCCAAGGAGCTTGGAATAGAGGCCGGCATCCCGGTGACATACCGTGCAGGTGACCAGCCCAACAATGCTCTGTCACTGAACGTGTTTGAGCCGGGTGAGATTGCCGCTACGGCAGGAACATCGGGAGTGGTGTATGGCGTGAACGGTGCCGTGAACTTTGATCCGCAGTCAAGGGTGAACACCTTTGCACATGTGAACCATACAAACAAGCAGACCCGTCTGGGCGTTCTGCTGTGCATAAACGGTACAGGTATATTGAACGCATGGACGCGCCGTAACATAATGCTTGAAGGTCTTTCATACGGTGATATGAACAAGATTGCCCAGAGCATTCCCGTGGGTTCGGACGGCGTAAGCGTGCTGCCGTTCGGAAACGGTGCAGAGCGTGTACTGGGCAACCGCAACGTGGGTTGCAGCATACATGGTTTCAGCTTCAACATTCACAACCGCAACCATCTGGCACGTGCCGTGCAGGAGGGTATAGTATTCTCATTCAAGTACGGTATGGACGTTATGGTCGAGATGGGTATGGAGATTTCAAAGATACATGCAGGCAATGCCAACATGTTCCTGAATCCTGTGTTCCGCGAGACTCTGGCCGGCATAACTGGTGCTACCATTGAACTGTATGATACTGACGGCTCTGTAGGTGCAGCCAAGGGTGCAGGTATGGGTGCAGGTGTCTATAAGAATCATGACGAGGCATTCTCAACGCTTGAGAAACTCAACGTCATTGAGCCTGACAAGAAACTGGTTCCGCAGTATGAGGAGGCATACGCCCGTTGGAAGCGCATCCTCAATATGTATCTCAACGAATTCTGATATTATAAAAAATAACGCTCTAAGAGTTGATTATTTGAATTATAAATGTAACTTTGCCTTTCGCGCAAGGAAAGGCGTAAACTAGAGTATTTATTCACATTTTATTAATAAAAAATCAATTATGGCAAAAGAGTATTTTCCCGGTTATCATGGGCAAGAAGATGAAGGATTGGCTTCGCTTTGCAATGGCATGGTGGCACACACTGTGCGCAGAGGGTGCTGACCAGTTCGGCGGTGGAACCAAGACTTTTCCCTGGATAGACGCTGATCCTCTTCAGACTGCTAAGAACAAGGTTGATGCCGGTTTCGAGTTCATGCAGAAGCTGGGTATCCCTTATTTCTGCTTCCACGATGTTGACCTGATTTCTGAGGGCAAGAACGTAGCAGAGTATGAGAAGAACATGAAGGCTATTGTAGCCTACATCAAGGAGAAGCAGAAAGAGACCGGTGCCAAGCTGCTTTGGTCAACCGCTAACGTATTCGGTAACAAGCGTTACATGAACGGTGCTTCCACCAATCCTGATTTCGACGTTGTAGCACGTGCAATCGTTCAGATCAAGAACGCTATCGATGCAGGTATTGAGCTGGGTGCCGAGAACTATGTATTCTGGGGTGGCCGTGAGGGTTATATGAGCCTTCTCAACACAGACCAGAAGCGTGAGAAAGAGCACATGGCTACCATGCTGACCATGGCTCGTGACTATGCACGCGCTAAGGGTTTCAAGGGTACATTCCTGATTGAGCCCAAACCATGCGAGCCTTCAAAGCACCAGTATGATGTTGACACTGAGACCGTTATCGGTTTCCTCAAGGCTCACAAGCTGGATAAGGACTTCAAGGTAAATATCGAGGTTAACCACGCTACTCTGGCTGGTCACACATTCGAGCACGAGCTGGCTTGCGCAGTTGACGCCGGCATGCTTGGCTCAATAGACGCTAACCGCGGTGACTATCAGAACGGTTGGGATACCGACCAGTTCCCAATTGACCAGTACGAGCTTGTACAGGCTTGGATGGAGATCATCCGTAACGGTGGTCTGGGCACAGGTGGTACCAACTTCGACGCCAAGACACGTCGTAACTCAACAGACCTGGAGGACATCGCTATCGCTCACATCAGCGGTATGGATGCTATGGCTCACGCTCTTGAGTCAGCTGCTAAGCTGCTTGAGGAGTCACCCTACAAGAAGATGAAGGCTGAGCGTTACGCTTCATTCGACAGCGGCCTGGGGAAGAAGTTCGAGGAGGGCAAGATGACCTTCGAGGAGGCTTACGAGTATGGCAAGAAGGTTGACGAGCCTAAGCAGACCAGCGGCAAGCAGGAGCTGTATGAGGCTATCGTTGCCATGTACGCTTAATTCCAATTGAGAATTCAGAATTGAGAATTGAGAATAAAAGGCCTTGCGGATACGCAAGGCCTTTTTTATGCAAATACGTTTGTCTCAATTCTCAATTCTCAATTATGTCACTTCGTTCCATGATTCTTGTCGCGACTCGGGATAGAAAGTAAACTTTCTCTCCTCTCGCTGCTCCAAGAATAGCAAGGATACGGTCAAACCATCTGGCTGGTAGAATTGTCTTGAGCAGTACTGATGCTTTCTGGACAGTTGTGGCAATGATATAGCGGTTGCGGGGATGTCTAATTGATATTATGCGGCTAATGCGGCGGGCAAGACGGTCGGGCTTGAGGCCTGAGTTCTCATCATGCTCTATACTTTCCATGGATTTTGCATAACCGGGGTAGGCGTTGGCAACACTATCTGGTAACACTTTTTTGCGCTGCGCTGTGAATGAGGTGTGGAAATCGCCTGGATTGATTACGGTGACGTGAATGTCGAACTGATGTAGTTCAAGACGTAATGCCTCGCAGTAACCCTCTATGGCAAATTTGCTAGCCGAGTACATACCTTGATAAGGGAGTCCCATAAGCCCGCCTATTGAACTGAAACAAATGATGTGCCCGTGACGTTGTGCCCTCATTATGGTAACAATGCTGTTCAGGAAACGCACCATACCCATAAAGTTCACATCCATCTGTTGCTGTGCATCTTCAAGAGGTGTGAATTCCAACGGTCCACCTATTCCCATACCAGCATTGTTGATAAAGACATCAATATGACCTTCGGCATCGATAACTGTTTTTACGGTTTCATCGATGGATTGCTGGTTGCGCACATCGGCTTTTAGGTAGGTTACATCAGGTATGCGGTTACTCTCACGCCGATAGGTGCCATATACTTTATGGCCGTCGTGAGACAGTTGCAAGGCCATTGCATGACCGAATCCTGACGTGATGCCGGTTATAAGTATAACCATATCAGTTCTTTATGGTTACATTCAATTGCGGGTAGGCAAACTGTATGCCCTTTTGCGGCAATAGCTCGTATATCTTCTTGTTCAGGTCAAACTTGACGGGCCAATAATCCGGGGCATTGACCCATGAGCGGGTTATGAATGATATGTTACTTTCATTCATTGACATGAGAGCTATGAACGGATCCTGTGCACCGGGTGTTGTGGAGTCAATGATGCGTTCGTCGGATTTGATGATGGTTCTGAGCAGTTCCATGCAAAGGTCTGCATCGGTTCCGTATTCAACGTTCACCTCAATGTCAACCCGTCGCAGCGGCATTGCTGAATAATTGTCGATGTTGCCGTTTGAAAGGGCTCCGTTAGGCAGAATGATAAGACGGTTGTCTGTGGTCAGTATCTTGGTATTTACAATTGAAACAGACTGCACGGTGCCGCTGTACCCCTGAGCGTTTATGAAATCGCCAACCTTGAACGGCTTGAAGGCCAGAATCATGATTCCACCGGCAAAATTGGATATTGTTCCACTCAGCGCCATACCTATGGCCATGCCGCCGGCAGCCAACAGTGCGGCAAAAGATGTGGTGTTTATGCCCAGTGTGCTGATTGTGATTACAATAAGCAGTACGGTTAGCGATATAGATACAAGGGATGTAGTGAAAGATGCAATGGTCTTTTCCGTACCGCGTTTAAGGAAATGGCGTGACAAAGCTTTCTTGACCCGGCGTATTATCCATGCTCCAATGGCATAAATCAGCAATGCTGCCAGAAGCTTGAAACTGAACTCTATGAAACTGTGTCCCAATTCCTGCAGGAACGTGGCAGGGTCTGACTTGGCTTTGGCAAGCATATTGTCTGCAACGTTCTTGATGGAATCGTTCATTTCATTTATTACCTTAGGATCTATTGTAGTCTGCAGGAATTTCATGTTTCACTTTTTTGTTTGGCGTAAAATTAAGAATTATTCCCCAAAATGCATTACTTTTGGCGATATATGAGAAAGTATGGCATCATAATATCCGTCATGTTTGTTCTTGCCGGGTGTGGCAGAACAGAAATGAACAGGCTTAGGTCGATAGAGAAAAATCTTGATGATAATCCTGCCGAGGCTGGAGTACGTTTGGACAGTATTGATTATGCAAGCCTTAAAGGCAAGAGCCTGGCTTTATATTCCATACTCCGTACGCAGTCCGACTATTATTGCGGCAGACCGGTCTTGTCGGATTCTTTGGCCAGAGTGTCAACCGATTACTGGGGCTCACGCAAAAAAGGTCACTATCCGGCCATGAGCTGGCTTTCGTTAGGATATGCGTATTCCAACATGAAGAAGGATCCGGAGGCTATTTATGCATTGCTTAAGGCCAAAGAACTCTTTACCGATACGCTTTCATTCAAGTATTTAGGTGCACTGGATCTGCTGGGCAGACACTACAATAACCGTGGGCTTTATGATGATGCAATATCCACATACAGGGATTGCCGCCGATTGTATGAGAAGAGGGCCGACCGTAGAATGGTTTCGTTGACAGATTACAACACAGGTGTGTCATATTTCGGCAAAAAGGACTATGCCAGGGCAAAAAGCATTTTTGAAAGGTTGCTGACAGACAGATATCTGGATGCTGCCAGCCGTAACTCATGCTATCTTTATCTGTCACATATAGAGAACGGCTTGCATGGAAAGGAAGGTGGAGAAAAAGAGCTGGAACTGGCCAATATGTATCTATCCGGTTGCAATGACGAGCAGGGCAGGGTGCCGGGTTATGCAATCAAGGGAATAGCTCTATATTATCTGCATGAGAATGACTCTGCGTTTGTATATCTGGAGAAAGCGCACCGTCTGTCCGATGACCTGAATACCAAGATATTGGCAGTGAAAGGTCTTGAATGGGTTGCTACTCAGATGAAACAGTACCAGTCAGCGTGGAATGCTGAAATACTGAACAAGCAGTATCAGGAGCAACTGAATAAGATGTCAAACCAGTCTGAGATTACCCAGATTCAGCTTCAGCATAATGACGAGATGCAGAGCCAGCGTTACCGCTCTAAGGTTTCCAGGATTGTGCTGATCAGTATATCGCTGATAATCATATTGATAGCTGCCGCAATAATAGTGACTATCCAGCGTGACCGTAATAGAGAGGCATATTATATCAAAAAGTATGATGACCTTGTCCAGAAAAAGATGGAGGAGAAAGCACAATCCAAGGACAATCATCTTACAGAGGCTTGCAATGCTTTCCGTACAGGTATCGCTTTCAATCTGATAAATGATGTGGCGTTACAGAAGCGTTCGTTCCGTCAGGAGGAGAGAGATGTCGTGGTTCATGATATCAACCTTTACTTTGCCAACCCCATAGCGTCCTTACGGGAAGAAGCAGGCAGGATAGGGCAGCAGGATATAAACCTCATATTCTGTACGTTGTTAGGCTTGGATCAGGATGTTACCGCTGATATAATGTGTACATCGCGCTCCAATATGCGCAGCATCAAGTCCCGCCTCAAATCCAAGATTTCGGCAGAGAGTTTCTCCCTTTATTTCAAGGAGTAACGTTATTTGAACATGGAGATGGCACCGAATACGCCAAGGCTTGCCGCGAGCATTATGGCGGCGGCCAGCAACAGGCCTAGCAGGATATAGAGTACGCTTTTCTTAAAGTCCAGGTCAAGCAGGCTGGCGGCCAGTGTGCCGGTCCAGGCACCGGTGCCGGGTAGTGGTATTCCCACAAAAAGCAGCAATGCCATATAGAGACCCACACCGGCTTTTTCTTCAAGTTTGCGTCCGCCTTTCTCTCCTTTCTCCAGACACCAGCGGCAGAAACCGCCTATTACTTTCTTGTCCTTGCCCCAGTCAAGGATCTTGCGGGCAAAAAGGAAAATGAAAGGTACCGGTAGCATGTTGCCCAGCATAGCCACTATGATGGAAGGGATGATAGGCAAATCAACACCTACGGCATACGGAATGGCTCCGCGCAGTTCAATGAGCGGGACCATGGAGATAAGAAAAACAATCAGGTATTTTTTCATATTTATTTGTTGCTGTTGTCAGTCAGTAGTTCATATTCATCGGCAGGCAATATCCGCTTTGCCAGTTTAAGCAGGTCTTCGTCTTCAGGGTCAAGCGCAAGCCCTTCATGGAGGCTTCTTGTAGCCTGCTCGCGGCGTCCTGTGCAGTATGCGGTATCAGCTATATAGTAGTATATCTCAACATACATCTCATCGGGAACGTCATTGTCTAGCATCAGCATGGCCAGGGTGTCCATGAATTTGTCATACGCTTCCTCAAGCTTGTCCATTTCATACAGACAGCGTCCGCAATAGTAGAGCAGGGTATATGATGCAGGGTCTTCATTGAGCAGAACCTTGTAGATGTCATATGCTTCCTTCCATTCTTCCATGCTGAAAATGCAGCTGGCCTTCATCATGCGGGCCGACTTGTTGTCTGGCTCAATCGCTTCTATGAACTCAAAGCATTCACGGGATTTGGGGAAATCATTCTTCTCATAGTATATCCGGCCCAGCTGTTCCCAGTAGTAGGTGTCGTAGGCGAACTCATCAAGCAGGTGATTGTACCACTCTATGGCGGTATCTGACTGGCCGGTATCAAAGAAAAGGTCAGCCTGGAGCTCAATGAAGTTACGGGAATCGGGCGACAACAGCAATGCCGTGTCAAGCCATTTCTGGCACAGGTCAAAGTTGCGGTTGTCCATATACTTGACAATTATGTCGTTGAGCATGCCGGGGTCATCGTCACTTAACTGCACTGCCTGCGTGAACCAGGCATCCGCATCTTCCGGGCGGTCAAAAGCCAACTCTATTTCACCTTTCAGGTAGAGCAGTTCCTGATTGTTGGGGTCATGTATTGACTCGGTCAGTACCCTGGCCTCATCTTTCAGACCGCGGCGGAGCAGGTTGTTGGCCTTGGAAATGAGGATGTCGGCATCGGAAGGATGCAGGCGCAGTCCGTACTCTATGGCTTCGTCCGATTTGTCCAGTTCACCGTTTATGGAGTAATATTCGGCTATGTTGGCTATGTCCATGCTGTCAAAATAGATGGAACTACCGTCTGAGAGCATGTTCTCATACATGTCCAGGAGTTGTGTGAACTCCTGACTGTCATAGTATGATGCCGAATCGTCCTTCATTAAGCCTTATCCTTGACCTTGCTCCAGGTGTCCTTGAGTGATACGGTACGGTTGAAAATGAGATGACTGGGAGTGGAATCCTTATCGGTGCAGAAGTAGCCTATACGCTGGAACTGGAAGTGGTCCATGGGCTTTGTGTCTGCCAGATACTGCTCCACGTAACAGTTCTCGCGAACCTCAAGGGAATCGGGGTTCTTCATCTCCTTGAGTGCGTCTATCACGTCCATTCCCTCCTCACGCAGGCGGGCCAGTTCGTCACGCGGGTTCTCAACCTTCCAAAGGCGGTCATACAGACGGACTTCGGCCTTGACAGCGTGGGCTGCGCTGACCCAGTGGATGGTACCCTTGCACTTGCGGTTGCAGTCTGACTCACCTGTCTTGGTATTGGGAATGTATTCGCAATATACCTCCTCTATTGTGCCGTCGGCAGACTTCTTGCAGCCTGTGCAGAGCACTATATATGAACTTTTTAGACGAACTTCACGTCCTTGGCTCAGACGGAAATACTTGGCGGGAGCATCCTCCATGAAGTCCTCGCGCTCAATCCAGAGCTCACGGCTGAATGTTATCTTGTGGCTTCCTGCCTCAGGATCCTCGGGGTTGTTTATGGCCTCCATCTCTTCGGTCTTGCCCTCGGGATAGTTGGTTACTATCAGCTTGACGGGGTTGATTACGGCCGATACGCGGGTGGCTCGGCGGTTCAGGTCCTCACGGACGGCTGACTCCATCAGGGCCATATCGTTCAGGGCATCGAACTTGGTGTAGCCTATACGGTCCACGAACATGCGGATGGACTCCGGTGTGTAGCCGCGGCGGCGGTAACCGCAGATAGTGGGCATGCGGGGATCATCCCATCCGGATACCATTCCGTTCTGAACCAGAGCCAGCAGGTTGCGCTTGCTCAAAAGTGTATAGTTCAGGTTCAGCTTGTTGAACTCTGTCTGACGCGGACGGTTGTCATCCAGGTCCTGTCCTTTTTTGAGCCAGTCTATGAACAGGTCATAGAGCGGACGGTGAGGTACGAACTCCAGCGTGCAGAGAGAGTGGGTCACACCCTCAAAGAAATCACTCTGTCCGTGTGCGAAGTCATACATGGGGTAAGCCTTCCACTTGGTTCCGGTACGGTGGTGGGGAGTTTTGACTATGCGGTAAATGATAGGATCGCGGAACAGCATGTTATTGTGCGCCATGTCAATCTTGGCACGCAACACCATTGAGCCCTCCTCAAGCTCGCCGCTGTTCATCTTGTAGAACAGGTCCAGGTTCTCCTGAATGGGACGGTCACGGTAGGGGCTGTTGATGCCGGGCTGGGTGGGAGTTCCCTTCTGTGAAAGGATGGTCTCCTGGTCCTGTTCGTCAATATATGCCTTACCCTCCTTGATAAGCTCTACTGCAAAGTCCCACAGCTGCTGGAAATAGTCAGATGCGTAGAACTCGTTGGCCCAGTGGAATCCCAGCCACTCTATATCCTCCTTGATTGCATCAACGTATTCGGTATCCTCCTTGGTGGGGTTGGTATCGTCAAAGCGCAGGTTACAGATGCCTCCGTGTTTCTCTGCCATACCAAAGTCAAGGCAGATGGCCTTGGCGTGACCTATGTGAAGATAACCGTTGGGTTCCGGCGGGAAACGTGTTTGTACGCGGCCTCCGTTCTTGCCTTGGGCAAGGTCTTTTTCAACCATCTCCTCAATGAAATTCAGACTTTTTTTCTCGCTGTTTTCAGTTGCAGTATTCTCTACCATGTTTGCTTTTTTATTTTGAGTGTGCAAAGTTACCTCTTTTTGCGGTTATATTATTAATTTTGACCTACTATATGAAACAAGAGATTATTCTGGAATTGATAAATTCCGCAAACCGATGTGAATGTGCGGATTTTATTGAAGGTGATCCGGTGCAGTTCCCGCACCGCTACAGTGACCGCAAGGATATTGAGGTATCGGCTTTTATATCGGCATGGATGGCATACGGAAGCCGAAAGGTCTTTCTGGGTGTGCTTGACAGGTTGCATCGGATGATGGACCTGGCTGGAGGTCCATATCGCTTCATTGTTTCCGGAGCGTGGAAAGAGACAGGGCAGGGGGCAGATGTTTGTCTGTACCGTTTCTATAAATGGGCTGATTTCGGCCTGCTATGTGAACGTCTGGTAAACGTCTATTCCAGGCTGGATAGCCTTGAAGACCTGTTTGTCCCGGGTGAACCGCTGGAGAAAGGCGTGCTGACCCTGTGCCGTGAGTTTGATGGCGTAAACGGCATTCCCGTGCCAGGCAGTACATCGGCCAACAAGAGACTCTATATGTTCCTGCGTTGGATGGTACGTAAGGGGAGCCCGGTGGATTTCGGGATTTGGACGCGTGTCACACCGGCCCAGCTGCTGGTGCCTGTTGACACTCATGTATATGCCACTGCAAAGTCTTTGGGATTGACTTCAAGATGCAGTGCCGACCTTAAGACAAGCATTGAAATTACCGGTAAAATGGCACAAATCTGGCCGGATGATCCGGCTCGCGGAGACTTTGCGTTATACGGCAGTCAGGTTATGTAGGTCTTTCCGTTTCCGACGGTTCCATGTGTATTGCCACATGGGTGTTTTGTCCGAATTTTTCTTTGATTTGGTTTTCTATTGAGTCGGCGTGGTCATGCGCTTTGGCCAAAGTGATGTTTCCGCTCATGAGTATGTGAAGCTCTATGGCGTAGCGGTTGCCGATACGGCGGGTGCGCAGGTCATGCGGGGCTATTACGTCCGGTTCAGACTGGGCTATCTGCATTATCTCATCCTCAATCTCATCGGGCAGTGAGTGCTCCAACAGATCCCTCATTCCCCGAAGAATAAGTTCAATGGCCACCTTAACGATAAACGCGCCGACTACGATTGACGCTATGGGATCAAGCACCGCCCAACGCTTGCCCAACAAAACGGCGCCACCTATTCCTACTGCTGTGCCGATAGACGAGAGAGCATCGCTGCGGTGATGCCAGGCGTTGGCTTCAAGGGCAGGAGAATTCAACTGTCGGGCTTTGTGTATGGTGTAGCGGTAGGTGAGTTCCTTGAGAAGTATTGATATGAGAGCGGCCCAGAGCGCGAGCATGCCCGGAGTTTCCAGCTCCTCTCCGTTGAGCCATGCAATTATCCGCTTAGCGCCGTTGGTGAATATTCCAACCGCTACAATCAGCAATGCAATTCCTATTATGGTAAGTGCCAGGGTCTCATATTTGCCGTGTCCGTAGTCGTGCGACTTGTCCTGTGGCTTGCCGCTTAAATGAACGAAAATGAGTACAATCACATCGGTTATGAAATCCGACAGCGAGTGTACGGCATCGGCTATCATGGCGGCACTGTGTCCCAGGATTCCAGCTACGAACTTGAAAGCCAGAAGTATTACATTGACAGCTCCGCCAATCAATGTCGTTTTGTAAACTTTTTTCTGTCTATCCTTTTCGCTTTGCCCAATATTCATTGCGCTATTTGTTTTACACGTCACAAAAATAATTACTTTTGCAAAACGACGTGCACTTTTAATGGAAGCTTTATCGATACTTATACCGGTTTACAACTGGGATTGCACCCGGTTGATCAGAGACCTGCACTTTCAGGGCCTCACATTGGGCATTCCATATGAGATAATCGTGGCCGATGACTGCTCAACAGACAAGGATCTTCAGGATAAGAGTCGTCTGGTTGCCGAGACTCATGAAAACTGCCGTTACATTGGACTCCCACATAACATCGGACGTGCCGCCATACGTAACCTTCTGGCAGACGAATCAATGTATGAAAAACTGCTGTTTCTGGACTGCGATGCCGAGGTAAAGGACAAACAGTTCCTTAAGAAATATATGGAGGCATCAGTGCGCGCGTCTGTTGTATGCGGTGGCCTGACACATCCCGATGAAATTCCCGGAAAAGGTGCGGAACTCCGTTATCTGTATGAGAAAAATGCGGCATACGAGCGTTCTGCAGGTTTCAGGAGCCAGAACCCTTATCTGAGGTTCACATCGTTCTCTTTCCTGATTGATAAGGAGGTGTTCATGAAGATAAGATTCGATGAATCATATGTACGTTACGGATATGAGGATGTGCAGTTCGGACATGAACTTGAGGAAAATGGTGTTAGCATACTGCATATTGACAATCCATTAGCCCATATGGGATTGGATGACAGTGCGTCGTATCTGAACAAGACCCGTCAGGCCGTTCAGAATGCCTTTGACCATCAGGATGAGATAGGTGACAGCTCAAAGCTGCTTACCAATTACAACAAGGTCAGGAGACTGAAGATGAGGTGGTTGTTCCGTTTTATCTGGGCATTCTTCCAGAAAAGTATGGAAAAGAACCTGTTGGGACCCAAACCCAAGTTGAGGATATTCTCATTGTACAAACTCTGTTACATCTGTGTCTTGTAAGCAATGCAGCCGTTAGCCGAAAGAATGAGACCTAAGTCTCTGGATGATTACGTAGGACAGACACATCTGGTTGGTCCGGGTGCTGTGCTGCGCCGTATGATTGATTCCGGCAGGCTGTCATCATTCATACTCTGGGGGCCTCCAGGCACCGGTAAGACCACTCTTGCCCAGATTGTGGCTACCAGACTGGAGCTGCCGTTCAGTACGCTGAGTGCCGTTACGGCCGGTGTGAAAGAGGTGCGTGAGGTTATAGACCGTGCCCGCAGCAACCCTCTTTTCCGAACCAAAGGCAGCCCCATACTTTTCATTGACGAGATTCACCGTTTCAACAAGGCGCAGCAGGATTCGCTGCTTGGGGCAGTGGAACGCGGTGATATAACGCTTATAGGTGCTACCACAGAGAATCCGTCGTTTGAGGTCATACGCCCGCTGCTGTCACGCATGCAGGTATATGTTCTCAATTCACTTGAAAAAGATGACCTGCTCAAGCTGCTTGACCGCGCCATAAAGACCGATACAATACTCAAACAGCGCAATATAGAACTGCGTGAGACTACCGCGATTCTAAGGTTCTCAGGCGGTGATGCCCGTAAATTGCTCAATATTCTGGAACTTGTAGTAGAGGCCGACAGTTCAGATAAGGTTGTAATCACCGATGAAATCGTGAATGAGCGTCTCCAACAGAATCCGTTGGCATACGACAAAGACGGTGAGATGCACTATGACATCATATCGGCATTCATAAAGTCTATCCGCGGCAGCGATCCTGATGCTGCGCTTTACTGGCTGGCCCGTATGGTACAGGCAGGTGAGGACCCCGCTTTCATTGCCCGACGTCTGGTGATTTCGGCAGCCGAAGATGTGGGCCTGGCCAATCCGAACGCCCTTTTGCTGGCCAATGCCGCATTTGATGCCGTTATGAAGATAGGGTGGCCCGAAGGACGTATCCCGTTGGCGGAGGCTACCGTTTATCTGGCTACCAGCCCCAAAAGCAATTCGGCCTATATGGGCATAGCTAATGCTTTGGCTAAAGTGGGAGAAACCGGCAATCTGCCTGTGCCACTGCATCTCAGGAACGCTCCAACATCATTGATGAAAGACCTGGGTTACGGTGAGAACTATCAGTACGCCCATGACTATGCCGGCAATTTTGTAAATCAGCAGTATCTGCCCGATGAAATCAGGGATTCCCGTTTCTGGGAACCACAGAACAATGCCCAGGAGGAGAAAATCAGGGAGCGCATGGACGCATTATGGAAAAAATCATAATGTTCAGGTATGTTTTGATATTTTTACTTATTTTTGCAAACAAACCAAATCAACAAGTGTTATGAAGAGAATTATTTATTTGGCTTTTACGGCGTTGGTGACTCTAGGTTTTGTTTCATGTAACAAGACTGATGATGAAAAAAGTATCTCAGGAGGAGATTCCTCACTCACAGGTATATGGGCGGGTGATGCTGAATTGTCACCTCACTATGCGATTGTGACATTCAATGAAGACGGTACTTATGTTTGGCAGTGGGAAGGTATTCATCGTATGAAGGATACGGGAAAATACACCTATTCCGGCAAAGAAATCAAGATGAACATATCAGAGTACTATGAACAGGACTATAGTATGGAATCAGAAGAACTTAAACATACTGATGCTCCTCAAGGTTATGACGGAATACGAACCTGCAAGGTCTTTGAGATTAATCCGGGAATTCTTTCGATAGAGATTTACGGTGACTATTTTATGGGCGGAGGAGACTATGGTTTTCCAACCATATTGTTCCGTGAAGGATTGGATCAGAATCTGACTACATCCAGCATCCAAGGGAAATGGGAAGGATACGATGAAGAAGGAAATGTTCGCACGCGTGTGATGTTTGACGGAAACAATTACACTTCATACAATGTATGGACGGAAAGCGGCAGACTTGTGGGAATGAAGCAGACAGGCACCTGGTCGGTCAGCAAGAATGTCCTTTCACAGACTCCTAGTGATCTTTGGTATTCTTTTGAGACAGGTGTTGACGGCAATAATAAGACTGTCTATACATATTCAACAGTAAATCCTGATACTTTTGAAGCAGAGAAATGGACTAAGACTACATATTCTCCGACACCTACCTCGAATAAAGTTTATCTTGGTGACGGCAAACTGTATATTGGAGAGGCAGTCATATATAAGAAATAAGATGTATATTCTGTCTGCAAAACAGACAAAAACAAGAACGGTTCCTGAAGTCAATAGGAACCGTTCTTGTTTTTGTGGTTTTTTACTTGAACAGCAGTTGTGCAAAGGTGTTCAGGTACAGTCGCCAGTTGGCCCATACGTGACCTCCTTCTGACTTGTAGAATGTGTGCTCCAGACCGCAGTCAGTCATGGTCTTGTCAAGGGTTACTGATGTATCCCACAGGAAATCACTTGTTCCGCAGGCCAGGAAATAGAGTTTTACGCCTGCCTTCTTGAGTGCGGTAATCTGCTCCGGGGTTGAACTGCCTGCAGCTGAAAGCGGGCAGATCCAGTCAAACATGGCGGGATAGAGGTTGGTGGCGGTAATGGTATGGCCTCCACCCATAGAAAGACCTGCTATGGCGCGCGATTCAGGCTTTGCGATTACTCGGAAGTTCTTTTCTATGAAAGGCACAATCTCTGTGCAGAGACTCTTTACGTAGGCATCGGCCATAGCTGGATCACGGCGGTCAATCTGTTTCTCTGGCAGACCCAAAGTCTGTGCAGCCTGCTGACCGGGATTTCCGTTGGGCATTACTACAATCATAGGCTGAGCCAGTCCCTTCTCGATAAGGTTGTCCAGTATCTGTGCGGTGCGTCCCATTGATGTCCAGGCCTCCTCATCGCCACCGGCTCCGTGAAGGAGGTAGAGCACAGGGTATTTCTTGCCGCTGGTCTCATATCCGTAAGGAGTATAGACGGTGACGCGGCGGTTTATGCCCAGTATCTTGCTGTCATACCAGCGGTATGTAACGGTTCCGCGCTGATTAGCCTCAAAATAGTTCTCGGTACGCTCACCCGGAACCATGAGCATGTTGAGATAGCGTGTACCGTCACGCTGTACCATATAGTTCTGGGGATCGTTTACCGAAACGCCGTCCACAACAAAGTTGTAGGTGTAAATCTCGGGCGATGGGGTGTCAACTGTTATCTCCCAAACGCCGTTCTGTCCTTTACGCATGGGTATGCTACCGTTCTCCATCCAGTTGCCCTGGAGATTAACTTGGGTAGCGTAGTTGGCATTAAGACGGAAAGTGACCTTGTCACCGTTGATTTCGGGTGAAACCACCTGCTGACGACCTCTTGAGAAATTGTTCAGTTCCTGAGCCAGAGCAGGAATACACAATACAATCAGCAAAGAGGCTGCTGTAAGAATTCTTTTCATACAATGAATTTTTAAGGTTAGTATTTGAATGATTCTTTTCTTTTGTAGGATGTCGATAACTATGCAAATTTACAATTTTTACAATAAATGCAAAGAGAAACCATATATACAATTAATAAAACCGCTATATTTGAGAATTCGGTCAGGTTGTCATTTAACATTACAGCCTGCAGCCGCATAGTTATAGTGTGATTACTTTGTTATGAGGAATATAGGCCAATTAGGAATCCGGATTCTTGCGGTACTGGCAGTTGTTCCGCTACGGGCAGGTGCCCAGTGGTTTGGCAGCGCGTCGGACCGTATCAACACCCTAAGGGTAATATCATGCGGTGAATGGGAACGCGCGCCTTTGATTGCACTTGGAACTGATGAGACCATAGAGTTCTCCTTTGATGAGATGTCACATGAATATCATCGTTTTACATATCATGTTACACATTGTGACTCCCAATGGAAATCATCTGACCTGATTGAGTCAGAATATATGGACGGTTTCAATGACCAGCCTATAGATGAGTGGGAGAACTCCATGAATACCACATTTGACTACACTCATTACACTCTGACTTTGCCGAATGATGATGTTAACCTCAAGCTTTCAGGCAACTACCGCCTTTCAATACGTGAAGACGGCAGGGAGGTGGCATGGTTCAGGTTCCTGGTTTCGGAAGGCATGCACAACCTGTCTGCGACAGTAAGCGGCAACACGGATATAGATACGCACAATGCACACCAACAGCTGGATATGACAGTCATTCAGAATGGCTTGACCGTAAGGGATCCGGACAAGGAGATATATACAGTAATCTTGCAGAACCGTCGTTTTGACAATGCTGTCATCAACCCGCATCCCACATATGATTCTGGCGGGAAACTTACTTACGAACATTGCCGGGAGCTTATTTTCCCGGCCGGCAACGAGTTCCGCAGGTTTGAGGTGGTCAACATGTATGACTATTTCCGTAATGTGGACAGGGTGAGTTTCCACGACCCGTATTACCATGTGTCCCTGATGGAGGAAACGCGACGCCACGCCTACAAATTTGACTATGACCACAACGGCCGCTATCTGATACGTTATAATCAGGCTGCTGACAGCGATACGGAGGCTGATTATATGTTCGTGCATTTCAGTCTTACTAGTGAACCTTTGGGCGATGGTCATTTGTATGTTTCAGGCCATTTCACCGGTGGAACCCCGGTAAGGAAATACCTGATGGATTATAACAGTCTTACCGGTAAATATGAGGCCATAGTCCTGCTTAAGCAGGGTGCGTATGACTATCAGTACCTTTGGGTTCCGGACGGAGAAGCTACAGGTCAGACAAAGCCCACAGAGGGTGACTGGTATGAAACCAAGAATGAATATCTTATTCTTCTTTACTATCGTCAGCGCGGTTCACGCTATGACCGTCTTGTCAGCACACTCACTCTTGAGTAAGTATGGATAATAAATCGGATATTACTGATGACTAAAAAGGAAGAGCTGGAACAGAACCCTGCGTTGCAGGATGAACTGCGCCGTATGATGAGTGGAGGGCATTATGATGCCCATACACCCGAGATGCGCGCATGGCGCGATGAAGTCAAGAAGCTGTTGCGCAGATTGAACATAACAGAGTATCATGAGGATACCATGGCTGCTATTACACATGAACTGTTGCCCAACTGCGCCCCGGATATTTTTGTGGAGCCTCCGTTCCATTGTGACTATGGCAATCTGATTCATGCGGGTGAGGGTGTATTTATCAACTTTGGGTGTACCATACTTGACGGCGGCGGTGTCTATATAGGTCGTGGAACCCTGATCGCTCCCGGAGTGCACATCTATACCGCCGAGCATCCAATCAACGCCGATGAACGTGACGTATGGGAGAACTGCCGCCCGGTACACATAGGGGAACGATGCTGGATAGGGGGCCACTCAACCATCTGCCCGGGCGTTACCATAGGTGACCGCACCGTGATAGGCGCCGGCAGCATAGTAATACGTGATATCCCATCGGATTGCGTGGCGGCAGGAAATCCCTGCCGGGTGGTCAAGCGGATTAAACAGGAATGAAAAAGGACAGTATTCCATCTTGTACCATTTTTTCATGTTTTTTATGTAGGTTTGCACCCGAAACGTGTAATTACTGATTCATGTTGGCGTGATGTCTTTTAAAAGCGACTGTAACATTATAAGACGCATTATTGTTTTGCCCTTTTTATTGATGGCTGTATTCCTGTCTTCAGCACAGGATGATATGCCCAGGTTTACCGTCTATGCTGTGGAGGATACCGTCTATCAAGGTGACACCGTCCATGTGGTTTTTACAATTGATTACAAAATCACATATGGTTTCTCATATTCGTCCGATAATGTCAGAATGGAAGGGGCCACGCTGGTAAGACCACCGATCCAGAATGAAGAAAAACTGGAAGGAAACTGGAACAGAAGGATTTATACTGCCACTTTTCTGGTAAAGGGGTGCGGTGAACTGGCTACCTTTATGAATGTGGAGTTAAATAATGAGCCTGTGTATTCGGATACATTGCTGATAAATGTTCAGCTTGACGCGGAATATGGAAATGAGTGGACACTAGCCCGGGATTTTCTGTCACAGCAGGGACTAAAGTCAAAGAACCTGACATATAAGTATGGTACGGAGACTATCAAGGCTTTCTCTGATAATGAGGAAAAATCATTTGTCATAGTTGCGTCAAGCCCATATGACCAGTATCTGTCCAACCCTATACTGGCTTACGGAATAGGCAACTCCATGTGGAACGGCGTGGATAAACAAAAGGACAATTCCGTCTATCACATAATGGAGCGCTATGATTATCAGCTCAAGGAACTCCGTAAAAGAAACATAGTCTATAAAGGCATAGACATGCTTGGATTTGAGCTTGTTCCTGGCGGGGTAGCACCTTTGCTGGGAGACCTTAATTATGATCAGGCTTCGCCATACAACAACAAGTTTCCCCAGGAGGAGTGGGGAGGACGTATGGTAAACTGTATAGCGGGATGCGGTCCGGTGGCACTGGCTGAGGTGTTGACCTACCATCATTCGTCCAGAGTATCGGAAGGTTATGCCACGTTCACTACCAACTCCGGAAATGAATATGCCATAGATCTGGACGATTATCATTTCAGTTGGGGTGGAAGCGATGAGGACAAGGCTGCGCTCATGATGTCATGCGCTGCAACTCTTGGAGCCAGAATGAGTCCTTGGGCTACAAAAACTTCCCTGTGTGATTTCAAGTCCGCTCTTCTGCTGTTCTGGGGATACGACCCGCAATGCATAAGGACTGAAAAGGGTGATTATGTTGACATGCTCACCATGTTGTATAAAGAGATAGATGCATCACGCCCGGTTATTGTGGCCGATGATGAACATATCTTTGTCTGTGACGGGTATGACGGCGATTTCCTGCATTTCAATCTTGGCTGGAAAGGCTACTGTAACGGATATTACAGAATCATTGTGCTTCCCTCATTACCTGAATGGCAGCTTCCGTTCAGTGAAATACTGACTTACATAAAACCGTTGGACAGGGATGAAATGACCGGTGAGGTTATGGTTAAGGTAAAAAAGGCCGGACATCTGCGTGAACAACTGGAGGAGAACGGCTATGACATAATGAAGATTACATCATTGAGTGTATCGGGCTCCATTGACGGTGATGACATCCAGTTAATCCGAACAATGGCCGGAGCCTCTGTTAAAAGAATATCCAATGGCAGGATAGGTTCACTCATGCATCTGGACCTTTCTGGGGCCACCATTAAAGGGGGTAAGCCTTATGCCACAGTCAGGGGGGATGAAATAACCGTTTCCAGACAAGTCAAAGATGTGGAGGTGGATTCACTGTATGATTATGTGCTGTCCGATGTGAACGATGAAGACTGGGTGGCCATTAGGAGTGAAGGCAACGACAAACTGGTTGGGATGAATCTTGAACGGGACATGGAAGGCAATGTCTATGCATTGTGTTATGTACCTGATGACAATGTAATAGGTATTTACATGTTTAACGATTGCGAGAACCTTATCTCATTGAGCTTGCCCAAAAAGGCGGCCAGAGTGAACCGGTTCGCGTTCAAGAACTGCCGTTCATTAAAAGATCTGGAGAACCTGCCGCAGATAGTGCTTAGGGAAGCATTCTATAACAACCGTTTTCTGGAATATGAATGATGCCCGCACAAAAGGGACGGTTCTCTCTGTGTTATCGGATAAGAATTCAACTAATTGGATTTTTTTGCTGATAACACAGAGAGAACCGTCCCTTTTGTGTACCTTTGCATTCCGAAAAATCTTAGGATATGGCAAAAGAACTGAAAGACCTTACAAAAAGGAGCGAGAACTACTCGCAGTGGTATAATGAACTGGTAGTTAAGGCTGACCTTGCCGAGCAGGCACCCGTACGCGGCTGCATGGTCATAAAGCCTTACGGTTATGCAATATGGGAGAAGATACAGCGTACCCTTGACGATAAGTTCAAGGAGACCGGTCACGTGAATGCATACTTCCCGTTGCTTATACCAAAGTCATATCTGAGCCGCGAGGCCGAGCACGTGGAGGGTTTTGCCAAGGAGTGCGCCGTAGTGACTCACTACCGTCTCAAGAACGCAGAGGACGGAAGTGGTGTAATTGTGGATCCCGCAGCCAAGCTTGAGGAAGAGCTGATAGTACGTCCTACATCCGAGACAATCATCTGGGCAACATACAAGAACTGGATCAAGTCATACCGTGACCTGCCTATCCTGTGCAACCAGTGGGCTAACGTAATGCGTTGGGAGATGCGTCCGCGTCTGTTCCTGCGTACAGCCGAGTTCCTATGGCAGGAAGGCCATACCGCACACGCCACCCGTGAGGAGGCAGAGCAGGAGGCACGCCGCATGCAGCAGGTTTATGCAGACTTTGTAGAGGGCTATATGGCTGTTCCGGTAGTCCGTGGCGTCAAGTCCGAGACCGAGCGTTTTGCAGGTGCCCTTGATACCTATACCATTGAGTCCATGACTCAGGACGGCAAGGCTCTGCAGTGCGGTACATCACACTTCCTTGGTCAGAACTTTGCCAAGGCTTTTGACGTACAGTTCATCAACAAGGAGAACAAGCTGGAGTATGTATGGGCTACATCTTGGGGCGTATCGACACGCCTGATGGGTGCGCTCATAATGGCTCACTCCGATGACAACGGTCTGGTGCTGCCTCCCAAGCTTGCCCCCATACAGGTAGTGATAGTTCCTATCTATAAGAATGCCGATGACCTGGCACAGATAAGCGCTAAGGTTAATACTCTGGTGGAGGCTTTGCGTAAGAAAGGAATCAGCGTCAAGTATGACGATGCCGATAACAAGCGTCCCGGATTCAAGTTTGCCGACTACGAGGTTAAGGGTGTTCCTGTTCGCGTTGCCTTGGGTATGCGTGATCTTGAGGCCGGCACATGTGAGATCATGCGCCGTGACACCCTTGAGAAGGAGACCGTTCCGTTTGAGGGTCTGGAGGAGCTAATCCCGAATATGCTTGACGATATGCAGACTGCAATCTTTGAGAAGGCCAAGGCATGGCGTGATGCACGCATGGTTGAGGTTAACTCATATGACGAGTTCAAGGAGAAGATAGAGGCCGGTTACTTTGTCCTGGCTCACTGGGACGGCACAGCTGAGACCGAAGCTAAAATTAAGGAGGAGACCAAGGCTACCATCCGTTGCCTGCCTTTCGGTATGAAGGAGGAGCCGGGTACCGATGTCTATAGCGGCAAACCCGCAGCACGCCGCGTGCTGTTTGCCCGCTCATATTGATTCTGAATAAGACGGTACAGTTCCCGGAAAAGAGGATTGTACCGTCTTCGGATTTAACTAATGTCACGAATAGGACTAATTACTATATACTAACTATTGTAAACTCTCCAAAAAATGAGAAAACTTATCATTTCCCTTTTTGCCTTTGTGCTGATTCCGGCTCTGACTGTAGCTCAGGATGAAACCCAGAAAATCAACAAGAAGAATCTGGTGGTCAAGGAGTGGAACACGGATGTGCGTACCAACAAGAAGATACTGGATCATGTCACTACCTATAATCCCGACGGCAAGAAGATAGAAGAGATAGAATATGGCGTAAGCGGCCAGAAATGGCGCAAGCGCTATGAATATGACCAGAATGGTAAGGTCATTACCGAGATGGTCTATGACGAGCACAATAATCTGGACAATTACAAGAAGTTTGAGTATAATGAATTTGGCAAGAAGAAGACACAATACACTTATGATGCCAAAGGAAAACTCAAATCAATGAAAGTTTTTGAATATATAACCCAGGATGCCTGACAACGCTAGCGTATCTTTTGCAGAGGCTCTGGCATCATTCAGGCCGGTCACGCTTGAGGAGATGGACTCCGTCAAGCTGATGAACCGCGTCGATTCCAAGTATGTTACTGACCAGGCTACGTTGCTGGAAATCCTGCATGATGCCCAAGCTTCCGGGTACAGGGTGCTAGTGACGGACGGCAACAGGATCAATCCGTATGATTCAATGTATTTTGATACCGATGACCTGAAAATGTTCCAGGATCACCGCAACGGAAAGCTGGTACGTCAGAAGGTCAGGACAAGGACATATCTGTCATCGGGACTGGCATTCCTTGAGATAAAACGAAAGAACAACAAGGGACGTACCAACAAGAAACGTACTAGGATTTCTGTCGATGAATTCAGTGATTTCAGGACAGATTCCGATGCCAATGAATACCTGGCACGCCATTCGGCTTTCACCAAGGACCAGTTGTCACCTGTGCTGGAGACGCAGTTCAACAGGATCACTCTGGTCAATCCTTCCATGACCGAGAGGCTTACAATTGATACAAGCCTGGTTTTCAAGAACGCAAGGACCGGGATTTCGGCAACGCTCAAGAATGCCGTCATAATCGAGCTTAAGCAGGATGGTAGGGCTTCAAGCCGTATGAAAGAGATTTTCATGGCTCACCGCGTAAAACCTTTGAGAGTGAGCAAATACTGCATAGCCGTTACTCTTACCGAGCCTGACATCAGGCCCGGCAGGTTCAGGCTCAAGGTACGCAAGATAGAGAAGATTATAAACCAAAACATAACCGCAAAATGATTTCAATGCAGGAACTGGGCGACTACAACATCGCCGATGAGGACATATTCGATGTCCAGAGTATAACCGATGCAATGATGACTACCACGCAGAGTATGACGGAACTGGCCATAAGGTTCCTGTTGAATCTGGTGGTCTGTTGGATATTGGTGCAGTTCTTCTATTACAGGAAGAGCCGTCGCAGGGATTACTACTTCACGTTCATGGTTTTCTCTACAGCCATGCTTATGCTCCTGTACATTATGGGTAATGTGGAGATAGGAGTGGGCCTGACACTTGGACTGTTCGCCATATTCGGCGTGATAAGATATCGTACGGAGACAGTGCCTATCCGTGAGATGACCTATCTGTTCGTGATAATAGCATTGGCTGCAATGAACGGTCTGGCCACAATTTACAAGGTTGTGGGCAACGTCACCGATAATCCGCATTATGAACTGGCAGTGGGTAGCCTGGTGGTGACTGTGGTCTCAAATATTCTTGTTATACTGCTTATCTGGGTGCTGGAGAGCGGCCGTATGCTCAAGCATACGTCAACCAAGCTGGTTCTCTATGACCGTATTGAACTGATAGTTCCCGAGCGCAGGGCAGAGCTGATTGCTGACCTGGAGAAGCGTATCGGCATCAAGGTAGATAATGTTGAGGTGGGTCATGTGGATTTTCTCAAGGATGCTGCATTCATCAAGATATATTACACGTTGGGTAAGGATGAGACGGCAACAATAGATACCCTTACCAAGGCCAAGCAGTTTGTGGAACAGTAGTTCCGGATTTACCTGTGCAGAGGAGATTGTTTATTGGATCAGAAATCCCTCTCAAAGACCAGTCCTACGCCTTGGGTGGTAAGAGTGGCTTTTGAGAAGTACTTGTCATTTGTCTTGTTGTAGCCTTTAATGCTTATTCCCTGACGGGGCAGGAGAAGATATTTTACCTCAAAGTCACCAATGAAGTTTGAGGTGTTGTTAATGGTATTTTCCCTATAGCCGAAGTTTCCGTTCACCAGCAGGCGGTTATTGAGAAGCCTGGCCTCCAGTATTCCTTCAAGCTCCTTGTTGCTCAGGTTTGTAGCATCGTTCGAAAGATAACTGCTGGCACTCAGATTACTGGAAATAGATACATTGTCGTTGTCAAAGACTTGTGCAAGCAGATTGTTTATCTGGCCGCTGACCGTAGAATTGACCAATGACTCCATGGTGCTGGGAGTGAGACCGTTGGCAAGTCCGGAATTCACATCATATGTGTAGAAACGGCCGATGGCAAGCAGGTACATGAACTGTGTGTTGCGCTGTTGCTCTGTAGCTATCGCGTTATTCAGGATTGCTTTCTCTTCGGGAGTTCCTGCAGGCATGTCTATATTGAACGACAGTTGCGGATTTGATGCGTAACCTGTTATGTCCATAAGGCAACGTACGCGTACGTTGTTGTTTGATGATGCGCTGGGGTCAAGGTCATATATCGAGACGGAATTGACATTGTGGTATGTCTGGATGTTCAGTTCCGTATCCAGAGGAGCTCCGTTGAACCTTACGTAACTTCCCTCCATCAAGGTGAAGTTCTTGCGTATAAGGTCCTCGACGGACAGGGTACATTGTCCGTGACTGAGATTGTAGATGCCGTTCAGTGAAGGTCCGTCCGTAGGATTCAATTTGACAGAAATATTGCCGTTACCTCGCAGGTAGCCGGAAAGGGAACTCATAGACATGTCAATTATGGCATCTTCCGTACATTCTATGTTAAGGTCAAGAGTGTAGTTCCCTTTTTTGTTTTTTTCAGGTATGATGGTATTCAGGGACTCTTCATTCAACTTTACTGTTCCACGGTCAACAATGGTCAGGAAAGTGTAGTCGGCTACAGTGCCGGAATTTGACCTGAATCCAAGACGCGTGCCAGGCGATGTCCTGGCGTTTACGCTTACTCCAAGCCCCCTTTGCTTGTTGTAAAGGAGTTGCAGGGCACCGTTGGCATATACTCTTGCGTTGAAACTGCTTTTGTCGGTTGCCGGCTGGTAGAAGACCATCATGTCCGACACATTGGCTGTCATGTTCACTCTCCAGTCTGAGAAATGGTTGTGGTTGATGACGCAGTTCATCACTCCGTCATGTCCGTACTCGTCATAGAACTGGACGTTTCTGAAGAGCATTCTTCCAGGTTCAAACCAGAGTGTATCTCTTTTTATGATGAATGTGGAGTTTACGGCAGACTGCACGAACCTGCCGTTTTCTATTATGGTCTGGCCTTCCATGTCCAGATTGGGTAGGGTTCCGAAAATACGTAGGTTGCCGATTGCGCGTCCGCTCAGTTCCTTGAAGACGCCGCCGGTCCATTTGTTCAGGAAATGCAGGTCTGTGCGGCCGGCATCAATGCTGACGTCTATCGTTTTGTCCTTGGGTATATAGTATCCGGTCAGCGTGGTGTTGGAAATGCCTCTTTCTGACATGTGCCCTGTCAACATTATCCGCTTCATTACTTCATCCCAATAGCATGTGGCCTCCAGGTGTCCGTGATATGAGTCAAGGAACATGAAGTTATCCACCGAGAATGATCCATAGAACGACGGACTGCCAGTAATACCTGCAACTGACAGGTTGCCTGATGCGATTCCGCCCAGTTGGATGGAATTGATATGGAGGAGTGAAAGGGTGCGGTACAGGTCAATGTTGCGCAGGGACATTTTGAGTACATCGGTGGAGTCAGCTGAAATAATGCCGTCCAGTGACAGATACTGGTTGTCATTACGGGCCTTAAGTCCGGTTACGGTGACTTTGCCATTGTCGGTACGGATGTCGGTTATGGCAATGCGCCATGGAACACCATTGACAATGATGTTCGTAGAGTCGATAAGTGTCATTGACTTGAGTCCCTGCTTCTTGTCATACCTGAAGAACTGGGACAGAGTCTTGGCCTTACCCGATATGTCGCCGGCATCGTTCTGCCAGTTATAATTACCTCTTACTATATCCTCAAACGCCAGGAGTGAGGCGTTGATGTCGGTGAATCCCTTTTCCCGGGTGCCGTAGCGTCCGGAGATTTCGGACCTGCCGGTGCCTTCGGCGGAGTTGAACACCATAAGGAACTCTGTCAGTTCCTCCTGTGCTATGTTAATGTCAGGTACTACAATACGGGCATTGTATATGCTGTCAACGTCATTGAATGAGAGGTTGATCCTAGCCGATTCATCGATGCTTACGGGCAGATGGAATACATGCTCCAGCAGGTCGGTGTTGTCAATGTTGGCATCCAGGACGAATTTGTTGGGACGTGTGGACGAAGTGGCGTTCAACTTGTCGGATACCAGCTTGCCGATAGTGGGAAGTATATCTCCGGTGGCTCTGGACAGTGAGTAGGGGATTGAAGTGATGTTATAGTCACCTACTATGGATACTGTGAGGAAATCACCATATATTGATATAACCCTGTTGTTCTCATTCATTTTCCCCAGACTGGCAGTGATGTTGTCCAGTTTCCAGTCACCCTCTCTGTCTGTGTAAACTAGGTTGTCCAATGTGAACTTGCCGGTCAGATTATCCAGGTCTTTTCCTTCCAGTTTGGCTTTGATGCCGCCCGAAACAGCCATGCTGTCTTTTCCGGATATATGGTAGGCCGCCAGATTGACGTTGTCTGCATTCAGGTTGAGTTCATATGCAGGTGTACCTTTGGTCCTTATGTCCGCATCCACTTTTATTTTTCCGTTCCTGTCTGCAAAACTCAGGTCCGATACAATCTTGTCAGGTGATAAGGTCCCGTTCAATGCTATGTCATGGTAGTCATATCCCTTGTACTGTAAGGAATTTATGTTGCTTTTGAGAGTGCCAGAGTAATCGTGGCCCTCTTTTGTGATATCGGCATTGGCGGTAAGAGTGCATGATCCCAGGTCATCGTTGCCGATTATCGTACCAAGCATAATGTCCTTGCCTTCAAGAGATGCCTGATAGGCTCCGCCGGCACCTTTGATATGGCCTTTGGCCTCGCCGGCCTGACAGGTCAGTGACAAATCGGATTCCAGCTTGCCGGACAAACTGTTCATGGAAAGCTTGAGAGAACCGTCGCCAAGATTCCGGCACTGTTCGGGGACGGTAATCCCGAATCCGCTCAGCTGGTCTTCAATCCATTCAGGCAGGTTCTTACCGAACGACACGTTTGCCGTAAGCCCCTGGCATCCTTTTATAAGAGGACTTGTTCCAGTAAATACGGTTCCGGAACCGTTCAGGTTGATTGCCGAACTGCGGTCATGTGCGCTCAACTTATTAAGTCTGAGTGACTTGTCCTGGCTGGAGCAATTCAGGTCAATATCTATGCAGTCAGTCATGCCAGCTGTCTGTGGCAGGAGAGCCTTGAAGTCACTTCCGGTCACTGATGCCTTGAGATTTGCGGTGAAATCAGGGATTCCGTCAATTTTTCCATTGAGTCCGGCCATTGCCATCAGGTTATCAATCTCAAAGTTGCTGCCCGGAGTGGAGAGCTGCAGACCGTTTACATGTGTAAAGTCCTTGCCCACCGTTACGGCACCCTTGGCCTTTGAAAGCTTGAATCCCGATTGCTCGGCAAAGGTGAACTTCCTTATTATGAATGCTATGGAATCCTGACTGATGGACTTGAGTGACAGGTTGGCGGTAAGTCCGCTCACTCCAATGTGGTTAGGATTGAAGATACTGTCAGTCTGCTCGGCCGATTTGATGTCATAGCTTAACGAGCCGTTCCTTACAAGCACGGAATTGGCCCTGAATGTCATGGGCGTGGAACCTCCTCCTTCAAACAGTGAAGTGATGAACGCATAGTTGGGCTCAGCTCCGATACTGTCTTTGTTCAGGTGGATGCTGGGGGTGTTGAGCCTTATGCTGGTTATACTCAGTTTTTTTCTGAGCAACTGGAGAGGTTTGAGTCTCATTGAGACCGAGACGGCATGTGCCAGTGTGTCATCATTAAGGTCATAGACTGTCATGTCGTCAATGGCGATGCCAAACGGGTAGATGAATTTAACGCTGCCGGCACTGACATCGGTTCCCAATGCGGACTGGGCAATCTTGACGACATGAGACGCCGCCTTTTGCTGGATCTTTTTGTTGTTCAGCAGGAAATGGCCTGTCATGAATAGCGCAATCAGGGCCACCAGGATAATATGTAAGACTTTTCCCGTCTTCATCTGTCGCAAAAATATAGTATAAAATCTTATCAAAATCGGTATCGTCACGAAAGTTTTCCACAATTTTCAAATTAATTTATAAGCTTTTTTAACAAATTTTTCAAACTTTCCGCGTATTTGCCGATGAAATGGCAGATAATCGGTGTTGTTGATAACTGCCTTTGCTTTTTTGATTTATTATATCTTAAGTTACTTGTTTTATTAGTAATTTTGCGCCCGAAAATTTGAATAATATTAAACTATATATTCAACTAACAACAAAATGGCAGAAATCATTCGTTTACGAAAAGGTCTGGACATCAAGTTGCTGGGCGCTCCCGTCAAGGAGTTGACAGAGGTTGGTCTTTCGGA
>CADCBO010000028.1 GCA_902799685.1 uncultured Bacteroidales bacterium
GGAGGCTTACACCGATATGTTCAGCGAGATCCTGGTTACCGCTCAGAACGAGGTTGCAATGAACAGCGTATCAATGGAATACTTCAACAACAGAATAGCAAGATAAAGCACTTATATAAGATTTTCATAAGTTTAGGGTTATAAAGTATGAATGAGCCGGACTGTGAAGCCCGGCTCATTCTTTTTTTATCAAGTCAATGGTTATCTGTTTTACAGGTTGATAGTGTAAAGGGTGATGGAGTACGGCTCCACATCAAGAGTAGTCTTGCTCTTGAGCTTTACATCCTCTGTTACAGGAGCTATGGGCTGTGCATCGAAACCGTTCTCATCGTTAGGCTGGCCTGAAATCGTGGTCTTGGTCACACTCTTGAATCCGCTGAAACGAGAGAGGTTAATTGTAGCCTTGGCTGCGTTCTCACCGGCGTTGCAAACCTTGAGATAAAGTTTGCGGGCCTGGGTGTCAAGAACTACGGACTGGCCAAGCAGGTTGTCATCGGCACGGTCAAACTTTACGCAGTCACCATAGAAGTAGTCTCCGCTGGACTGGCCGAACATCTGCTGAACGTAATAGCTGCAGGTAAGGAACGGACGCTCGTTGTCAAAATAGATCAGGTCCGGATTCCAGTTGTTGGTGTTCTTGCGGGCAAACAGCGGGGCATATGAGGTCATTACCACAACGTCAGAGTTACGCTCCACATGCAATAGGTAAAGACCCTCGGCAAGGGCATCTATAAGCTTCTTGTCCTTGGCGGCATACTCGCCCAGATAGACCTTGGTCTTGCGGTCACGGGGATAGTTGTCATACTGACGGCTGGTAAGGAAATAGTTGCGCTGCTCATAGTAGTGCTCATCCAGAATGGGCACCTCAAGCTGTGTAGCAAACTTCCAACCCTCCTCATAGTCACCGTTTCCCGGATGTGAGCCAGGACCTGCGGTACCTACAATAACAATCTCAGGATACTTGGCGCGAACCTGGTCATATATGAACTTGAAACGTTCCTCAAACTCAGGGGTTATCTTCTCCTCATTTCCCAGACCCAGATACTTGAGGTTGAAGGGTTCCGGATGACCGGCATCGGCGCGAACCTTACCCCACTTGGAATCGGCAGGACCGTTGGCCCACTCTATCAGGTCAAGAGCCTCATCGGCCCACTCCTGCATATCCTCCATGGGAACGGCATCCTGAGCCTGTGTACGCATATTCCAACCGCCGTTGGTGCCCTGACAGCTTACACCGCAAGGCAGAATGGGCAGAGGCTCCATACCTGCATCCTCGCAGAACTGGAAATACTCAAAATAACCCATTTCCATGCTCTGATGGTAACCCCATGTGTTCTTTATGCCCTTACGTGTCTCCTTTGGGCCGACGGTTGTTTTCCAGCGATATGTATCCCAGAATCCGTCACCACCGCCATGTACCACGCAACCGCCGGGGAATCTCATGAACTTGGGATTCAAATCAACCAGCGCCTGAGCCAGGTCCTTACGGAGGCCATGACCCTTATAGGTATCCTGAGGATAGAGTGAAACCATATCTATATCCAGCACACCCGTGGTCAGTGAGAGCAGCTGCAGTGATGCGTTGGGGCAATCCTGTGCTGCGGTCAGAGTATACTCATATTTTTTCCACTCCTTACCTGAAACGGTGAAGGTGGTATCGGCCAAAACGGTAGCCTGTGCACGGAATCCGCGTCCGGGAACCATCAGCACTGCACGAACCTCCTTGTCCTTGTCGTCGGGGTTGCGCAGGAACACAGAGAAATCATACTTGTCACCGCCCTTGAGCAGTATGCCGTCATAACCGTCATTCTGGATTCCAACGCCAGTCCAACCGTTATAGTCATAATACATACCCACACGCTCAATGTTCAGACGCATGTAGTTGGGGTTATTGGGATGGATAGGATCCTGCTGACGGGGCTCGATGTAACCCAGCGAGTGTCCGGGGCGCACTGAACGCCATGCGGTACCGGGGCCCCAACCGTCACGCTCAGACGGGCTGAATTCAAAAGAACCGTTCTGGATAAGCTCAGCGCAGAGACCGCCATCGGCCGATGAACTGATATCCTCAAAGAAGATTCCTATAAGTTCGTTACTGATTTTCTTGCCGCCTGCAGGTGCTTTGACGGGCTTGGCAGCGGTAGCCCCGATGGTCAGTGATGCTATCACCGCCATAGCAATAAGTTTTCTTTTCATATTAAGTTTAGTTGGTTAGCCTTAATTTCTGCACGAATATAGTTAATTTTGCCGATATAAAAGACAGTTCATTCCTAATTCTAATCAGATATGTACAAGACCCAAGGACTTAAGAACAGCCGCATTGAGGTAGCCGATGCATTACGAGGGCTGGCAGTAGCCGGAATCATACTGTTTCACTCCGTGGAGCATTTCAACACGTTTGCACGTGACATAAAGTATACGCTTCCATGCGACGGAACGGTATTCAATGTACTGCAGGCATTGCTATCGGGCAAGATGTACGGAATATTCGCCATTCTTTTCGGACTCAGTTTCTTCATCATGCGTGACAACCAGGAGCAGAAGGGCAAGGATTTCTCCGCCCGTTTTGCCTGGCGTATGTTGCTGCTCTTCCTGTTCGGCGTACTGAACGTCTGCTTCTACGACGGCGACATTCTCATTACATACTCCGTACTAGGCCTTTTGCTCATTCCGGCCGGCTATCTTAACAACCGATGGCTATGGGCTATAACCATAATCCTTCTCATACAGCCACTGGAGATTTACTCACATGCTGTAGGTTGGCATCCTGACTCCCGATGGGTAGACATGGGTTATTTCAAACTCATGCAGGGACACGACACCTTCTGTCACTCAGTGGTGACCAATCTTAGATACGGCATAACCGTCACCTTAGGATGGTTCTGGTTCCACGGACGTATCACACAGACTCTGGGTCTGTTCTATCTGGGATTACTGTTTGGTCGCCTACGCCTGTTCTATAATGAAGGTTCCAACCTTAAGGTCTGGAGAATCATCCTGGCTATTTCGGCCGTATTGGTACTAACAGGAGCATTCACCGATTTCGGAAAGTATGATGACCTTATTCGCCCCATGTGGAATCTGGCCATACTCATGCTAATTCTTGCAGTGGGAGTACTCTTGTGGTACAGGTTCCAGGGGTTCCGCAATGCGTTCGGCAAACTGGGATTCTTTGGCCGCATGAGTCTGACCAACTATCTGATGCAGTCTGTTCTGGGCAGCTTGCTGTTCTACGAATGGGGATTCAGCCTATATAATACGCTTGGCACCACCTGGTCTGCACTTGTAGGTCTGGGAATGATTGTGTTCCAGTATTGTCTGCTTAAGATATGGTCCGATAAACATGAACGCGGTCCGCTTGAAGGACTCTGGCGCCGTCTCACCTGGATTGGCAACAAAAATTGATCTTATGCGAATTACTATTTCAGAATTCCAACAGCAGTTCATCCCGGTCAAAGGCATTGTAAACGCACGTGACCTGGGCGGTTATATAATGCAGGACGGACGCAAGCTCCGTGACGGACTACTCATCCGCGCCGCCCATCTGGCCGATGCCACCGATGCGGATCTGGAGTATCTCTCTTCACTTCCGGTAGCCAAGGTCATAGATTTCAGGAAAGATATTGAGAAAAAGGGAAAGACTGACCGCATGGTTCCCGGTGCGGAATACATCTGCCTTATGATAGATGCCAGCGGAAAACTGGTATCCCAGGCTACAGAAGACGAGAAAAGGCTATTTACCGGCAACAAGCAGTTTGACGTAAAGAAATTCATGGTAATGGCCGCGTTCAATTCAATGGCACAAAGAATTGCGCAGCAGATGTACCCCAACCTCATCAATGACCCGGATTGCCGGGAACAGTTCAAACAGTTCTTCCGCCTCATTCTGGAAACAGAGAAGGGTGCCGTCCTATATCACTGCACGCAAGGAAAAGACCGCACCGGATTTGCATCGGCCCTAATTCTGGCAACCTTAGGAGCTGACAGGGATACTATCGTGGCCGATTTTGATGCCACCAACCGCGTTTATGAAAAAGATGTCCGCCGATGCTGCCGCAATGTACGCCTTATGGGAGGCAAGGAAATAGAGATTTCAACCGTCAAATCATTTCTTGGAGCCAACACAGACAATTTTATTAAGGCTCTTGACAGCATTGACCGGGAATACGGTTCAATGGAGACCTACCTGAAAGGCCCCATAGGCCTCACTGACCAGGACATCCTTACTCTGAAAGCACGTTATCTTGAATAACCGCTCTGACGAATATGGAAAATGCGTCTTGTGTCAAAAGAGATTGTATCCTGGTTTATATATTATTGATGTAGTTACATTTTCATCATTGTAAAAAGGACTTTAAAAACTTATGAGTGAGTATAGAGTCATTGATTTGAGCGCTTGGACTCAAGTTGGGCAAGGCGGCAACGGAACCACGTATGAGAATCCGTCTCAACCGGATTTGATTCTGAAAGTAGATAAAAAGCAGATAAACACACTGGAGTTTGTAAAGCATGAGTATGATGTTTCCAAGGCTGTTGCGAATCTGGGGCTACCAACACCAAAGATGCATGAGATGGTACGTGTGGGTGACCTGTACGCAACCATATCGGACCGCATAAAGGATAAGAAATCCCTTTCACGCATATGTCATGATGAGCCGCAGCGCATAGAAGAGATGGCGCAGCTGATGTGCCGGATGGGCAAGGAATTGTTCAGCACCCAATGCAACACTGATTTCTTTCCAAGCCGTAAAGAGCAACTGATGAGAGCTCTGGACAAGGCACAGTTCATAAGCCGCAAGAACCGCCGGATACTTAAAGATTTTGCCCAAACCATACAAGACATAAAGACCTGCAGTCACGGTGATTTCAACATGGGGAATCTTGTACTTTCAGGTGACCAGCCGGTATGGATAGACCTGGACCGCTTTGGCTACGGAGACCCGATGTTTGACATCGGCCATCTTTATCAGATCTGCAATGTGTATGCGCCCATGAAACAGGTACAGGATATTTTCCACATGACAGAGCAGCAGCTCAATCTGTTCTGGGATGCATTTGCAAAAGCATACACCGGACAGGATGACCACAGTGAATTTGACAGTCAGGCCGGTAGGTTTGCCTGCTTTGATATGATACTGAGATATGAATTCCAGAAATGCAGCCTTCTGGAGAAGATGTTCTTTGGCGTATACATAAAACGCCTCATCAAAGCCTTCTACCTTTAGAGCTCACAGGCGTTATCCTGGATGACCAGGCCCGCCAGTATGAAGCCGAATATGGCTGTTATGTGAACAACCGTTCCGCAGCATCAAATGAACGAGCCAGTTACTTTTTAGAACAAAGCAGCAGGGTTAAGAGAGAGGAAATCCTCAGCTTTCATGCCGCCGTTACCTACCACGAGAGACAAAGAGGGCTTATATGCCTTATTGAATTCAGTAATACCGGAATTCCAGTCACTGTCATTGCTCTTGACTTCTATAGCTATAAGTTTACCTTTCTTTTGAAGTACGTAGTCAACCTCACAGTTCTGGCCGTTACGCCAGTAAAACACCTGATACTCGCCTGCATAAGCATAACTCATGATATGTGCTCCGATAGCCGATTCAAACAATCGGCCCCATAGTTTGCGGTCCTGTACAGCCTCCTCAAACGATTTCTCACAATACAAGTTTTTGAGTGCATTGTTATATACCTGATGTTTGGGCACTGAATTTCGTTTTCTAGCCATATCAACGGCATACTTATTGAGCCCGGTTACCAACCCTGCCTGTGAAAGCAGATTAAGGTAACCTGTTATGGTAGTGGTGTTACCTGCATCGGTCATCTGCCCCATCATCTTGGTAAGTGAAAGTTCTTGACTGGAATAAGCCGATGACAGCTCAAACGTCTGACGCAGAAGTGCGGGTTTTGCGATATTCTCATTAACCAGAATATCCTTGTTGATGGTAGCATCAACTATTGAGCCGCTTATGTAATTACGCCAACGCTCAGGGTCACCTATAAGTTCAGCGGCACCGGGATATGCACCATAATATATGAACTGCTCCGGAGTAAACCCGAATGCATCACGCATCTCGGCATAAGTCCAATGTGATAGTATTATCCTCTCAAAACGTCCCTGCAAACTGTCGGCTAGCCCCTTGTCAAGCATCACACGCGATGAACCAAGCAAAATGACTTTCAAGGGAATATTGTTGAAAGTATCGGAATCCCACTCCTTCTTTACAATTTCACTCCAGTTATTGATTTTCTGGATTTCATCAATTACAAGTATCAGATCCGTAAGGTTCTCCACTTTCATCTTGACACGTGCCGCACTCCAGCAGTCACTTATCCATGAGAAGTTGGTTACCGGCACAGCATCGGCCGTATAGAATACGTAAGGTATCTCCTGAGACTGAACCACCTGTTTCATCAAAGTGGATTTTCCGACCTGTCGAGGCCCCATGATTACCTGGATGAAACGGCGCTTCTCGGCCAATCTACTCTTTAGTGTCGCAAACTGAAACCTCTCATACATAGTCAATTACATTTAGATTATAAATTTTACTCAATGGAGTGAGCAAAATTACTCAATAAATCTAAAACACCAAATAGAGCAAACACTTTTTTAGGAAAGCACGTTATCCTGAATGACCATGCTGGCCAGCATAAAGCCGAATATGGCGGTAATATGGGCCACGGTTCCGCAGGCGGTTTCATCCTTTCCCTCCGATATCAGTTCATCGCTGTAAACGCACTTGAACTTGCGCTTGGGGTACTCGCCCAGATGCTTGAATTTCTTTCTGAGCGCTCGTGCCAAGGGGTCGCCCTGAACCTTCCAGAATTCCGTAATCTTAATACGTGTGGAATCCAGCTTGAGCGCAGCACCCATTGACGAGAACAACTTGGCCTTGGTCCGCGTAGCCATCAGTATAAGCAGCGCCTTATCCTTAAGAGAATCTATCGCATCAATGATATAGTCGTAACTGTCAAGTTCAAACTCGCTGGCCGTTTCCTCATTGAAAACCTTCTGTAAAGCCGTAATCTCAGTAGATGGATTGATGCTGAGCAGACGCTCTTTCAGCACATCCACCTTGGGCTGTCCCACCGTCTTTGTGGTAGCCATAAGCTGACGGTTTATATTGCTTGTGCATACACAGTCAGAATCCACAATAGTCAAATGAAGGATTCCACTGCGCACCAGGCTCTCGGCGCACCAGGAACCCACGCCGCCTACGCCGAACAGAATCACACGCTTCTGTCCGATACGCTCCACGGTCTCTGCCCCCATCAGCAGCTCAAGCCTTCCGAATATCTGATCCTCGTTTGCCATATCTATATCAGCGAGTAAAAGATTCCACCGAAGAGGCCGGCCAGAAGGATTACTTTGATGGGACCGATTTTCCAGAAGTATGTGGCTACGAATGCCAGTGCGAATAGGCCGATGCTTACGTAGAGTTGCAGGTTATCTTTATTGAATGCACCCAGGTTCTCCTCATTAAGGAGCAGCAGAACTGCTGCGGCAAGCATACCTACTACAACGGGACGCAGCCATTTGAGAACGGTCTGTACGGAGTTGTGGTCCTTGTAGCGCATAAAGAAGGCGCTGATAAGGAGCATCAGGATGAATGACGGCAACATTACTGAGAATGAGGCCAGCAGAGATCCGAAGATGGCCTGCGTTCGCAACATGCCGGTATTCTCAATAGCCTTGTAGCCTACGTATGTGGCCGAGTTTATGCCTATCGGGCCCGGAGTCATCTGACTTACGGCTACGATATCGGTAAACTCTGAATTTGAAATCCAATGCTGTTTCTCGACCACCTCATTCTGGATGAGTGACAGCATTCCGTATCCGCCGCCAAACCCGAACAGGCCAATCTTGAAGAAGGTCCAGAACAGTTTCATCCAGATTACAATGCCGTTCATGCCTTCCTGAGTTTAAGTATGTAATACAGAATTGCGCCCACAATGGCCGCCAGTATGATCCATACCGGTGATACTCCTATCCACCAGATAAGCAGTGCGGTAACCACCGGCACCCACCAGGTCCATTTGTTCAGACCCGCCTTGGATGCCAGACGGATGGTGGGAGTAAGGATAAGCGCAATGACTGCGGGACGTATGCCCTTGAAAACATTCTCCACAATCCGGTTGTCACGGTAATTACCCAGGAACAGGGCTATGGCCAGGATGATGATAATGGACGGCAGCACAGTACCCAACGCACAGAATATACTGCCGATGGACTTACGCATCCTGTAGCCTATGAATATGGATATGTTTACAGCAAAGACTCCTGGGGCAGACTGGGCAATAGCCAGCAGGTCCAGGAAGTCTTCACGTGAGATCCAACCCTTGCGCTCCACCACCTCACGCTCAATGAGCGGTATCATGGCATATCCACCACCGATGGTGAACAGCCCTATTTTAAAGAAGGTGATGAAAAGGTTAAAAAGCATTATGCAGTTACTTTTGAGCCTCAACCCACTTGCGGGCATTCACGAATGCCTCAATCCACGGGGTGATCTCATCATCCTGACGCTCGGCGGGATAGAATCCGCACTGCCACGGGAATATGGCGCGCTCAGGATGCGGCATCATGGCTACGTGACGGCCGTCGGCACTTGCTATACCTGCCACGTTGTAGTCCGATCCGTTGGGATTGGCGGGATAATCGGCGTATGTGTATTTTGCTATCACATTGTACTTGTCCTCGGGGTAAGGCAGTGAGAACTTGCCCTCACCATGAGCCACCCAGACACCCAGACGGCTTCCGCCTAAGGTCTTGAACATTACGCTCTCGTTCTGAGGTATTGTCAGGCCCAGGAATGCCGACTCAAACTTGTGCGAGTCATTATGCAGCATGTGAGCCTGCTTCTCATAATCGGGATTGATAAGACCAAGTTCAATCATCAGCTGGCAACCGTTGCAAATACCTAATGACAAGGTATCCTTACGTGCATAGAAGCGGTCCAGTGTCTCCTTGGCCTTGGGGTTGAACAGGAATGCGCCGGCCCAGCCCTTGGCTGAACCCAGAACGTCCGAGTTGGAGAATCCGCCGCAGAACACAATCATGTTGATATCGTCCAGAGTCTCGCGGCCGCTTACCAGGTCAGTCATGGTTACGTCCTTGACATCGAATCCGGCCAGCCACAGTGTGTAAGCCATCTCACGCTCACCGTTGGTGCCCTTCTCACGTATGATGGCTGCCTTTACACCGCTCGGTGTGCGGCGGTCGGGATCCAGTCCGAACTGGCTCAGCTTGCCTGTAAAGTTGTAGGCAATCTTGATGTCCATGGGCTGCTTTGAGTAGTTCTTGTAACGCTTGTCGGCACAGCCGTTGAATGACTGCTTGCGGTCAAGCAGATACGAGGTCTTGTACCAGAGGTCACGCATCTTATCGATATCAATGGTGATGTCCTTCTTGCCGCGACGGATATAGAGTGTGCGTGCATCGGCCGGACGACCTATTACTGCGTAGCCCACGCCTGCCTCGTCAAGATATGAACTTACGGCATCCAGTTTCTTGCTCTCAACCTGCAGCACAACACCCGGGTTCTCAGCGAACAGCATGCTTGTAAGATCCTTACCGTCCAGTTTGTCCAGACTGATCTCCAGACCGCCCTGAGGATTGGCAAAGCACATCTCAAGCAGTGTTACCACAAGACCACCGGCCGATATATCATGACCGGCCAGAACCTGACGCTTGTCAATGAGTTTCTGAACGGCGTTAAATGCATCGGCAAAATACTCGGGGTTCTTTACAGTGGGAACATCACTGCCAATGCGGTCAAGTGACTGAGCCAGAGCAGAACCGCCCAGTTTCTGAGAGTCAAAACTGAAGTCTATATGAATGAGTACGCTGTCCTTACGGTCTGCAAGTACAGGTGATACAACCTTACGGATGTCCGATACCTCACCACCCGATGAAACGATTACGGTACCCGGGCTGATTATCTTGCTGCCGTCGGGGTACTTCTGGGTCATTGAAAGTGAGTCCTTACCGGTAGGAACATTGATACCAAGTTCAAGGCAGAAGTCTGACAGAGCCTTGACACCGCTGTACAGACGTGCATCCTCACCCTTCTGTGCGCGGCAGGGCCACATCCAGTTGGCGGAGAGTGATACGGTCTTGAGTCCCTGTGCAAGAGGAGCGAACACGATGTTGGTCAGTGACTCGGCAACTGACAGTACTGAGCCTGCAGCGGGATCAGCCAGACCGGCCTGCGGTGCATGACCGATAGCGGTAGCGATACCCTTCTTGCCACGATAGTCAAGAGCAACGACACCGCAGTCAGAGAGCGGCAACTGCAGCTTACCCTGGCACTGCTGACGTGCAATCTTACCTGTTACGGAGCGGTCAACCTTGTTGGTGAGCCAATCCTTACATGCAACCGCCTCAAGCTGCAGCACATTACCCAGGTACTCCTCTATCTTATCGTCACTGTATGTTACATTCTCATATTTGCGCTCAACGGTCTCATCAACCATGTAGGTCTTGGGAGATGAACCGAACATCTGGCTGACTGCCAGGTCAAACGGACGTACGCCATCGGCCTGCTCAAAGGCAAAGCGGGCATCGCCGGTGGTCTCACCAACCACGTACATCGGGGCGCGCTCACGCTCGGCAATCTTGCGTACGTGCTCAATATGCTTCTCATCAATGAGCAGACCCATACGCTCCTGTGACTCGTTGGCAATGATTTCCTTCGATGACAGGGTCTTGTCACCAACCGGCAGCTTGCTCATGTCAATCAGACCGCCGCACTCCTCAACAAGCTCTGAGAGGCAGTTTACGTGACCGGCTGAACCGTGGTCGTGGATTGAAACGATGGGGTTGGTATCCTCCTCGCAGAGGGCGCGTGTTACGTTGTAGGCACGCTTCTGCATCTCGGCATTGGCACGCTGTACAGCGTTCAGCTCAATACCTGATGAGTAACGTCCGGTCTCAACCGATGAAACCGATCCGCCGCCAAGACCGATGCGGTAGTTGTCACCACCCAGCACCACGATCTTGTTGCCCTTCTTGGGAGTTCCCTTTATGCAGTCACGCTTGGTACCGTAGCCTACGCCGCCGGCCAACATGATTACCTTGTCATAACCGTACTGCTCGCCGTTCTCCTGATGCTCAAATGTAAGCAGAGAACCGCAGATAAGCGGCTGTCCGAACTTGTTACCAAAGTCCGATGCACCGTTAGATGCCTTGATAAGGATCTGCTCGGGAGTCTGATAGAGCCACTTGCGCTCTTTCATGCTCTTCTCCCAATTGCGCTTCTCATCGTTGCGGGGATATGATGTCATGTAGACAGCAGTACCTGCAATAGGCCATGAACCTGTACCGCCACCCATACGGTCGCGGATCTCACCGCCGGTACCTGTTGATGCTCCGTTGAACGGCTCAACTGTGGTGGGGAAGTTATGGGTTTCGGCCTTAAGTGAAATAACGGTCTCTATGTTCTTGATGATGAACCAATCGGATGTTGAGTGATCAGCCGGAGCGAACTGCTCTACAACCGGTCCCTGTGCGAATGCCACATTGTCCTTGTAGGCCGAAAGGATGCGGTTGGGGTTCTCCTGCGTGGTCTTTTTGATAAGACTGAACAGTGATGACTCCATCTCCTTGCCGTCAATGATGAACTTTCCGCCGAATATCTTGTGGCGGCAGTGCTCTGAGTTGATCTGAGCAAAGCCGAACACCTCGCTGTCAGTCAGCTTGCGGCCAAGCTCACCCTCAACCTTGTGCAGATACTCAATCTCCTCCTTGGAGAGTGCCAGACCCTCCTGCTCGTTATATGACTCCAGGTCATCGATAAAGAGTATGGGCTGCGGCTTGATATCAACTGTGAAAATCTTCTGGTCAAGACCCTTGTACAGGCGCTGCAGCATGGGATCATAGTCTGCATCGGCATTTGCCACAGGGAAATACTCCTCGATACGGCTTATGCCCTTAAGACCCATGTTCTGGGTAATCTCAACGGCGTTTGTACTCCAAGGGGTAATCATTTCGCGGCGCGGACCTACAAAGTAACCTTCCAGTGATTCCTGGTCCAGAGCATCGGCATTTCCATAAAGCCAGCTCAGTTTCTTAACATCCTCTGCCTGCAGTTTTGAAACAGTCTCAGTGGCAACAATCGTGCCCGTAGGGTTCTTGAAGAAAATAATCATTTCAGTTGCAAAATTTTGATGTGCAAAATTACTCATTTTTGGGCACAATCCAGTCATCCCCACCTCTTCTATTTATCAACAGATTTAGGGCGTCGCCCCTCTTGGCTATTACAGTCGCGTCCTTTCGGGGCTATGTGGGATGGGGCAGTTCAGAACGTGAATGTTTCAGGATCAGAAGTGAATGAGGCTATTGTAGCGGTGGCGTTGCGCATGTAGAGCACTATGGTGTTGTCATCGTTCTCATTGTACATGGAACGCAGTGACTCATTCTTGTCAAGCATATCCTTCTTGGCCGATACACGCTCATCAGGAATAAGCTCACAGACTATACGTATCCACTTGCCGTCCTTGAAAGCGCATATCTCAGCCTTGGGATTGGCAATAAGCTGCTTGTATACGTTCTTTACCTTACCGGTCTGTATGTACAGCTTGCCCTCAAAAATCTCGGCCGTGCCAAATGGGCGTACATGCGGCTGGTCACCATCGACCGTGGCCAGATAATATGTTCCTGCATCCTTGAGGAACTGCTGAGCGCGCAAGGCATTCTCAGGGTTGGGAGTAGTTTTTGTGATCATAGTTCCGTTGCTTTCAGTACTTTTATTCTGAGCATTGTTACCGCAAGACAAAACCAGCAACGCAGCTACAGCAATTAAGACGATTCTTTTCATTTGCATTATAGTTTGATATGGCAAAGTTACAATAATATTGCCTAATTTAGCAGAGTAAAAGAAGGACTATGAGACAATACGGATTTTTACTGGTTTTACAACTTTGCTGGATCAGTTACGGATGCGCCCAGAATACCCAAAGCAATCAGCCTTTGGAGCCCACGCTGGCGTGGCCTGCAGTTGCGGACGGACAGGAGGTGTATGTCCATACGGGCTTTGCATCGCTATACAACAGGGAGACACTGATTCCTGACTGGGTGGCATACGAACTTACGGCCGATGAGGTTAACCCAACGGAGAAACTCAGGGGACGGGAGTCTTTCCGATGGGATCCCAACACCAAAGGAAAGCAGACAGCATACAGGGAGGACTACAGGAATGATGACGGATGGCAACGCGGCCACATGGCTCCAAAATCCGATATGCGATGGTCAACCCAAGCATACGAAGAAAGTTTCTATCTGAGCAACATCTGCCCTCAGAACGGCACTATGAACAGCGGCGACTGGGCTAACACTGAGAGCATGGGACGCCGCATGGCTACCCGATACGGCAGTGTGTACATAGTCTGCGGTCCCGTAATAGGCAGCAACAAGTACGGTACATTGGGTGAACATAAGGTGGTTATTCCGGACGCATTTTTCAAAGCCATGCTGATTAAGCTAAACGGCAAGTTTGAGAGCATAGCCATGGTACTGCCAAACGAGCCTGTTCACCATGAGCCGGAATACTACTGGTGTACGGTAAACCAGCTTGAAACGCTCATCGGATTGGACCTGTTCCCAGGCCTGGACGATTCAATCGAAGAAACCGTAGAAGACAGTTACAACAGATCAATCTGGAGCAGATAATGACATAAACTTCCCTGCACTATCTTAAAAACGTGTAAAAGGGGAGTGTACACAATTTTACATTGCACAATTTTGCTGATTAAGTAGTATCTTCGCAGTCCAAAACAATTTGAGGGTGGACAACGGGAATAATTCCATAAGGGTAAAGGGTGCGAGGGTTAATAACCTGAAAAACATATCGGTTGATATTCCGCGCGATACATTTACCGTAATAACGGGGCTTTCGGGATCAGGCAAGTCATCACTTGCCTTTGATACTTTGTATGCCGAGGGCCAGCGCCGTTATGTGGAGTCACTCTCATCATATGCCCGTCAGTTCCTGGGCCGTATGAAAAAGCCCGAGTGCGATTATATTGAGGGTCTGCCGCCCACAATAGCCATCGAGCAGCGCTCCGGCAACCGCAACCCCCGATCAACCGTAGGTACACAGACCGAGATTTATGAGTATCTCAAACTGCTGTTTGCCCGCATCGGCCATACCATATCGCCCGTAAGCGGCAAGGAGGTGCGCAAGCACAGCGTGGAGGATGTGGTAAGTTTCATGCTATCACAGCCCAAGGGTGTACGCTTTACCGTTCTGGCGCCGATGCCCATGCGCGGCGGACGCGACCTGGAGGAGCAGCTGCGCACATCGCTCAAGGAGGGATTCACGCGCATTGAGCATAAGGGCGAGATGATTCGCATAGAGGATCTGCTCTCTGACAGCAATACGCTGGCAGACCTTTCCAAACGCACCAAGGAAATCTGGCTGCTTATAGACCGACTCACTACAGATGACAGCAAGGAAACTCTGAGCCGCCTTACAGATTCCGTTGAGACCGCGTTCTTTGAGGGCAGCGGAGAATGCGCCCTGCGTTTTTTTGACACCCCGGAAACCACTCTGCATAAGTTCACCAACCGCTTTGAGGCTGACGGCATCAAGTTTGAGGAACCTACCGATAACCTGTTCTCATTCAACTCGCCAGTTGGTGCTTGCCCGCGTTGCGAGGGATTCGGACGAATAATAGGCATTGACGAGTCTCTGGTTATTCCCAACCGCGCGCTGAGCGTTTATGACGGAGCGGTTGTTTGCTGGCGCGGCGACGTGATGACCGGATGGAAGGATGACTTTATCCTGCATGCTCAGGAACATGATTTCCCCATATTCACACCATACTATCAGCTCACACAGGAGCAGAAGGATTACCTGTGGCACGGAAGCGGCCGAGGCGTTGATGAGCGTGGCTGGGAGGAGACCAGCATTGACAACTTCTTCAAAATGTTGGAGAAGAGCCAGTACAAGATCCAATACCGCGTGATGCTGGCCCGATATCGCGGCAAGACCATCTGCCCCGAGTGTCACGGAACACGTCTGCGCAAGGAGGCAAGCTACGTCAAGGTGGGCGGCAGGAATATCAACGAACTTGTTGAGATGCCCATATCGGAACTTAAGAAGTTCTTTGACAGTCTAACACTTCCGGAGCATGAGGCAAAGGCGGCAAAACGATTGCTCTTGGAGATAAACAGCCGCATACAGTTCATGCTTGACGTAGGCTTGGATTATTTGACCCTGAACCGCGCCAGCAGCACGCTTTCGGGCGGCGAAAGCCAGCGCATCAATCTGGTCACATCATTGGGCAGCAGCCTGATGGGCTCGCTCTATGTGCTTGACGAGCCCAGCATCGGTTTGCACAGCCGCGATACGGCAAAACTCATCAAGGTATTGCGCCAACTCCAGGAGATTGGCAACACCGTTGTGGTGGTGGAGCATGACGAGGAGATTATACGCGCATCGGATTACATTATTGATGTGGGGCCGGAAGCAGGACGTCACGGCGGAGAGATAATATATCAGGGACCTACAGGTCAGCTGGAAAGCAAGACCGACAGCTGGACAGTAAAATATCTTACAGGTGAGGAGTGCATTCCTGTACCCTCATCACGCCGTCCGTGGAACAATTACATCAAAGTTGTTGGAGCACGGCAGAACAATCTGGACGGCATTGACGTCAAGTTCCCGCTCAATGCGATGACCGTAGTTACCGGTGTGAGCGGATCGGGCAAGAGTACGCTGGTACGCGATGTGCTGTACCGTCACCTCAAGAATATTTACAGCGAATCCACAGAGCGTCCCGGCGAATGCCTGGGACTGGAGGGTGATATATCGATGGTACATTCGGTTGAATTCGTTGACCAGGACCCTATTGGCAAGACCACGCGTTCAAATCCCGTAACATACGTCAAGGCGTACGATGAGATACGCAAGCTCTTTGCCGACCAGCCTCTGTCACATCAGATGGGTTACCGCCCCACCCACTTCTCATTCAACTCCGAGGGCGGACGCTGCGAAGAGTGCAAGGGCGAAGGTGTCGTGACAGTATCCATGCAGTTCATGTCTGACCTGCAGATGATTTGCGAGAGCTGCCACGGCCGCCGTTTCAAGAACGACGTGCTTGAGGTAACCTACAAGGGCAAGAACATATGGGAAATATTGGAAATGACCGTAAACCAGGCCGTTGAGTTCTTCTCATCAAATGAACCTGCGGAACGCCGCATAGTACGGAAGCTGGAACCCCTGCGTCAGGTTGGACTGGGTTATGTAAAACTGGGTCAGTCATCATCAACCCTGTCCGGCGGTGAGAGCCAGAGAGTAAAACTGGCCTATTTCCTGAGTCTTGAAAAGGCCGAGCCCACCATATTCATATTCGATGAGCCCACAACCGGTCTGCACTTCCATGATATACGCAAGCTGCTGGAGTCATTCGATGCCCTGATACGTCGAGGTCACACCGTAATAATCATTGAGCACAACATGGACGTGATAAAGTGCGCCGACCACGTGATTGACCTTGGACCCGAAGGCGGTGAGCGCGGCGGTCATCTGGTTGTGTGCGGCACTCCCGAGCAGGTTGCCGCCTGCCCCGAATCCTACACCGGCCGTTTCCTCAAGGACAAACTCTAAAAATGATACAATTGGGGTCAGACCCCAATTGTATCATTTTTCAAGATAATTGACTATTTTTGCCTCTGACTAACAACTCATTTTTATGGCAGAGAAAAAAAAGAGCAAGCTCAAAGCCATTATTGAGCGACTCACGGTATTCGTTACAAAAGATATATGGTCATTTGAATTGTATCAGAAAGGACCGTTGCGCCGCGCTGTGGCAAACACCGTAAAAGTGGTTGTCATTGCAGTACGCACCTTCATTGATGACAAGGTCATGACACGCGCAGCCGCGCTTACCTACTCAACCCTATTCGCAATCGTACCTATACTTGCACTGATTTTCGCCATCGCCCGTGGATTCGGGTTCGAGAATATAGTTGTCAGCCTTTTTGAGAACGGCCTGATAGGCGAGAATTTCAAGGACACTTTAATGAATTTCATAAACCAATATCTGCAATATGCATCAAGCGGTTATTTTGTGGGTATAGGCCTGTTGTTCCTGCTGTTCTCTGTCTATTCCCTGGCCGATGGCATTGAGGCTAACCTGAACTCCATATGGCACGTCAAGAAAGCGCGCGGAATGGGCCGTAAAATAACTGACTATTTCTCACTGCTCCTTCTCATCCCCATAGGCATCATCTGCCTTTGCGGTGTGTCTGCGCTGACATCCAAAATACTCTCTCAGATGCAAGGATTCCAGCTTCTGGGCGGTTTTGCCAAGTTCCTGATAAAGGATGCAATGCCATATCTGATAGCAGGATTGATACTGACCGGATTCTACATGTTCATGCCCAACACCAAAGTCAAGTTCAAGTATGCCATAATACCCGGAATTATTGCAGGTTTACTGTTCCAGGCTCTCCAGAACCTGTACTTCAATGGTCAGTTCGAACTCTCCAGCTACAACGCCATATACGGAGGTTTTGCTGCCCTTCCCCTCTTCCTGTTATGGCTCAATATCTCCTGGGCCATCATACTGTTTGGCTGCGAGCTTGCATACGTGAGCCAGAACAATGACAACTTCAACTACTTTAAGGAGCCCGAAAAGATCAGCCGCCGCCACGAGGATTTCTACAGCCTCATGGTCATGTCACTAATATGCAAAAGATTCAACAAGGGCCTTCCTGCCTTGAAGATGAAAGAAATAGTAAATAAACTGCAGATTCCACACCGCTACGTGATTTCATCGCTCGATACGCTAACCGATGCCGGCCTGCTTGAAACCGTGATGCAGGGGGATGAACGTGAGCCGGCATACGTGCCATCGACTGACACACAATCACTTACCGTAGTCAATATCCTGTCTGCAATAAACTCTTACGGCTACTGCGATTTGGACCACGCCCTTGACAGCGAGATCCGTGATGACCTGCTCAGGATTGACAATGAGCGCAAGCATCTGTCGGGCGATATCTGGAACACACCGGTCGCAGAACTATAACATTCTGCCATAATATCATACAAGCAATCTAATTTTCTGACATTCTGTCATACATAGTTCGTTGGCATCGGATTTGTCTCTTATACTGCGAAGGCGCCCCGAAAGGGAGCCGGAACAAAAAAGCATGTTTAACAATTTAAAGTATAGGAGGTTACAACTATGTTACTCGCAAGAAGAAATCAGAATTACAATCAGAATTGGTTACCCAGTCTGTTCAACGATTTTATGAATGATGATTGGTTCACCACCCGCACCGCAGCCAGCGTACCGGCCCTGAACGTAATCGAGAATGAAAAGAACTACGAACTTGAGTTCGCTGTTCCGGGACTTAAGAAAGAGGAACTGAACCTGCAGGTCGATGCCGACGGCGTAATGTCAATCTCCATGGTCCACAACCATGAGGAGAACAAGGAGGACAAGAAACGCAACTACATCCGCCGTGAGTTCTCTTATCAGGAGTTCAACCAGAGCTACATCCTGCCTGATGATGCAGATCGCGACAAGATTTCGGCCAAAGTTGAGAACGGCGTACTCACAATCGACGTACCCAAGCTGCCTGCCGAAAAGCAAGCTCAGGCCGTACAGAGCATCGCAATCTCATAACACAAAGTTTGACTAAAGAAAGGGAAGACCGAAAGGCCTTCCCTTTTTTGTTTGTCAAAGAGGACGATTCTGTTTGAAAAAACGATCCGTCCCTTTGTTCCTATATTTCATTCAATTATCTTTGCCCAATAATCATAAATAGTCCGTAAACATGTACACTTCAAAACATTCCGTCAAGCTTACTGGCTCTCGCCAACACACAATGTTTCATTTTTTGTGGTCAGCTATAGCCATGATTATGCTGTTGCTGTCAAATCTGCCGGCCTGGTCTGTTCAATACATCAAAGACGTGCTGCTGATAGGAGGTTCCCAGAGTCTGACTAACAGTCTTAAGCAGAATTATCAGGAGCAGGGCTGGACTCTGATCGACTATGACCTTAACAAGGGTGCCGGCGGCGATTATATCTACCTTCTTTACAAGACCGAAAATAACTGCAGTGACCCCATCACGAGCGTAAGCATTTATATGGGTGCCGATGGCGTAACGGATATTAAAGAAAACAACGGTACTTTATGGTATCTTGCACCCCACGAAGGCAGCAAACATTTTATGGACGTTAAGGGTGACCTTAACAGCGGAACAGGCAATAACACTGATGCCATCCACCTATACTACACCAGGGAAAAATATGAGGAGAGCATTTATTCGGGTCTTGAAAAATTGTACGTTGATAATAACGAAGAAAACTCAGTCGGTAACGCCGGTTCACATTCATTGGACTTGAATAAAGGAGCTGGTGGAGAATCAATTTATCTGCATTCTAAATTATACTATCCAGGGGTATATGAAGTAATGCCTACAGATACAGGAAGACTCGGAATACTTGATAACGGCGACCTTATTTACGGAAGAGGAGGTATTCATAATCGTATTGTCATAGCAGACGGAGCTACTGTGATACTGGATGGCGTTGATTTTTCTGAAACCGGTACCGGCGATGATACATACGCCCAATATCCAGGCATACGATGTGAAGGCAATGCAACCATAATACTTGCCGAAGGCTCCACCAACAGCATTTGTGGAGGTTTCAGTTCTTATCCCGGCATATGGCCAGGACCAGAAGGCACCACCCTTACCATACGAGGCAATGGGTCGCTGATAGTACGCAGCAACGGTTATGGTGCGGGAATAGGTGCCCCTCGAGGCTCCAGTTGCGGTGATATAGTGATTGAGGACGGCAATATCACTGTCCAATCATTTGCGACTCATAAAGTAAACGGAACTAATATAATATATCGTGGTATGTCTGCTGCAATAGGTGCCGGTTATAACGGAACCTGTGGCAATATCACCATCTTAGGCGGCAACATCACCGCGGAATCATCTTGTGGTAGTGCAATAGGCAGTTGTTTTGGCGGCAAATGCGGCGATATAAATATTTTGGGAGGTACTGTTTTCGCTAAAGCCAATAACTTTGATTATAATGTAAACGGAAAGCAGATAAAATGCCTTTCGGCAGCCATAGGCAGCAGTGAGGTCGGAACTTGTGGCAACATAACCATTTCAAATGATGTCACTTGCGTCACGGCGACCAAGATGAACGACGCCCCTTATAGCATAGGCGCAGGGGGGAATAACCAATATGGTAATAGTGTTTGCGGCACTGTAACCATAGGTGCGCAAGAGATGGGCAACATTTCAGAGAATCCTTTCATTTATACCCCGATTGTCCGCGTTCCTTTATATACTACGACATCCGGTACCGAAGGAGAAACCGGACAAGGCTATCAGAATTTTGTAGACAATGACAAAAGCACCAAATGGTGTGTCATTAAGGATAACAACACATCGTGGACAGGTACTGCTTTTGTGGAATTCAACAGTGAGAATCCGTTTATCCCCATGGGCTATATACTTACCACCGGTGATGATAATGAACAGTTCAAAGGCCGAAACCCCAGGAATTGGGTTCTCAAGGCCAAACTGGATTCTGATGACCAATGGGTTACCATTGCTACCGTCACAAATGATACCGTACTCAAGGATGTGAATAATGCCGACTTTAGATTCGCCATAAATAACAGTTCGCCTTACCGGTATTTCAGGTTTGAGGTTTCGGCTGTGCAAAGCGGCAACACGTTGCAACTCTCCGAAATAAAGTTAATAGAAGGCAAAAACAGTTCCAACAAGGATCTCATCAAGGACGTAATGCTGATTGGCGGATCAGAAGATGAAGTGAATAGTCTGAAAGCCACATATCAGGAACAGGGTTGGTGCGTTATCGACTATGACCTGAACAAGGGCGCGGGGGGAGACTATATCTATCTGATTTACAAATCCGAGAAAGCCGTTCACAATGTGGACAACACATATATAACTGATTTCTGCATCTATAACAAAAGCAATCCACCTGCCACCCTGACTTACGACGACATAACCTATACTCATGTTCCCTACGATGGCGGAAGCCATTTCGAAGGTACAAACGGAGATCTGAACAGTAACGCCGGTGGCGCTTCAATCCACCTTTATTATACAAAAGCGCATTTTACGGATAATAGGGTTGTCGCTGACATCTTCTTTGACAAAAACAGCGGTGGGGCTGTCGGTATGTATGGAGAAAACAAGGGTTATGATTTGAACCATTATGCCAATGGGCAATACATCTATATGCATACCACCAATGTAATCGGACATGGTTTGCCGTACTTTTACGGATTTGAGACTCCGTTAGATGAAGAAGGATCATGGAGAGGCGTGAATATAAATGATATTTCAGGAATTATTGAATATAGGGAGGCTGTACATGGAGGAAATAAAGGCTTTTACTTCTCTCCTACCATGGAAACCATCTCTAAAAAGACAGAACAAATACTGGTTTCGCCCGAATTTGACGGCCGTTCAGGTCTTGTGCTTGAGTTTCAATATCACTACAGGAACAGAGTTGCGACGTTCCAAGTGGGATACTCTACCCAATCTGATGACATTGAATCATTTATTTGGGATGACGAAATTGTAGCCGATAATAGGTCATGGACTAAGTTTGAAAGGTTTTTCCCTAAGGGAACCAAGTATGTTGCAATCAAATATATAACTCATCCTCTTATTTTGGAGTACCTGTATTTGGATGACTTACTTTGCACGGAGAACAATCATCCTTCACCTGATAATCTGGAAATAACCTCTTGCACGGAACATTCAGCTTCTTTTGTTTGGGAAGAACCGGATATAAATAATCCCATTACTGAGTATGTCTATCAGTACAGGAAGTCTTCGGATCCGGATTGGGTGTGGTCTGACGAAGTACGCGTAGACGGTAATAAGACTACAGCCAGAATCAGCGGTCTGTCGGGCGATACTGATTATTTGTTCCGCGTCAAGGCTATTTATGGCGACCAGGAAAGCGTATTCTCAAAAATCCGTTTCGTTACCGCCACCTCGCTGCCTTACGACTTTGGCTTCGAAAACGGTTTGGGGCATTGGAGTATGGTAGACTGCAACATAATAGAGAGTTACATATATGACATAAACCAAAAACGTCTTACAGGTTTAAGGGCTGCGGCCAATCGTGAGGGAAGAGTCGGTTTCCTGATAGATAGGAGTAAAACAGAGCAGTATCTGATATCTCCCGCTTTTCCTACCAATGCTGTAATAAAGTGCTCTTTCTGGTATAGGAGCTTTAGCGTCTGTGATTGTTACAATGCGTATTTCCAGGTAGGTTATTCCACGACAGATAAAAATATTGATTCTTTCATATGGAGCGATAAAATTACGGCTGAAGGTGGTCAATGGCAATATTATGAGAATCTTTTCCCGGCAGGAGCCAGATATATTGCTATAAAAGAGCTGCCTACCAGTGAATATGACTTATATCTGGACGATTTCAGTTTCGAAGCATTCTCCTCATATTCAATGCCCGAAAACATATCCGGTTCGATGACTGACAAAAGAATCAGCCTGTCGTGGCAGGTTCCTAACAACTTGGTTACAGGTTATGCCTATCAATACAGGAGTCAAGGAAGCAGCGGCTGGTCTGACGAGGTTACCCTGAATACGAATGAAGTGACATTGAATGACCTGTCGCCCAATACCGGTTACAATTTCCGTGTAAAAGCGCTTTATGATGGCAATAATGCCAGCAACTATAAAACCATTTCCTTTGCTACCGAAGGGTCACCCGAGAGTATTCCTTTCAGTCAAGGCTTTGAGCACGGACTTGGTGGCTGGCGCGTTAAAGATGGAGTTATCCGCTCAACCATATATTCGTCTCAAACTTCGAGCGTTCTACCGCATAGTGGAGATTATTGCTTCTCGTTTAATTGTGAAGTAAGTAGAGACCAATACCTTATCTCTCCATATATCGACAGCGACTCACCTTTTAAAATATCTTTATGGTATGTCGGTTCGAATATCGAAGTGGGATATTCGACTACAAGCAAGGCATTGGATACTTTTATATGGGACACAGATATTGCAGAAGCCAAGAATTGGACACAATACACAGCATCTTTACCTGCGGGGACCAAGTACATAGCCATAAAGTGGATTGACGGTTGGTTCGTATATCTTGACGATTTTTGTTTTACAGATGATAAGACTGTCACGTTCTCAAAAGAGGGTTACAGCACATTCTATAGCAGCAAATATGATGTGACCATTCCGCCGGGAGTAAAGGCACGTACCATCAAGTGTAATTATAACACTGGGGAGCTCTATTACGAGACAGTGGCGGATGGCGACGCCTGGAACAATACTGTATACTCTTGTACTGCTGTGTTGCTGCAGAGGGCACCGTCAAATGATGTCTCCACTGTTACGCTGAAAACTTCTTACCCACCAGCTCCCAAGGGAGTTCATGTAGCCTATGACTACTATCCGATGTTAGGCAGTGACGATCCGTCACTTACAACCGGAGGTGACAAGTATTACAAGCTGACCTATGATACCGATGGCAAGAACATAGGCTGGTACTGGGGTGCCGAGGACGGAGGTCCTTTCATGAATGAGGCCAACAAAGCATGGCTGACTATACTAAACGGTCAAGATTCACCGGGACGGTATATCGGATTGCCGGATTATGATGATGTCACTACAGAAATCACTATCATCCCTTGTGATGATAAGAAAGACGATGTATGGTACGATTTATTTGGCCGCAAGCTAGACGGCAAGCCGACCGTCAATGATCTTTACATCCACAACGGTGAGAAGGTTTTAATCAACACAAATGAGACGGCACCCAGATAAGATAAACGACCATTAGCGGTTCACAGAAATAAACTATTTTTTATAGTAAAGCGGCGCACCCATATCGGATGCGCCGCTTTACTATAGATTGAAATACAATCAAATCATGTAATCTGTGGTCTTACTCACCCCAGTTCTCCTGAGTCTTGCGGATGTAGCTCTGATAACGGAGCTTGGCCATCTTCTGTGCCTCAGCAAAGAGCTCTTCGGCCTCGTTGGGATAAGCCTTCTTGACTGACAGGTAACGGACCTCACCCATCAGGAAGTCATGGAAGTTCTCCCAGTTAGGCTCCTTAGAGTCGAGTGAGAACGGATTCTTACCCTCCTCGATGAGAGCGGGATTGTAACGCCACAAGTGCCAGTAACCGCACTCGACAGCCTTCTTCTCCTCGGCCTGGCTCTTACCCATGCCGCCCTTGGCCTTAAGACCGTGGTTGATACAGGGAGCGTAAGCGATTACGATTGAAGGACCGTGCCAAGCCTCGGCCTCGCGGATAGCCTTGAGGCACTGT
>CADCBO010000029.1 GCA_902799685.1 uncultured Bacteroidales bacterium
GAAGCGCCTGATGGAACTGATGGAAAGCAATTTTGCCAAGTCCAACCAGCTTAATATGGCTGAATTTGACGCAAAGATGGGCAACAAGGTGCTGACAGCTGATCTGGAAGAAAAATCACGGCAACTGGACCGGACCACCCTGATACTTACCATATTGGTGACGGCGGTGCTGCTTGGTCTTCTGGCATTCTCATACAGTCAGGTAATAGGCTTGAGACGCCGCAGGATACGTGACCAGAAGATGATCAATGAACTGACTGCCGCTAACCGCAAGGCCGAGATTGCCAATGCTGCCAAAACCCGTTTCGTACAGAACATGAGCCACGAGGTACGCACCCCGCTCAACGCGATAGTGGGTTTCTCGCAGTTGCTGTCACTTCCCGACGATGCGCTCACCCCGGAGGAAAAACAGGAGTTCTCAAACCATATCATGAACAACACCAAGATTCTGATAATGCTGCTTGAGGATATCCTGAATACCACCGATATGGATAACGGCCAATACAAGATAACATACGATGATGGTGAAGTCCATTATATGTGCCGTTCGGCTATAACGAGCTCAGAGCACCGTCTGCATCCCGGGGTTCGGATGTTATATGAGCCTGATTCGGAAAAGCCGTTTACTTTCAGGACAGACCCGCAGCGTGTCCAGCAGATCCTTATCAATCTGCTGACAAACGCCTGCAAGCATACCTCATCGGGGCAGATTGTACTGTCCAGTTCGCTTACTGCCAAGCCCGGGTATGTGACGTTCAGTGTCACTGATACCGGCCCGGGTGTCCCGGCTGATCAGGCAGAGGCTATATTTGACCGTTTTACCAAGCTGAACAGTTTTGTTCAGGGTACAGGACTGGGCCTGAGTATCTGCCGCGAGATAGCCACACTTATGGGTGCCAATGTCTATCTTGACACTACATACACAAATGGAGGAGCCAGATTTATATTTGAGGTTCCTGTAGTTCCGCCCGAAGAATCCAAGTCTGAAGAAACAGTTCAGGAATGAGTGTTTACTGCCTTTGTGGGCGGTTGCTGATGGTTGCGCGCATCGGTAGCGACGGCTACTGACTGTGCAAGGTCGTGGAACGCCATACCGGTTAGTGTATCGGGGTTGAGAGCCACCGGGGTGCCGTTGTCGCCACCTTCGCAGATGCTCTGAACTATTGGAATCTGTCCCAGCAGAGGAACCTTCAGCTCGTCGGCCAGACGCTTGCAACCCTCCTTGCCGAACAGATAGTATTTGTTCTGTGGGAGTTCAGCGGGGGTAAACCAGGCCATATTCTCTACTAATCCAAGTACGGGTACGTTGACCTTCTCGTTGCGGAACATATCGATTCCCTTGCGGGCATCGGCCAGGGCAACCTCCTGCGGGGTGCTTACCACTACGGCACCGGTTATGCCAAGTGTCTGTACCAGGGTGAGGTGGATATCGCTTGTGCCGGGAGGCATGTCTATTATAAAATAGTCCAGCTCACCCCAGTCGGCGTCGGCAATAAGCTGCTTGAGGGCGTTGCTGGCCATGGCGCCGCGCCACAGTACAGCTTGTTCAGGGTCAACAAAGTAACCTATTGAGAGCAGTTTGATTCCGTACTGCTCTACGGGGATTATCAGATCACGTCCGCCTTTGTTCTCGGCATACGGGCGGGCACCCTCGGTGTTGAACATCTTGGGCATTGAGGGGCCGAAGATATCGGCGTCAAGCAGACCGACCTTGTAGCCTATGCCGGCCAGAGCAACTGCCAGGTTGGCTGCTACTGTCGATTTGCCAACGCCACCCTTGCCGGATGCTACGGCTATGATGTTCTTAACATCGGGCAACAGCTCGGGGCCTTCGGGACGTGCAGCCTGGCGGGTCTTTACCTTTACCTCTACCTGTACGTCATCACCGGCTTTGAGCTTTATTGCGGTCTCGGCCGATTTTACTATTGACTTGATGAATGGATCGGTTGGTTTCTCAAAAATGAGAGAGAACGATACTGAATTGCCGTCAATGCGGATATCGTCCTCAAGCATCTCCATGGAGATGATGTCCTTGCCGGTACCCGGATAGCGCACCGTCTGCAAGGCCTCCTTAATCAAATTAGGATATAGTGCCATAGTGATTGCAAAGTTAGTGAAAATAGTACAAAAGGGGGCTGACCCCAATTGTACTATTTTCTCGTCTGGAGAGTACTTCTTTTAGTCCGCCCGTAACTGCGATAATCGTCCAGCTCAATCTCAATATCGGGCTCTGACAGTTCACCTTCCTGCGGAAGATTGAAGACGATATACTTGATGGTCTTGCCGCGCTCCAGCCATTGTGCCTCATAATGAGTCTTTATGGAGAGGATGTGATCAGCATCCCCGCTGGCATAAAGATCATCGGTACGGAACTCTACCGACAGCCGGTTATGGTCAACCATTGCGCATGTATAGGTGTACATAAAGTTGCTGTCCGTCTTAAGATGAATCTTGCCACCAGGCTTAAGAATCCTGCGATAGCGCTCCATGAAATAGGTCGATGTAAGACGCTTGGTAGCCTTTTTCATCTGCGGATCAGGGAATGTAAGCCAGATCTCACTCACCTCGCCCGGAGCAAAGAACCGGTCAATCAGCTCAATCACAGTGCGCAGGAACGCCACGTTCTTCATGCCGCGCTCCAGCGACATCTTGGCGCCCGTCCACATGCGGGCACCCTTTATGTCAACACCTATAAAATTGCTGTCAGGATAAAGACCGGCCAGCCCTACTGTATATTCACCGTGACCACAGCCCAGCTCAAGCACAATAGGTCCGTCATTATGAAAGAAGGAGCTGTTCCAGCAGCCCCTCATTTCAAACGGGACATCCTCACGGAACGAGCCCTGCGGTTCGAACACGTGCGGATACGTCCGCATATCGGCAAACTTGGCCAGTTTACCCTTACCCATATCAGATATCCAGAACGGTTACCCAGCCGTGAACATCGGGAGCATCACCATACTGGATGGCACGCAACTGATGATACAAACCTGTAAGTACAGGACCCGGCTTGCCGTCACCTATAACGTATGACTTGCCAAGCTCAATGTCATCGATGCGTGAGATAGGTGATATTACGGCTGCAGTACCGCAGGCACCGGCCTCACTCATCTCATTAAGCTCCTCCAAAGGCACCGGACGGCACTCAACAGTCATGCCGTTGTCCTTGGCCAGCTGCTGCAGGCTCTTGTTGGTGATTGAAGGCAGGATTGACTCTGACTTGGGAGTGATGTAGCTGTTACCCTTTATGCCGATAAAGTTGGCGGCACCGCACTCATCGATATACTTTTTCTCTTTGGCGTCCAGATAGAACTCGCTGCCATAACCCTTCTCATGGGCGATGTTGTGAGCAAACAGGCTGGCTGCATAGTTTCCGCCCACCTTGTACTTACCCATACCCAGAGGAGCTGAACGGTCATATGAACGTACCAGTGCGTATGCATTGGCAGCAAAACCGCCCTTGAAATACGGACCTACCGGCATAACGAATATAAGGAACATATACTCCTGGGCAGGCTTAACGCCAATCTCTGCGCCGGTACCCACCAGCAGCGGACGGATATAGAGTGAAGCACCGCTCTCATATGGAGGGATGAACTCCTTGTTAAGCTCGATAACGCGCTTTACCATCTTGCAGAATGTCTCGGTAGGAAGCTCAGGCATCATGGTAGCGCGGCAGGTGCTCTGCATACGCTCGGCATTGGCCTCCATACGGAACACACGTACCTTTCCGTCCTTACCGCGGAAAGCCTTAAGACCCTCAAAAGCCTCCTGACCATAATGCAGGCAGGTAGCGGCAATGTGCATAGGTACATACTCGGAGTCAGATTCCTCTATCTCACCCCATTTTCCGTCTTTGAACCAGATGCGGAGGTTCCAATTGGTTTTCATGTAACCAAACGAAAGGTTGGACCAGTCAAGTTCTTTCATAGCAGTCTATTGTTTAATCTGTCGCGAAATTACAAAAAATGAGATGAGTTTATTCTTACAGACAACCAAATAAAGTAAATTTGTCACCAATATGAATAATAATACAACAAAACCAATACAGGAAGGCAGTCCACAGCCTCAAGAAAGTTCAAACAGAGAACGCACAGGCAACCGCATAGACGGCAAGATAAGGATTATACGTTTTATAATACTCTCTTCCATACTCTATTTCATAACCGATGCCATAGGCCGATGGTTTCTGCCCGACAGCGACTCAGTACCGGGAATATTCTCTGCAATGATATGGGTACTCTGTTTCATTACCGGTGCCATACAGTTCTACCTTTGGCGTAAAATAGGGCAGGCCTGGCTCAAATGGGCGGTTGCAATCCTTTACATAGCAGCTTTTGCGGCACTTATTGGCTGGGGCGGGTTTTACAGATATGGCGGTTCATCACTCATAGGCTACAAGTTCTCAGTAACCATAATGCCGGCATGGGGGTTCCTGATAGAGGCCACATTCACATCGTTCCTGCGCTGGTACGGCAACCTTATAAAACGCATTTTCCACCTGGAATCCATAAACAGCATAGTCTTCATGCTCTTTATGCTTATCCCGGTAGCCATCATAGTGCTGCTGTTCATAGGCGGTTACAAACTGTCCGGTTCGCTTTCCCAGAAGGGAGCCGACATACAGCAGTACATAGACGAGGGTGAGGTGAACCACAACACCGACCGCCGTGAACCGGTACGCCAGTATGACCGCCTGTTCAATGACCTGAACGACACACAGCTGAAGGCTGCCATCAGGAACGGTCTATCCAGCCCTATCACAAAAGAACAGGCTGAGACCGACCGCCGTCTTGTCAGGATTGAGTCCAACCAATACTATGACATAGACAAACTGACCCACTCCGTTCCATACCTTGTGCCAAAAGCCGCAAAACTGCTTGAGGATATGGGTAAGGCTTTCCAGGATTCGCTGTTCAACCGAGGTTACAACCGCAACCACCGCTTTACCGTGACAAGCGTACTGCGCACCGAGGAGACTGTACGCCAATTGCGCCGCACCAACGTCAACTCCACCGAGAACTCCTGCCACTGCTACGGCACCACCTTTGACATATCATACTTTACCTACTCTACCCCGAAAGTGGGCAAGACCGCATCGGTTGACAAGATGCGCCAAATACTATATCAGGTAGCATACGATATGCAAAGACAGGACCGCTGCTACGTAAAATACGAGAAACAGCAGACCTGCCTTCACATTACAGTCCGTTAACCTGGTATTGGCGTTGGCCTAATCTGACAAGGTATAGGCATCAGTGCCGGCCCAATCCTGTTCTACCTGAAGACCCCCGAAACCGATATTTGTGTATTCAAGAACACCACCGGCAAAAAAATCACCCGTGCACTCGGTAATCCTGTTACGCAAGACAGGGACATCGGTCAGCACCCTCTCCTTTACTGCATTTCCATACACGTCTATGGCTGTGACCGTAATCTCTAGCTGTGACAGATTCCTCACTCCGTTCTTTTCTTCATAGCGCGGGAACGTGTAAATCTCAAATGTCTTCTGTGAATGGTCCTGGATGGCAAAGGATTCCTTCTGGTTGCTCTTGGTGGTTCCCTCAAGCGTAAACGGGTTGACCGCGGCACTTCCACCCTTATACGCAAACTGCAGCTCACAAACCTGCGCGGGAATCTGGTCATCGGTAAGTTTAAGCCTGAACATGGCAGTAGCCCTTGTCAATGACACCGCAATGGTCCCGGTTTCCTGGGTCACGTTCACTTCTCCTGCCCAGCAATACGTATCGGTAGTCTTAAGTATAGTGTTGCTGCTGAACGCAATGGACTCAGGATTGGTCATGGTGGCGTTCTTATCGCCGTTATGGGCAACCACGACAATCTTGTGTACTCCTACGGTCAGGTTCTGTGATACCGTCCCGAACGATTCCTCCCCACGGCTCTGGTTAATCTGGATCTTATCAAATGATTCTCCCTCACAGGGATAGATGCAGAAGGAGAGGTTGGAACAAACCCGACCTACATCCACCATAGCACGGGTCTGGACATAATCAGGACTTGACAGGTTGTTTACCAGGATTGTTACCGGAACCTTGCCGTTATCCTCAGGCTCCATCACTTCATGCAGCCTTGCATGACATGATGCGGCAAGTAACGGAACCAGTGCCAACGTCATCCATGAACAAAGTGAAAACTCTCTTGTCTTCTTTAGGGCTGAAGACTGCCTCATGGTCTTTTTCTTCATAGTCTGAAAGATTTAGGTTGATACTAGACGCAAACAAAAAAAGATTCGGCATAACGGGAGGACTAAACCCGAAATACCGAATCAGTTTGTATGCGATGCAATATTACAGCATTTTTCTGAAACACACAATAGGGACAAAAAAAAGAGGCCCGAAGGCCTCTCTTTTTAAAGTCTGTCAAATCAATACTGACGGAAGTTCCACTTGCAGTTTACATCCTCAAAGTCAAACTTGCCAAGTGAAGCGTTTGAGTCACCTACTGAGATGAGGCAAAGCTTCTCCTTAGTACCGGGAACAGCCTTGGGGCATACACGGTATGTACCGTCTGTAAGCTGATCGATGCTCCAGAGCTGCTCAGGAGCGCCGGTGAACTCAGGAACTGTGGTGAGTTCCTTACCGGCTGTAGCGGCAAGAGCACGGTTGGTACCGGCAATCACAATCTTGTAGTAAGGTGAACCAAGGGTACCTTCCTCCATGGGAACAAGCTCCCACTTCTGGTTGGGACGGAACTGATAGTCGATGACGCGGACATCGATGTTGCCCTTAGGCCAGTTGCCGATAACATCCTCCAGCTTCTGGAAAGCAACCTGAGTGTTGGCCTGCTGCTGTCCGCCACCACCGCCGAATCCCATTCCGCGGCCGCCGCCCAGGCGTACGTACTCAGTAGCTATCTCAAGAGCATAACCACGACGCTCTGACTCAATCTCATAAACACCGGCCTTTACGTTGTAACCAGCCTCGGGCCAGCCGTTGCGCCATACGATAGGCAGGATAGCCAATGTGCTGCGGCCACTCATGGAATAGTCAGCCTCCCAGTGGAATGACATCTTCTCAACGCCCTTTTCAATGATATAACGGCCAAAGTGACCGGCACCGGTATAACCGTCGCGGCAGCCAAGAACCATCTTACCGCCACCCTCTATCATATCACGGCCTACGTTGTCGATGAACGGGCCAGTAGGGCTCTTGGAACGGCCAACGATGATGTTGTAAGTAGAGTTTACACCGTCGCAGCAGGTTCCGTGTGTACCAAGCAGATAGTACCAGCCATCCTGCTCGATCATGGTGGTAGCCTCGCAGTCAACAGCCACGTTTATGTCCTGTGCACCAGCGGCACGGTCGCCGGTCTTGGGATCCAGCTCCACAACGCGGATGAAACCGAAATATGTTCCGTAGGTTACGTACAGATGGCCATCGGAAGTCATGATAAGACCGGCATCGATAGCATCGCAGTCCTCGTCAACGAGTGACTCGGCAACCTGGATCTGCTCTGTCCACTGATAGTCAGGAGACTGAGGATCAAGGGTCTTGTTCCACATGGTACGGATTGTACCTGCATGGCCACCGCCCAGGCCACCGCCTGTTGAGCTGTGGGCGCAAAGATAACGGTCACCTATCTTTATCATATCAGGAGCAGCACCAACCTGAATGCGGGCACCGCCTTCGCTTGACCATACCCAACCATCGCTTGATACCAGCGGAGAACCGCCTGTACCCCAAGTGTAATACTTACCGTCGCACTCCATGATTGTGGCAGGATCGTGAATGAACGGAGCACCGATCTGAGCCATAACAGCCTCAGACATTGAGACTGAAACAAGGGCTACCAAGCCCATCTGAAATATCTTTTTCATATTCTGATCCTTTTTAGTTTAATTGTTGGTGATGGTGTAGTTCTTGAGAATTGTGCCATCCTCATTGTAGAAACGCATGCACATGTCGCTCATGCCCGGGCCGTTGATGACAGCGGCGCGAACCAGATTCTTACCCTTCTTGAGGGTGATACGCTTTGACATGCCGTCATCGGCAACCATACGGCGGTCAGCCTGGAGTGTGAGAACCTTCTCACCGTTAACCCACCAGATAGAGGCGGCGTTTGAACCGGCAGCCAGACGTACGTTAGGAATATCCTGATCGCAGTTGATGACTGTGAAGGCGTTGAATATAAGACCATAACGTTTCTTACCCTCTGATGAACCAAGAGCAAAACGGATAAGCTTGATGTTGAACAGCTTGCTGTCAACTGAATGCCATGTAAGGGTATCCTTTACCATTGTGGGAGCTGCAGCAGCAGCTGGAGCACCGCCACCCATCATGCCACCGAAACCACCCTGAGGAGCAGCACCCTGGGGAGCACCTGCGCCCTGACCCTGAGGACGAGCCTGGCCTGCACCGGGAGCACCGGCACCCTGAGGACGAGCCTGGCCTGCACCGGGAGCACCGGCACCCTGACCCTGAGGACGTGCCTGACCTGCGCCTGCACCTTGAGGAGCACCGCCACCGAATCCGCCGAATCCACCACGACCGCTTGCACGGGGAGCTTCTGACTCAACGATTACCTGGTCACCAGTCTTGGGAAGAGCCTTGATATCGGCAGTAAACTGACCCTTGAAATACTCCTTGGTCAATTCAGCCAGGATATAGCTGTCTGTAAATACCGTATTGCCGCTGTTAGGCTTGTTGATAGGCTCAATGATAGTCCAACGACGAACAAAACCTTTGTCATCGGGTTTGGCCGGTGCGGCATCGGCCTTGATCTCAGTAAAATACTGGTCGTACTCAACATTTCTGTTGGCAACACGCTGCGGGTCAACCTTGGAAGAGCCGTTCGAAGCGCAGCATACCAGGACGACAGCCATTATAGCTGCCACAATCATTTTGAAATTTCTGTTCATAATGAACTTTGGATAAATTAGGTTTATAAATAGTAATAAATGTCCACGTACGTTAGTATGGCTTGCTAAAATACAACATTTAAGTGAAAAATGTACATATTTATCAAACAAAATGATTCAAACAAATAAAAAACAACCGGCCCAAGTTGAGCCGGTTGCATAAACTTTAACCTGTATCAGGATTACTTGCCCCAGAAGAACTGAGCCATCTGATAAAGTGAACGTCTCCAGGTCAGGAACTCATGAGCAGTGCCTTCTGACACATAACCCATTGCATCATAACCAGCCTCCTTAAGGGCAGCAGCGGCGTTACGGATGTTATCCGGACCCTCCTTGCTACCGCAGCTGATGAAGATCTTCTTAACCTGCTTCTTGTCAGCAATCTCTGAGGGGCTGTATGTGCCGCCTGACAGCAGACCGTAGTAACCGAACATCTCGGGACGTGCCAGAGTGATTGAGTGAGTCTCCATACCACCCATTGACAGACCGGCCATAGCGCGATTGTCCTTGTTGGCGATAGTGCGGAAGTGAGCATCTACATAAGGAACAAGCTCGTCGCAGAGGAATGTCTGGAATCCGGCGTTTGCACCCATGCCGCCAAAGCCGCCCATGCCACCGGCAGGACGCTGGCCCTGTCCCTGAGGACGCTGCTGGGCCTGACCCTGAGCATCGGCATCAACTGAAGGACCACCTGCGGGACGTGCACCGGGAGCTGCTGCACCTGCGCCACCTGCGGGACGACGCATGCCGCCACCCATACCACCGGGACGGAAGCCCTCATTGGTCATACCGTATGTGCAGACAATGATGAAAGGCTTGATCTTACCCTCGGCAATCAGGTTATCCATGATGAGGTTGGCGTGACCCTGGGTCATCCAAGCGGTCTCATCCTCACCCCAACCGTGCTGCAGATAGAGAACGGGATAACGTACATCAGCCTTGTCAGCGTGGTATGTAGGAGGTGTGTAAACGAATGCACGACGAAGGCTGTTGGTGCTCTCTGACCAAACCAGAATCTGCTGTACGAAGCCATGCGGGATGTTGCGCTCCTCGTAGAAAGCCTGATCGTGTGCGGGAATCTCAATACCGCTCTCCCAACGGGTTGAACCGTAGTAGTTATTTGTGCCAGGGTCATTGAATGTACCGCCGTCAATTGTCAGATGATAGTAGTGGAAGCCCTCATCCAGGGGAGCTGATGTAGTTCCGGTCCATACACCGTTCTCATCCTTTGTAAGAGTGGTTCCGGCGCGGCCGTCACCTCCCAGACCCAGACCTACTGATACGGACTGTGCATTGGGGGCAACAATGCGGAAACGTGCATAACCCTGAGAGTTAACCATAGGATACTCCTGCTGGGGCTGATTCTTTGTTGAGGGCTTGAAGTCCTCCTTAATCTCCTGTGCTGCACAGAAGCCGGCTGTCAAAAGAGCAGCGCTTAAAACAACTGAAAACTTTCTCATTACTAAATCGGTTTATAGGTTAGTTGATTATTTGAAGCAAATCTGTACGAACTGATAGAGGCTACGGCGCCATGTATGCCACTCGTGAGCTGTACCCTCCGATATGTAACCGGTAGCATTGATGCCAATCTTCTTGAGGTTCTCGGCAGCCTCCATTACACCCATGTTCTCCTTGCCGCCGCAGCTCATGAACAGAGCCTTGTTGGTCTTCTTGAAATCATTGTTGTTCTCAAGCTCTGATACGCTGAAAGTACCGCCACTGAACATACCTACGTAAGCGAATGTGGTAGGATTAGCCAGAGTAACTGAATGTGTGGTCATGCCACCCATTGACAGACCGGCCATGGCACGGTGCTGAGGATCGGCAATAACACGGTAGTTCTTCTCAACCATAGGGATGATATCCTTGATCAGTACATCCTGGAAGGCGCCGCCCATCATGAAACCGCCGCCACCACCGAAGCCGCCCATACGGCGCTGACCCTGGCCCTGAGGAGCCTGGCCCTGTGCCTGTGCGTCAACTGAGGGACCTCCGCCAAAGCCGCCGAAGCCGCCGAATCCACCAGCCTGCTGGCCGGCAGCACGTGCATCAAGGCAATCAATGACGATGATGAACGGAACAGCCTTCTTCTGGGCAATCAGGTTATCCATGATCTGGCCGGTGTGGCCCTGCTCTGCCCAACCGTGCTCATTCTCACCCATTCCGTGCATAAGGTACAGAACCGGGAACTTCTTGGTTGTGTTGGTGTAGTACTCATTGGGGAAATAGATGTAGCAGTGACGCATTGCCTCTGTTACTGTTGACCAGTACCAAACCTCATTTACAGATCCCTGCGGGACATTCTTTACCTGCCAGAAATCCTGGTCGTCGGAGGGAACCTCGATTCCGCTGCCCCAACGGCTTGCGCCATAGTAGTAGAGGCTACCCGGATCGGGTACGCTTGCACCGTCTATGTTAAGCTGATAGTAGTGGAAACCGGGATCCTGAGGAGCGGAAGTACCGGTCCATACACCATTCTCATTCTTTGACATGGAATAAATCTTGCCGTCAATGTCAAGTCCTACGGATGTAGCGGTAGGTGCCGAAATCTGGGCACGAACCATACGCTGTGAGTTTACCATAGGATACTGGTGACCGCTCTGGTTGTTTGAAGCGGGTTTGAAGTCCTCAGTTACGTTCTCGGTTACTGAAGGTACTGTGGGATTACCGCCACGACCGCCACCAAACTGTGCATACGCTGACACTGTAGCAAGTGCCAGAAGTGAAAGGATAATTTTCTTCATTTTATATCTTTTTAAAGTTGGTTATCACTATTGAAAGGCAAATGTAGAATAAAAAACACAAAAAACAATCCAAAGATGATTTGAATTGTCATTTTTGCCTCCGACATTCATCAAGAAGGTCATCAAGCGACTTGCGGTCGGCAGGATAGAACTTTACAACCGGAGCTATTGTCATCCTGGCGGTTTTTCCCAGACTTTTCTCAAGGCTTTTGAATTCATTGTACTGTGAAAGATACAGTTCCTTGTCTGCATCTTCAATAGGCATGTCCATTCCGGCTTCCCTCATCATGAAACGGCTCTTGGCCGCGACCGACAGTTCCACATAAAGCTGTACATAGCAAATCAGGTCAAAGAACACCTCCTGAGGGAAATTCTCCTTGACCGACATAAGGAACCTGCCTGTCTTGGTATCGCCCAGATTGCCCTCCTTTATTGACATGAGCAGACTTACCTGTTTGTCCAGACCGCGGTCAAGCCAGCGGTGAATCATATCGCCGTCATACTGGTAAAGCCATATCAGCAGCAACGCCATCGCACCGAAAACAATGACAAACTGTTTGATGGGATCGGCATGGAAAGAGTTGTGCAGGATATGCAAGGCCGGAGACACTATGAACAGGAATACAGCCATAACCGTATCACTTGCCTTTACATCCAGTCCGGACCTCACACGTTCAGCAAGTCTGACCGAAAACATCAGCGCAACGGATATTATGGCGCTGCAGCCCATGTGTATAAGTGCCACCTCCAAGCCACGGAACAATGCGGTACCGAGTCCCAATGACTCACCCAACACCATATAGAACACATTCTCAAGAATTGAAAAACCACCACCGACAGCAGCACCGCAAATAACACTGTCTATAAAAAACACCGTCTTCTTGCGGCGGGCCAGAAACAGCAGCGGAATGGCCTTGACCAGTTCTTCTATTACGGGATCCGCATAGTCTGAAACGTTCTCTGACACAAACATACCTGTCAACGAGAACAGTCCGAAGCATATAAGCGCGGCCGCCATTCCCGTCAGTACAAGCACGAGCAGACTTTTTACGCTCACAAGCGAAAAACTGTCCAGCTTATACACCACAAGAATGTATATGGCTACGGGTAACAGCGCTGCCAGAAAAGACATTACAACAGCTTTAAGGAAATCATCAGTTCATTGCCGCGACGGCCGTCAAGCGGGAATCCGTCGGGTGCGAACAGATGACCGTATCCTATGGATAATGTGGTCTTGAGATAGTTCAGGAACACCAGCTCGGTTGTAAGCTGTATGCCTGCACTATAGAACATCTGCTGACTGCTGGCAGGGTTCCATGTAGAAAGGGCTGTCCCGAACAGAGAGCACTGAGTCCAGGTAGGATAAAAGAAAAGTGCTCCAAAATCATTGAATCTCAACGGTTTCAGATTCAGTTCAGCCGTTGACTTGACAAATGAATGTGCTGTGATCGCATCAATATCGGCACCAGGCATTGCATTCACTGTACGATACTGGAATGAATTCCTGTAATCCAGACGGTTGTTCCTGAATCCACCCAGATAGGAATTGCCGAAAGTGGACTCCGCATCGCCGAAAGAGTGACCTGCCGCAGAACGCAACCAGAATGAAGTGTTACGGACAACCGGCAGCAACACGCCGAAATCGGCAGTTGCCTCTATCGAGGGATAGAACCGGCCGCCAGCCAGGTAACCATAGCCATCAAATCCCAAAGAATAGCCCTGCTCTTTCATAACCGCGCCCAAGGAACCTCTGCTCTTGGATATCTTTCCGTATGCCGATATAGTCTGCATGGATCTTACTCCTTCATCCACCCCTATCTCCTGATAAAGAGGCAATGCATCCATATCGCCGTATGCACCTATCGAGAAGCCCCATTCACGGGTATATGGCACGAACATGCTGTTGGTCCTGTCATAAGAGACGCTTGCCATATAACCCTTACGGCTTGTACGCATCGGTCCTGCCAGGTCATAGAAATCAGTATGGTTCCATGCAGCCTTTACAGTCCAGAAATAGTATTTCCACTGGGCATCTATGTGGAACCTGTTCTTCCATTCGTTGTTGCTCCACGGCGAAATGCCCACCCCGAGCTTGATACTGCTCAAACCAACCGGATCGTTGAAATTAAGCCGGTATCCAATCACCGGCGTGACATTGTTCCAGGCTTTCCTGTCAGTGAATCCTGTGATATCGGGATATGCCCCGGCAAACTGCATCTCCTTGAATACATTGTAGGGGACTATGCTGTCATATACCTGACCGAAAGATATCTCCTTCAACGGTTTGTTGAGCATACTTATTGATTCCAGCTTATCAGGATTCCTTTCATACGCCTTCTGCCCGTAAAGTTCAATTGCATTGGCATCGGTCACCACATTGCGGTCAAGTGAAACCGGCCTCATGCCGTCACGCTCAAATTGCAGTGCAAGCAGTTTACCTGAGCTGGTTTCGAGCGGAGCGAACAGACCTATGTCCGTATTGGAAAGCATCTCCATCTGGCGCGTCTCTAAATTGATTTGCCATAGATTGGAGACTCCGGTGTAGTATGAACTTCCAATCAGGTAATGGTCGTCAAGCGAAAAACGGAACTGCCCCAGATTGCTGTCCTCCCATGTAATCAGCTTGTCATATTTAAACAGGGCCTGTTCCAGGTCCTCTGTGCGGAAAAGAAGCAGCGAATGTTCACCGTTGTCACCCTGAGTAGTGACAGACAGCAGTTTACCGTCATGGCTCACGTCAATGTCAAAGACACTCACTCCAAACGGGAACGCATATATAATCTCAGGATTCTCCAGGTTACAGTCATAGCGTATGATGGACTGTGTACCGCCGTTTGAGAACAGGCCGTATAGTCGGTCCGTAGCATTGTCATATACTATGTTGTTGACACGCTGCAGCTTGAGTTTCTTGACCACACGCTTTTTCTTGAGGTCATATACCTCCAGGCCACGCATCTTGGCATTGTTTACGGTATAGATAAGCCTCCCGGAATTCGTATCAAGAGCCACGAATGCAGGATTATACAGCTGAACGCCGTAAAAATCAACTATCTTTCTCTGCTTCAGGGTCTTGAGGTCTATCTCAGTAATATGCGGGAATCCGCCTCCCGGTGCGTTCATGGCGGCATATGCCTTACCAGTAGAGGCATCATAGACAAAAGGCGAAACTGATCCTAAAGGCTCATCGGTAAGCAGCACGGTCTCAGTCAGGGGATATTGTGAAATTGCAGCAAGATTCTGTTCCTGATGTTCTTTCTCATCAAGTTTCCAATCGTTCCACGCCTTTCTCAAGGGAACACCGTACACATTCTTGAACTGGTTCCCGAAAAACGTACGGCTGTCGGCTGTTCGGTTATAGAAACTTATCAGCTTATCGTAGCCATACTCCGATGCCAGATAGTTTACGAACCTGGTTCCGTAAAGATATGCATTGGCTCCCACCTGGAAATCAAGTGTAGTGCCTTCTGTCTCCAGTCCCACTACCGAGAACATCTCATGACCGCCCGCAATGATGCTACGGAAATACATTTCGTCATAGCCTCCTAAGGAACGGCCCACACCTCCGCCCAACCAGGTCTCCATGAAACAGGCTATGCCTTCATGATACCAGCGGGGAGCATACCAACGCGGCACACTGAGATAACTCCAGAGAGCCGAAATGGGGTGTGTACTCTCAGTACCTACTTTCATTCCGAAAAAACGGCGCCAGGCCAGGTCACGACGATTGTATTTGTCACCCATGACGATATGCGTATATTCATGGGCAAACAACTGCTGATAACGCTCAATCGAAGGATTTATGTAATATGACATGGACAACGGAGCCATTCCTATCTGGATAAGAGAATGAGGCAGCGGGGTTGCACCACCGTTACCGTCGTCCTCCCAGTCTGTGACCATCATGAGCGGAGGCTCCGGTATATATAAGGAATCTGTAGTCCAGATCTGCTCATGAAGCGCCTTGCCGCGCTGGAACATGCGCGTCATGTGAGGAATATACCGGGATAGGTTCTTGTCAAAGAACACAATCCTGGATTCATCTGTCCTGTACTGAAAATAAGTCTGCCCTTCTGACGCTGCCGGAAAGGCTGTCAGAAGGAACAGAATATATAAATGTAACAGTCCGGCTCTTTTCACTTAATCAATTTCCTGATTGAACACCAGCACCACTGAAATTGGTAACGGCCTGGCCTGTTCCTGCTGCCAAAGAAGCAATAGTAGGATTTACTGTCTGGCCAAGATAACCTGAGGGATCCAGATGAAGAAGGCCTGAACCGCTTACATCATGGCTAGCCATGCCTTCCGGGTTGAAATTCTGCAATGCTCTAGTTGCTTCACCGAATGCGCTAGCTAAGTTTGCGCCATCAAATTGAAGCACCACAAGGGACAGGAGACCGTCCAAATTATTTGCAGCCAACAGACCATCCTTATTAGTTGCTGCTATCAGGCCGTCCTTATTAGTTGCTGCTACCAGACCGTCCTTATTAGTTGCTGCTACCAGACCGTCCTTATTAGTTGCTGCTACCAGACCGTCCTTATTAGTTGCTGCCAACAGACCTTGCCTGTCAAATTCTCCCATCAGTTCACCAAAGGTCTCGGAACTTGAGAGCAGTCCGTCAGGATTGAAACCGATAATTCTTTCCACAGCGGCAACATCAAAAATCTTCAATTGTTCAGCGGCATCAAAAGAGCTCAACGCAGAGACAGCCTTATCCGAAGAAAGCAGGTAACCGGAGTTTTCAAGTTTCTGCGAAGCCTTGGTGTCTTTATTCAAAGCAGCGGTCATAAGCTGATAATCAACCCACTGGTCACGGACCAGTTTGAGACGGTCATCGGCCTTTGATTTCTTTACATACTTATCAACAGCTTCAATGAACCTGTCTGCAAGTTCATTCTGTTTCTGGAGAGTATTGTATGCCAGTGCGGCATTATTGGTGGTCTGATTAAGGTCATGCCTGGTCTCGCCGCCTAAAGCGGCGTTAAGATCAGCTCCTGCACTTGCCATCGAAGAGCATACATTCTTAACCATCGGCTTCACTGCCTTCATATCCTTAAGGATGGCGTCAAAATCACTGATGTCGCCAGCAACCTCTACAGACATGTCAACAAGTGCATCAAACTGATTGGCGCGTGCCTGCATTACAGTATGGGCAACAACCAGATTATTCCTGTATTCCTTGTCATTAGCCAGCAATTCCTGCATGTTGCTTACTCCTCCATCAACAGTCTTGCGTGAAAACCTGGAAGATTTGGCAATATCACCGCTGGTCTGGTCATTATCTACCGACCAGTTGCAATAACGTTGGGCTATGAAACCTCCCAGACAAAGCACACAAACCACGATTACGGCAACCGTAATGTTTCTTTTTTTCTTCATATCAAATCAGTTTTTTTATTTTATACTCATAATCAGCAAAATTAACTCTTTTTGGATTAATATGACAGGGCATTAGCAAAAAAAGAACAAAAAAACGGGCAGAACCCTGAATGGGTAGTGCCCGTTTGTATTTTTATCCGGATTTCTTTACTTCTTAAAATTCTTCTGTGCTAGGGCAGCCTTGGCATCAGCCGCTTTGTTGGCAGCTTTTTTCTTTGACTTGTCGGCAGCATCCTTCTCGGCCTTGGTGGGAGTGAAATTGACAACCTTGTAATATACGTCCTTGGGATTGGCGTCACGGTCAAACAACAGAGGATAGTTTGAAACACCAACCCATGAATCGGCATCTGTTACATTCCAGAAAGTAACTACATCAATCACGTCGGCATGGCGGCGAAGGACCTCAAAGAAACCTGTGTATTTATCTTCAAACATCTTCTTTTTCTCAGGGGTAAGTTCTTCTCCCTGACGGTTCATGTTAAGCTGTCCGCCCATCTCACGGTTCAGACGTATGTCAAGTTCCGTGAACTGAATGTGGTCAACTATCTCCGAATACTTCTCGATTGCGGCTTCAATATCCTCCAACGAGGGCTCGTAAACATTGAAATGGCCCTGCATGCCTATACCGTCTATAGGTACACCTGCCTCTTTCATCTCCTTGACCATGTTGTAAATCTTGTCGCGCTTGGCCGGAACCGCGGCATTGTAGTCATTATAGAACAGGAGTGCATCGGGATCAGCCTCATGTGCAAACTCGAACGCCTTGCGTATGAACTCGTCGCCGCCGGCGATATTCTTCCACTGTGAACGGCGCAGAGGGTCTGTGGCGTTGGCATCATCTGTAACAGCCTCGTTCACCACGTCCCAACAGTAAATGATATCCTTGTAACGCTGCATCACGGTTGTGATGTGGGTCTTCATCCTTGCATAAAGCTCCTCTTTGGTAGCCTGACCGCCGTTGGCACCCTGGAACATCCACTGACCTACCTGACTGTGCCATGCAAGACAATGACCACGCAGTTTTATACCGTTCTGGCGGCAGAAATCAGCTATAGCATCAGCGTTCCTGAAATTCCACTGACCCTCCTGGGGCTGTACTGACTGGGGTTTGAAATCGTTCTCGGCTGTAATGCTGTTATAATTATTCTTAATTATAGCCACATGCTTATCGTTGCCCAGATTTCTCATGTTGACGGCAACGCCTACCGAAAAATAGTCTTTGTAAGCATCTTTCAGGCCCTGGGCCTGAGCACCTACGCCCATGGCAATGGCCATGGCACACAATGTTGTCTTGAATAGTCTCATGCTGTTTATTGAAAATAGTTAGTGAATTGACGTTCAGTACGCAAATATAGTCATTATCTGCCATTTGACAAATATCAACGCACCTCTGCGGCAAACTTGCGAGCCTTTTCTATCAGTTTCTGCAGATTCTTCATCCTTCTTTCATCACTGGGATGTGTACTCAAAGCCTCAGGAACCTGGGTGGTACTGGCATCGGCCATGCGCTGCCACAGCAGAGGGGCCTGGTTTATGTCAAATCCGGCTATGGCCATTATATAAAGGCCTATCTCATCGGCCTCCAGTTCATGTTTGCGCGAATATGGAAGCAGGTAACCGTACTGGCTGCCTATGGTATATGCGGTCTCAAAGATGGCGCGTCCGTTCTCCGATGTCTTCTGCTCAATTATCTGCCCTGTCACCGCACCTACCAGGTTCGTCAGGGTCTGCTGAGTCATACGTTCGTTGCCGTGCCGGGCTATGGCATGACCCATCTCGTGCGACATTACTACGGCAATCATATCAGGGGTGGTAAGGACAGGCATTATACCCTCATAGAACACCACCTTGCCGTCGGGCAGACAGAAAGCGTTTGCCTGCTTGCTCTGAACCAGATAAAACTCCCATTTTATGTCACTCAGCACATTGCTCTGTCCTTTGGAGGCCAGATACTTTTCCAACGCACGGGCCAGGCGGTTGCCCACATCACGTATCATGGCAGTCTGCACCGCATTTGTAGAAGGAGCGGACGTTGACATGAATTCATAATATGACTGTGCCGACAGAGACGATATCTCACTGTTGGAATAGAGCAACATCCTATGCCGCCCTGTAAAAGCCACAGTGCTGCAGGAAACCACTATGGCAACCGACAGCAGGCATAAGCACCACTTGACAATCCTCTTCATAAAACCAATAGTTTGTTATTGACCGCATTATGCGGAACAAATATAGACAGAATACTTGCAAATTCCAAGAAGAATGTCAATCCTCCGATTCCAGAATCTTCTTTATCTCCTCATCGGTCTTATAGAGCTTGTCCTTGCAGAACCTGATAAGTTCACGCGCTTCCTTTATGCTGTCACCTATCTGGTCTATGTCCATCTTGTTCTCCTCAATCCTGGAAACTATCTCCTCCAGGCGTTTCATCGCTTCCTCGTATTTCATTGTCTTGGTTTTTATCAGGTTCGTAATCAAATAATCTCGCTTTCCACGGTACCGTCGGCAAATGAGGTGGTCAGGAGGTCGCCTTTTTTCAGTCCGGACGCACTCCTTACAACCCGTCCTCCCACCCGGGTAAGAGAATAGCCCCGCTTCAAAATGATGACCGGATCGGCGGCGGCAAGGCTCTTTTCCATTATCTCAAGCTTATGGTTCTGCACCGTAAGCATATTACGCACGCCATTCTGCATTTTTATGTCAAGTTTTTCCAAAACCTGCTCCTGACGTGTTCTGAGTACCGCGAATAGGGATGGGAGCTTCTGCGACAACCTCTCCATTCTCATGTTTTCGGCATTCATGCGACCCGATACGGCATCACTCATCCTGCGGGTCTGCTCTTCAAGCACCGAAGCGGTATCAAAAATCCTGTTGATAATGAACTCCGCAGCTGCGGTAGGAGTCTTTACCTTGGTGTGTGCCACCACGTCGGCCACCGTATCATCACGCTCATGTCCAATTCCCGTTATTACAGGCAACGGGAAATTGGCAATGTTATATGCAAGGTTGTATGAGTCAAAGCAACTCAGTTCACTTACGGCACCGCCACCTCTTATTATAACCACGATGTCAAAGTCATCCCGGCGCGCGGCAACCGCATCCAGAGCCTGTATCACGCTACGTTCCACATCATCACCCTGCATAAGCGCCGGAAACAGCTTCACATAGAAACAGAACCCGTAGACGTTGCCGGACAGCTGGTTACGGAAATCGCCCCATCCGGCAGCTGTGGCAGATGAAATGACTGCTATCCTGTTAGGCAAGACCGGGATTTCAAGTTCACGGTTAAGTCCTATCACACCATCCTTGGCCAGCAGCTCCAGTATCTCCTTGCGGCGACGTGCCATATCGCCCATAGTATATGTAGGGTCAATATCCTGAACCACAAGCGAGTATCCATATACCTCGTGGAAAGTGACAGTAACCTGCAGCAGAACCTTCATGCCCACTTTCAGGGTCTCGCCCGTCTCAGCCTCGAAATATGGCTTAAGCTTAAGCCAGGTGCCGCGCCATATATTTGCCTTGGCTTTTGCCAGGAATGTACGGCCTGACGCGTCTTTCTGCACAAGTTCCAGATAACAGTGTCCCTGCCCTGAAGGGCTTATGCTGCTTATCTCAGCCTGCACCCAATATGCATCGGGCATTTCAAACTGAAGCGTACTCTTGACGCGTCCGTTCAGTTCCAGTAATGTGATAGACTCCATAATATCAGATTAAAGATTATAGCCTTCACGCTTTATCTCCAGCACCTCCAGGTTCCTGAAAGTCCTGCCGTCAACCTCCAGACGGACCAGTGTACGCACTTTCTGCCACCCTTGGAGGCCTGCTGCACCGGGATTTATGAAAAGCATGTTGAACTTCTTGTCATGCATTACTTTAAGTATGTGCGAATGGCCGCATACCAACAGATCGGGAGTCTCCATTAGCAACTGTTCCCGTACAGAACCGTCATAGTGGTCCGGCGAACCCCCTATATGCTTGATCATAATGTTGGCGTCCTCTACCTTGAAACGGTAAATTTCTGTAGTAAAACGGCGCACATCCTGACCGTCACAGTTACCGTATACGGCCCGCAGGACGGCAATCTTTGAAAGACGCTCCAGTATCTCATACGAACCTACGTCACCGGCATGCCAGATCTCGTCACATCCGTTAAGGAATGTGGCGTAACGGTCATCCCAGTATGCGTGGGTATCGGACAGGATTCCTATGCGTTTCATATTCCAAGACGCTCCCTGGCAAGTTCCACTATTATCTCGGCGCACCTGTCATATCCAAGTGTGGTGCTGTTAAGGCAGATATCATAAAACGCCGGATCGCCCCAGGTCCTGCCGGTAAAATAGTTGTAGTACGATGAGCGCTTGCGGTCAATGTCTTCAATCAGAGATAAAGCCTTGGGCTGCGTCATACCGTCATCGGCATGGCGGCATACGCGCGCCACGCGGTCATCCATGTCTGAAGCTATGAAAACGTTCAGCAGACGGTCACTCTCACGCAGCACATAATCCGCGCAACGGCCTATGAACACACAGTCCTCCTGCTCATGGATCCTGCGTATGGCATCGCTCTGCATATTGAAAATGGACTCGTTGCTCAGGTAGTTGCTTGAGAGTCCACTGCCTGTAAAGTGACTGATGAAAAGGGAACGCAGACCCTTGCGGGTTTTCTCCTCATCGGCCTCATCAAAGAACTTCTCGCTGAAACCCGTATCCTGGGCAGCTTTTTTGAGAAGGTCCTTGTCATATACCCTTATGCCTAATTTCTCAGCAACGATAGCTGCTACGTTACGGCCTCCGCTGCAGAACTTACGGCCTATGCATATACAGTAGTGCTTGTCCATATCATACCATTTTTTTGAGTTTTCGTACCTGTGGGATAAGAAGGGAAAATCCCAATATGACAGAGAGTATGTCCGATGCAGGCATGCTGTACCAGATACCGTTTATACCGTAATAACGCGGCAGGATGATCAGGAACGGTATGAGCAGCAGCAACTGTCGGGAGAGCGACATGATTATGGATTTTCCGGGCATTCCTATGCTCTGGAAAAAGTTTCCAATAACCATCTGCGAGCCTATAAGAGGGAAGAATATGAAGTTTATCATCATTCCGTTCCGGGCTATCCCGGTCAGTTCCGGGTCGTTGGTGAATATGCGTATGCATGCTCCGGGCATAAATTCGGCAATAACGAATCCCAATGTAGTGACACAAGTCCCGAAGAACATGGTCAGGTAGAGGACCCTTAGTACGCGGTCCATCTGACGGGCACCGTAATTGTAACCGGCTATGGGCTGCATGGCCTGGTTGAATCCCATAACCATCATCACTATCATGAATCCTATGCTGTTGATGATACTGTACGCTCCGATAGCCACGTCACTTCCGTATTTGAGCAGACCGCGGTTTATAAGCAGAACCACAAAACAGGCGGCAGCGTTCATGAGACAAGGTGAAAGGCCAATGGTAAGCATGTTCTTTACCAGGTCACCGCGCAGGCGGAAGGTTCCGCGCTTAAGATGTATCAGCTCACTCTTGTCCGACAGTTGGAAACACTGCCAGGTGAATGCAAGCACCTGTGATATTACGGTGGCTATTGCGGCACCCTTGATTCCCCAATGGAACACCATTATAAAAAGGTAATCCAGGAAAGTGTTGAGCAACACCGTTCCGATGGTGGCTATCATAGCCTTGTTCGGATGACCGGCTGCCCTAAGTATGCAGTTTATACCTAAATAAAGGTGAGTGAAAGCATTTCCTGCCAGAATAATGATCATATACTCACGGGCAAAGCCTATCGTAACCTCAGTGGCACCGAACAAAGTGAGTATGGGATTTATGAATATAAGTGACAGTGCGCCGAACAATACTCCTATCAGGATATTCAGGGTTACGGAATTACCCAGCAGCATCTGTGCGCTCTCATGGTCTTTCTGTCCCAGCTTGAGTGAGATCATGGTACCGGAACCCACACCTACCATCGATCCCAATGCTGCCGACAGGTTCATGAGAGGGAATGTCACGGCCAGTCCCGAAAGAGCCATGGAACCCACTCCATGACCTATGAAAGCACGGTCCACAATATTATACAGCGATGATGCCAGCATGGCAATCATGGCCGGTACGGCATATCTGATGAGCAGTTTTCCGATTCTTTCCGTTCCCAGTTCCTGGGGTGTTTTCAATTCAGCCATCTTCCAATGTAATTTCCTGCTCACAAAGATACATCATTTCCGCGCATCCTTCCCGTCCCGAAAAACCAAAAAATCTAATTTTTATCAAGACACATTAAACTTTTGGATTTTCCGAATATCTTAAATAAGACTTCACCGATGGAGACGGCATCAGCCGTATTACCCTGAAGTCCTTATTATTGAAAAAACTAGTATTAACCAACAAAACAACAATGAAAAAGATTTTATTCGCTATCGCAGCTCTTATGGTTTCAACCATGAGCTTTGCACAGGGATTTGGCGGCGGTTTCGGCGGCGGCCAGGGTATGAACATGAATCCTGAGGATATGGCCAAGCGTCAGGCTGACCGTCTCAAGGAGGGCAGCCCGTCGTGAGCAGATGCAGAACGGTGGCGGTCAGGGCCAGGGCGATATGCAGGCCATGATGGAGCAGATGCAGAAGCAGCGTCAGGAGCAGGAGGCCAAGATCAAGTCATTCCTGACCGATGCCCAGAAGAAGAAGTATGACGAGGCTCAGGAGCAGCGCCGTCAGCAGCGTGGCCAGGGCGGCCAGGGCGGCTTTGGCGGCGGCATGGGTGCCGGCAGACCTCAGGGCGGTGGCCAAGGCGGTGCACGTCCTCAGGGCGGTCGTCCTCAGGGAGGCCAGGGAGGCGCAGCACCTCAGGGCTTCGGATTCTGATACCTGTCAGATTCAGGACAAGCGGGGATACCGGAAACGGTTATCCCCGTTTTTTTATGCTGTCATGCAACACCTTGCCCAAAAAATTCATATTTTTATGCCCATGAAACGTTTTATATCAATCATATTCACATGCCTGCTGTTATGGCCCGCCGTCCAGGCAGACAAGAAACCTGCCGCAGAGGAGAAACAGCCCTTAAGTGCCGAGGAACTGACTCAGGAACTCATGCGTTTTTCAGGCAACATCCACCAGTTCAACAGCATATTCCCTCAGGAGAAAGTATATCTGGAATTTGACAACACCGCATATTTCCAGGGCGAGGTAATTTGGTTCAAGGCTTTCGTGACACATGCCACCACATTGAAACGGGCACCCAGCAAGGTTCTTTACGTAGATTTCCTGGCACCCACAGGACAGCTGATAAGCCAGCAGAAACTGAAAGTCATAGCAGGTCAGTGCGACGGTGCAATCCCACTCATTGACGCGGCAACCGCCCAAGCCCGTGAAAAGCGCGGCATACTTGACTATCCCAGCGGTTTCTATGAGATAAGGGCTTACACCCAGAACATGCTTGATTTCAGCAAGGAGGCAATTTTTTCACGCGTCATACCTGTATATACCAAGCCCAAGCATGAAGGAAAATTTGAAGAATCATACGTAATAACCCAAGAGGATAACCCGCTGATAGAGAATGTACGCCAGAAATCCGATGAGAAAAGCCAGAAACTGAATGTTGCATTCTACCCGGAGGGCGGCGACCTTATTGAAGGGCTGCCCTGCAAGGTGGCATTCAAGGCAACCGGCAGTGACGGGCTTGCAATTGAAGGAACGGTGGAATATAATGACAGGGCTGACAACGCAAGAACCATCCATGACGGCATGGGGTCATTCACCATCGTACCCAAAGGCACAGAGGCTGTCCATTTTGTCACGCCCGACGGCAAAAGCACCAGATTCAGCCTGCCCAAGGCTCTCAAGAGCGGCTATTCAATGATTACAGACAACGTCTCCGATTCACTTATCCGGGTGAACATATCACGTACTGCAGACCGTGAAGGCGAGAACATCGGACTGGCAGTCACATGCCGGGGTGAACTCATATTCTTCAAAGAGTTGGAAAATATTGACGGAACCCCTGTCACGTTAGACGCGTCATTGTGGCCTATAGGGGTTTGTCGCATGACACTGTATGACAAGAAAGGAGAGATACTCTCTTCACGCAGCTTTTTCCACAACAACGACAGTTTCAAGAGCCCCGGCATAACGCTCATTACCGACAGCTTGTCACGCCATCCTTTCTCCAAGGAGATACTGTCACTCAAACTGACCGACAAAGACGGCAATCCATTCAAGGACCGTTTCTGCCTATCTGTCCGTGATGCCGATGACTACGGAAGCGGTCTTTCCGAGAACCTTCAGACCAACCTGCTCCTTTCATCCGACCTTAAGGGATATATCCATGACCCCGCCTGGTATCTTGAGAGCAATGACCCCGAGCACCGCACGGCCCTTGACCTGCTCACGCTGGTGCAGGGTTGGGAACGCTATGAATGGAAATATATGACCGGGCAGAACTTCTTTGCCGAAAAGCACAGGATTGAAGACAGCCTGACAATGAACGGCTGGGTTCTCTCCTACTCCAAACGCCTGCCCGTATCAGATATCGACGTGTATGCATCGGTCATTCCGGCCGATGACAAGACCATGTTCGAGACCTTTGAGTACCACACTGACACAACCGGTTATTTCGGATTCAACCTGAGCGATTTCTATGGCAAAGCCAAGATGACAATCAACCTCATGTCAAAAAAGAAAAACGGCAAGTCCAAGTATGAAAAAAGCACCCGCGTCAAGTTTGAGCGCTCTGACCGGCCGGATTCAAGATCCTACTATAAGCAGGAGTATGACCTGAGCCAGAACGGCAGGATGGTCATAGACCCCACAAAGATAACAGAAGAGGAGCAGGAAGACCTGCCGCTGGTAATCCGTGAAGACATAGGTATCATGCTGGATGATGTGGATATAACCGAAAAGCGCCAGTTTGTGGACTATGACACATTCACATCGTGGGATGTTGAAAAAGAAGCGGAGATGGAACTGGACCTGGGCGAATACACCACAGACGTCATGGGCTATTTCCTTGAGAAAGGAATACGGTTTGACAACGAAGTGGTACAGCCCTACTTCTATGTTCATGATCAGCAAAAAGTTCTTGACAAGAAACCGTTCGACGACCCGATGGGTATTGACATGATTGATGTAAAGAGCATAATCGTGTATGACGATGCAATGTACCCAAGACGTTTCCCGGAATTCGCCCCGCTGCTGGTTGACTATCATACAAAACGTATTGACACAGATTGGTTCGTATGGATTGACACCTGTTGGGACAGATACTATCTGATTGACATACAGATAAAGAACGAGAGAGAGCTTATTTCATACAGGGACATACGCAACCTGGGACGCAGGACCACCACCATAGACGGCTTCTCGGTTCCGGTTGAATATTATGGGCCGCAATATCCCGAAGGACCTGTAATAGGTGAAACGGATGTTCGCCGCACGGTATATTGGAATCCGAACGTAATAACTGACGACCTAGGCAACGCTAGGGTTGAATTCTACAACAACGGCTATTCCAGGAACTATACAATAACGGGAGCCGGCATAACCGCCTCCGGCACACCATACATACTTAATCAGGATTGGTGATATTTAAAAGATGCTGCAGCCTATCAGCACCATAAGCTGCGCCGTAAGTATGCGCAGGAACATGGTAAGAGGATAGACCGTTGAGTATGCGACGGCAGGAGCATCGTGCTCCGTCTGACTGTTGGCGAAAGCCAGTGCAGGAGGATTGGTGCTGGCACCGGCCACAAGACCTATTATGCTGAAGTAGTTCATCTTGTAGCGTTTGCGGGCAATTAAGGCCACAATGAATACAGGCACAACCGTAATGAGCAGTCCACCCAGCATATAAATCAGCCCGTCGCCCGATGTAACCGTCTCAAAGAAACTGGCACCTGATTTTATGCCCACACTGGCCAGGAAAAGGGCGATTCCCACCTCGCGCAGCATCATATTGGCGCTTGCCTTGGTATATGTAACCAGTCCCAGCTTGTAGCCGAAACGGCTTATCAGTATGGCCACAATCAGCGGACCGCCGGCCAGACCAAGTTTCATCGGGGTTGGAATACCCGGAATTGAGAACGGAATGCTGCCAAACAGCACGCCAACCATAATGCCTATGAATATGGTAGCTATGTTGGGAGCGTCCAGACGCTTCAGCTCATTACCCACACGCTGTGCCACAGCTGCCACGCTGCTCTCCTTGCCAACCACGGTAAGACGGTCGCCCACCTGCAGTATAAGGCTGGCCGATGCAAACAGTTCAGTACCGGAACGTACCACGCGCGTGATGGTCACGTCATATATGCTTCCCAGATGCAGCTCACCAAGAGTCTTGCCGTTAAGTTTCTCCTTGGTAACGACAATACGTCTGGATACAAGGGGCTCAGAACCTTTAGCCTTATCCCATTCAACCTCAACCAGCGAACCCAAAAGAGTACTGATAGCCTCGGCATCATCCTCCGAGCTTACCACACAGAGCTGGTCACCCAGGTTCACAACCGTTTCCCTATGCGGAGTTATGACCTGCCCCTGATGCATCAGACGTGAGCAGATGAACTCACGGTTTATAAGCCTGCGCAATTCTATGATGGTTTTGCCGTCCAGACGTTCATTCTGCATCTCAATATACTGACGCATGGGTTTCTGGCTTGTATCGACCTGCTCCAGACCAGCCAGCTGTTCATTCTCCTCACTGTCCTTAATCCGGCATATCCACTTGACTATCATCGGCACCATAATGACGCCCAGAACGGCCAGCGGATAGGCGCAGGCATAGCCCGATGCTATCTCCACGCCGGTATTTCCGGTCTGACGGAGAGCCTCTTCGGCAGCACCGAGCCCCGGTGTATTGGTAACGGCACCGCTCAATACACCGACCAGCATGGCGAAGCTGTCCGGGTCAGTCCTGTCAAACAGAAGGTAATAAACACCTATTGCCACTGCAAGATTAAGCAGTACCATGTAAACCGCCAAACGGTTCATCCTCATTCCGCCCTTGCGGAACGATGTAAAGAATGAGGGACCTACCTGAAGGCCCAGGCTGTATACAAAGAGTATAAGACCGAAATCCTGAATGAAACCTATTGTCTTAAGATTGCCGGTAAACCCGAAATGGGCCACCACAATACCTGTAAAAAGGATGAAAGCCACACCAAACGAGACACCGCGGAACTTGAGTTTTCCAAGCATAACGCCTACGGCGATAACAAAAGAGTAGAGAAGGAGCAGATGGGCTATTGATTCTGTGTCAAATAATAGAGATTTTATCCAATCCATTATAATTCAATGTTTTAAGTGGTGATAGGCAACCTATTCCGTTTTTCGGGTGCAAATTTACTTACATTTGCGGCTCGTTGTCATCGGGTTCCTATTATAAATCCTTAAAAATTTATAGTTATTCAAATAATATAAATACGAAAGATTTAAGTAGGTTTACTCAACCTAATTGATTACCTTTGCACGGTTTTGCGCATGACAAGACCTTAGGACTATAGAATTATCCTATCAAACAAGTTATATTTTATGTCAAACTACAAAGAAAAACTCTTCTCAGAGTTCCCGCCCGTGTCCACCGAGGAGTGGATGGCCAAGATCACAGAGGATCTTAAAGGTGCGGATTTTGAGAAGAAACTCGTCTGGAGAACCAACGAGGGATTCAAGGTTCAGCCGTTCTACCGTCAGGAGAACCTGGAGGGCCTTGACACAGAGACCAAACCCGGAGAATTTCCCTACAAGCGCGGCACCAAGGCCTGCAACACATGGTTTGTACGCCAGGGTATCAGCACCAAGGACATCAAGGAGGCCAATGCCAAGGCTCTTGACATCCTTAACAAGGGTGTTGACTCACTCAGCTTCTGCTGCCGCGGCCGCCTGATTGAGGGTGCCGACCTTGAGGCACTGCTGGAGGGTATCTGCGCAGAGTGCGTAGAGCTCAACTTCAGCACCAAGCCCCAGCTGGCTTGCGCACAGGCCCAGGCTCTGGTTGACTACTTTACCAAGAAAGGCTATGACCTGAGCACACTGAAGGGTTCAATCGCATATGACCCGATAGCTTCAATGCTCAGGCACGGAGTTGAGTGCGGTCTTGATGACGCAGCCAAGCTCATTGAGATACTTGAGCCGCTCAAGAAGTTCCGCGCCCTTACCGTCAAGGCTTCAATGCTTACTGACAGCGGGCTTGGGGTAACGAGTACATGCGTTCACTCACCGAGGCCGGCGTTCCCGCCGATAAGGTAGCCAAGAAGATCCAGTTCAACCTGGGTATCGGCTCCAACTACTTCATGGAGATTGCCAAGTTCCGCGCTGCACGTATGTTGTGGGCCAAGATAGTAGAGGCCTACAAGCCCGAGTGCCACTGCGAGAAGAAACAGGAGGATGGTATCTGCCGCTGCGCCTGCAAGATGCACATCAATGCAGTCACCACCAAGTACAACCAGACACTGTTTGACCCGTACGTAAACCTGCTGCGTTCACAGACCGAGGCCATGAGTGCCGCTCTGGCCGGTGTCAACTCAATAACAGTCACTCCGTTCGATGCCGCATATGAGACTCCCGATGATTTCTCGGAGCGTCTGGCCCGCAACCAGCAACTGCTGCTTAAGGAGGAGTCACACCTGGATAAGGTGGTCGATCCCGCCGGCGGTTCATACTATGTAGAGAATCTGACCGAGGCTCTGGCCGAGCAGGCATGGAAGCTGTTCCTCTCTGTAGAGGATGAGGGCGGTATGCTGGCAATGGTCAAGGCCGGTAAGGTTCAGGAGGCAATCAACGCCACCAACGCCACCCGCCACGACAACGCCGCCAAGCGTAAGGAGTCACTTTTGGGAACCAACCAGTTCCCCAACATCAAGGAGATGTCCGAGGGCCGCGCTCCCAAGACCTGCAGTTGCTGCTGCAAGGCTGAGGGCAATCCCACCATCGCAACCCTTGACAGCGCACGCATAGCTTCACAGTTTGAGGAGCTGCGTCTGGCTACCGAGGCTAGCGGCCGTCGTCCAAAGGTATTCATGCTTACCATCGGTAACCTGGCAATGCGTCAGGCACGCGCCCAGTTCTCGGGTAACTTCTTTGGTTGCGCAGGCTACGAGATTATTGACAACCTGGGCTTCAAGACCGTTGAGGACGGAGCCGAGGCAGCCCGTAAGGCAGGTGCCGACATCGTGGTGCTCTGCTCAAGCGATGATGAGTACGCCGAGTACGGTCCCGCCGCATTCAAAGCTGTAGGTGACAGCGCAATATTCGTTATTGCCGGTAATCCAGCCTGCATTGAGGACCTCAAGGCCGCCGGTATTGAGAATTATGTCCATGTACGCTGCAACGTACTTGAGACCCTCCGTGATTTCAACAGCAAGCTTAACATCAAATAATCCGTAGTTATGAAACCCGATTTCAAGAATATA
>CADCBO010000030.1 GCA_902799685.1 uncultured Bacteroidales bacterium
GCCGGCTTTGAACGGAATCATTGATTGGGCGCTGGCTAATAGAGATGCCCTGGCTCCGCATGATGCAACTAAGTCAGTCCGATAAATTCGAATTTATCGAGCAGTTTAACACAAAATTATAAGTTGATAGGCTGCCTCCTCCTGATTGGGGAACTGGGGGGCTACAATACAATCCTCGTGACTGGAACCTAATGACTGTGATGGCTGCCTCCCAGCGTCCCTGTAGCCGGCGGGTGTCCAGGGGACCATTCCCGTCACGAGTACCTGGAGACCCGTTTCTACAGCTAGAGGACTTCTGGGCAGTCGAGAAGATGTACGCCGTTCGGGAGGAGGGCATCCATCCCCGGTTCGGCAGGCTTCACCGGATGTTGCTCTGTCGACTTGTCGGCGTCACGGGGATAAGAATCGAGCCCTGGATCCCTTCTGGGTGCGACTGGAGTTGGTAAGTCACCAGTCTGAGGGCCTGTTGGCCGTTCCAGTCACGGGGATGCATGCAGATACCAGATGGCGAGGCTGCTGGCGTTGATGAAGACCCCGAAGAAATCGGATGATGACAGTCCGGGTTATACTCTGTATAACGTTAACGACCGTAGACATTAGGTTTCATGCCCGATTAAGGCCTGACGCAAATGCCACCCCTCTGCTAATCAGTATGTTACGCAATGTCATGACAGCGTAGCTACTCGCTCATGTTGCTTCGTATTGAACGAAAATACCATGGAAAAAAGGTATATAGCCAGTTAATGACGCAGCATGTAGGGCGTTTTCATCTTCTCCCTTCATAACAATCCTCTATGCTTGAACTTATCCACCAGCCTGCACAATTCATCCAGTTCCTGGTAAAGAGCGGTTCGACTATAGGTATAGTTCAGGGTACAAGAAAAGGCAGGCTTAACGCTTGCCTTTTCTTGTACCCAGAACCGGGGCCGAAAATACCTTTTTTTAGTTCGCCACAGCGAACGGGCGGCCCTCCGGGACCGCTCTCGCTCGCATACTCGCTTCGCCCCAATACGTTTTCCCGCTATAGCATACAAGCCCAGCCAAACTTACGGGCAATCTCTACGGGGATAACAACCGGAATTGTCTCACGCTGGTTGTCCCTTTTGGCGATATCGGCCATATCCAGGTCATAATTTGTCTGCATATTCATCCAGATATCAGCAGGAATATCTAAAGCTTTCTCAAGAGCAACAGCCATATTAAGTGAAATGCTGCGCTTACCGTTAATAGTTTCACTCAAGACAGAAGGCTTAATGCCTGTAGCCTCAGCAAGTTGTTTCTGAGTCATGCCACGCTCAATAAGTTCGTCCTTTATCATCTCCCCGGGATGTGTGGCCTCAAACGGGGTAATTCTTTTCTTACTCATAATGCTTTGAAATATCTGTCAATAATGCATTTACAACAATTCCACTCTCATCGGGTGAACTATGGAACAAAAGCCTGTACTGAGCATTGATCCATACCGCCTCAACATCTTTCAGGTCACCTTTCTTCTTTTCATAATGCAACGACTTAATAAGATAGAGATCCTCAATTCTACGAGCCGCTTTAAGATAGTTCACCGTTTTCACATAGCGTTTAATGATATCTTCTGGAAGCCGCTTATATCTTTTATTATCAAGAGTAGTCCCGCTTGAATAAAGCTCTTCTAAAGCCGTTGAATCAAATTCAATCTTCATAGTCTCAGATTCATATTTTGGTGCAAATATAATAATTACAAAATGAACAATTCACATTTTTGCGAATTATTTTCTCATTAATCATCAAAGGTCGAAATAGGACTCTGACCAATAGTTTATCACGGGTTATTCTTTAAGATGCATTTTTTCACCCCAAACAAAAGGTCGCCCACTTTACACTTAGGCCCAAGTCAACATACTCATGACCCGCCTTTTTCTTAGCAAACACGGATACTGCAACTGCCTCAATAAGCAGCAATGCTGACAATAGGACTATATGCCTTTTCATATTCTTTGTTTTGTTGTTTCTGGAACAAATGTAAGTACATATAATGTATCAATACAACAAACAGGCGTTGCAAAACTGTTGCAAATTCATTTGGGGCAGACGGGACGGATAAAGGCACCCTCTGTCCTGCTACGTGAGCTCAAAAGAATATTTGACCATATATCACCATCGTCATCTATAGTTGGTTTGTAATAATCCCTCTTGTCATCGCCGGATGAAGATCCGGATTTGACCGGATCAAAACTCAATGCCACACAATTGCGGGTAAATCCGGGTTCCAGTTCAGAGGTCATGTAATAACCAGCGTTATAAATGCTCTGATCGTCATCTGCATATGTCGCAATAAACGAGACAGATGTACATGGAAGGAATATGGAGTTTGATTTATATCCGGGAACCTTACTGGTAATCTTATAGCCGTGAACTCCGTTTACGGTTGTCTCAGTCCACTTGCATTTTTCAAACAGTTCCCTAAACTCCTCCCTGGTGGGCATACGCCAGTCACCTCCCCAGTTCACATGGGCAGCATCATCCTCCAGGTCCAGACGCGTTTTCATATCAATATAGGGATTATGATCTATGGTGGCATTCTCAGTATATTTTGAGTACGTCCATTCCTTAGCATCAGTAAACGCTTTTGCATGCTTATAGTTGTAGAGTGAATAGTAGGTTTTCTGAGTGGTTTCACCCCAGGCTATCCGGGCTCCACGCTCCCAAGGATTATCGGCACCCAGGTTACAGTCGGCCCATAGCACGCTTAATCCCAGATCAACTTTGGCATCATGTGTAAGAGGCTTTATTGGTTCAGGCTCCAGTATTTTTCTTTCTGCTGGCTCTCTCTGATCCAATACCGGCCTGATGTTGAGACCCCTATAACGATTATCTCCACCACCCAAAGCTTGCCCCATAGTAGCTGTCCAGTAACGTGACTCTCTTTCATTGACGACCAGGCCTCCAGTCCACGCATACTCACCTATAAAACCGGTAACCGGCAGGTATATGCTCCGTCCTTCATATCCCGGAACATTGCTGGTAATGATATATCCTTTTTGTATTATCTCAGTAAGACGCTTGTCTATTTTAATGGTATCCATAACTCCTTTCCAGGTACATCTGGTCTTGAGTTCCCAAAGCTCATCGGCAGTAGGCATGCGCCAGCCGTCACCCAACAGGACCGCTGCGGCATCATCCTCAGCGTCAAGAGTCTCCTTGTAATCAGGTTCCGGATAATTGCCAATAAAGAAATAGTCTCCTCCCATATTATACTTGGTCCACTGATTTGAATATTCCCCGAATTTGTAGTTTTTACCTGAGTATTGTCCTGCTTTGGGGCTTGTCTCACCCCATGCAAAGTATGCACCCACTTCATCAGGAGCCTGTGCCCCCAGATTGGCCGATGCCCACTTGACGCTAAGACCCAGGTCAATAGGCTCAGGCCTGGGCAAGGTGACCGTAACGCTCATCTTAGCCTCCTTGTCTGCACTGCGGGCAGTTATCTCACAACTGCCGGTCCCCACAGCAGTCAGAAAACCATCAGTTACAGCAGCCACATCGGCATTCGTTGTACTCCAGACTATGTTTCCGTTGTTAACCTCAAGTCCGGACGGAATCATGCTCACCACCATCTTACGGATTTCACCGTAGTGAAGGTCCAAATGTTCATCGGGTAAAGATATTGATGAGAACTTATCGGCTTCAAGTCTTTTGACCGGACGCACGTTCATTCCCACATACCTTCCCTTATCACCTTGCGACAACTCTGCATAAGTATAGACAACAGGTCTTCTCAGTATTCTCAGTCCTCTGCGTCTTGTGAATGTATCGCTCCAGACGGTGAAATACTGACTATTGTTATTCCCCACAGCTGTTGATGACCAGAGATAATAATTCTGGCCAAGACCTTCGGCTTGACCATCAATCATGCAGCCTGCAAATGGGATGAAAATCTTTTTATCCTTATAACCGGGCACATTACTCTTTATTTCCAGTCCCTTCACTCCTTTTACAGTCACTGTTTCCCAACTGCAATTCTTTCTCAGCTCCTCAAAATCCTGTGCTGTAGGCATATGCCATTCACCATCTGACAGGACCGATGCCACATCGTCCATATCTTCAAGACGATCCAGATTATCAGCTTTTAGCAGGAACCCTACACTTCCGTCTGTGGTATATTTGTCTACGTACGCTCTAAATTCAGAAGCAGTACTGAAGTAACGGTAGCTTGACCAATTGTAATAATCCTTGGTCTCTATCTCGGCCCATGCATAATAGTCTCCGTAGTCCGATGGATTATCGGCCCCAAGGTTACATGTAGCCCATAACACACCCAGTCCCAAGTCCACGAACTCCATCTCATACGGTGTAACGGTAACGGTGCAAGTGGCGCCTTTGCCGTATGCCAGCACCGTAATCACGCACTCACCGGGTTTCTTGGCCACAATCAGGCCGTCATCCATTACGGAAACCACGTTTTCATCCGATGATATCCAGGTGCAGGCGCTGTTCACGTTACGTCTGCCGCCAGCCATAGTGACATTAAGACGGGTTACTGAAGCCTGCCGCATTTGTATCTTATCCTTTTCAAAAGAGACATCGGTAAGTTCACTCTCTGAGAGCGGCATGACCATACGTACCGATTGCTCCGAGTATCGGTTCTCGCTGTGCCACTCCGTGCCGTCAATCATGAAATTGAAACCGTAAGCCCCACCCTCTTCGGGCTGAAGACCGGGAGTGGACGTCCAGTATGAACCATAACTATGCTGACGCATCAACTGGCCATCCTGCAGCCAACCTGATGCGGGCAGGAAAATACTGCGGTCCTTGTATCCCTCAATATTGCTTGTTATCAGATATCCGGCCTTTCCGTCCTGCTCGGTCCATTTCCAGGTGCAGTAATCAAGCAGTTCGTTCCACTCGGCCTTGGTTGCCAGACGGCTGCCATCGGTGGTTTTAATATCAATGGCATCGGCCCAGGTCCAATACCATCCGAACGGTCTGAGATCAGTGGTACCCATATTGACAGTACCCCATTTTACACTCAGACCCAGATCAACAAACTCATTCTGTGCAGTGGCGGGAATGCAGAGTGACATCAGCAGGGATGCCAATGCAAACATCAGGACTCTCTTTCTCATAATGCAATGCTTTTGGTTGTGTACCATCTAAACTGATATATGCTCAAAATGCGTCTTCTGTTAAAGCGGGTTTCTCATAATAATGCTTAAATCGCGCTGCTTAGGCTCGCCAAAGTGTCCCACACTCACCCCCGCAAGAGCACCATCTAACGCAGGTGCGTGCGTAACATCCCCCCATCTCGGGGGTGTGTCCCACGCAAACCTCACTCACAAGTCTCACAGGGCCAATGCGCGTGTTACACGTTGGCGGATTACGGGTGGACGGGACGGACAGGGCAACCTCTTTCACGTGGCATTACAATATCAAGATTCAGAAATTCAATATCGTGAATCGTCAGGCCCATTGCATACAGGGGGAGTTTTTCGAGAGAACTGGACCAGTAATAGGCTTCAGGTAGAAATATGGAACGGTCCGTTTTACCGGGTTTATTACTTGTAGCCCTTAAACCTTTCACACCGTTTATTGAGTCTACGGTCCAGGTACAATTTTGCCGCAATTCAGTCCATTCCTCTAAAGTGGGCATACGCCAGGAACCGCCCCATCTCACATTGGCCACATCATCAACAAGGTCAAGTGTGGTCTTATTGTCAACCACTCCGCGATTCCTGTCAGTGTTGTACTTGGAAAGCTTTCTTTCAAAAGGTAATTCTCCACCTACGCCCAAACGATAGTTCTCCCACGTATAGCTCTCCTTGGGTTCCAACTCGCCCCAGGCATAATAGTCTCCATAATCCTCCGGCTTATCGGCCCCAATGTTACAGGTGGCCCACTTTACGCTCAGCCCCAGGTCAACATATTCATGCTGAACCTTATCCTGTGCAAACAAGGAAACAGCGGCTGCCTCAATGAACAACATTGCATAAAGGAGAAGTAAATGCTTTCTCATAGCCGTAAGATTGTCTTATTTTAGGAGCTGCCAATCATCTTCCAGCTTGCCCTCTTTCTTTAATTTGCGGTACTGCTCCTTTGTCAGTATCTCAACTACGCCCCAAAATCCATCGCGGCCATATAAGGTCCATGACTGGGGGTCCTGCAGATACCTCACGGCTTTCAGGCTGCTCTTTTCTACGCCCAGCAGTCCGGCCAGACTCTTACGGTTGAAGAAGTTCTCAAAAACAAATGATTCCAGTTTTGCGGCGTCAATCCTCTTTATCTTAGAATCAAGTACCACAAGCGGTTTTTCAATATCAGCTCCATCAATTCTTTTCATCAGGGAACGGACTGGAGGTCCGTACGCCAGATCACCTGAATTAAATACAATATCCAAGCCAGGAATCACCCCATCTAAAGCCTCATCGATAGTTATAAGATTAGTCGTATCAACGATTATCGGCCTGAATTCGCTCTTACTCTCACCAGCTGCAAATGCTGCAGATACTTCATGTATTTCATTCCCCGGTAATTCATTAAGTCTAATCTCGTAATACTGTTTGTTGATGGGGAGATTAACAGGTTCATATCCCAGGTATGTCACTTTGATTGTGTTGCCGGGATTGAGCAGAGGAAAAGTGAACTTACCTTCTCTGTCAGTAATGCTTTGCGCAACTATACGGTCCAGGGAATCCCGTTGTGTCACGTTGACCAACGCCATAGGACCCTCTTTATCTGAGACAACACCGCTTATCATATCACCCGCCTTCTGGGCCGATGCATGATTGCAGACAACTGACAGCAATGAGAATGACACAAAGCAAACCACCTTGCACCACCCCTTGGCCAACAAAACCTTTATTCTGCGTATTTTCATTACTGCGTTCGCTTATCTGCAAGCAAAAGTAATTCTCAAAACAACAAACCCCAAGCATTAGGCGTTGCAAAACTGTTGCAATCACTTTACACCCTTATACTTCGCTGCCAGTCTGCACAGTACATCTAACTCCTCTATGAGTCTGGTTCGAAAACAGGGATCCTTCTGGGTACAAGAAACCCTTGTAGAAGTTCTCTGCAAGGGTTTCTTCTTTTACACCACTCAAATTTGGTCACCTTTTGGTCTCTTTTTTCAAGTGTTTGTTGTTTCAATTTGCATTTTGCAATGTTGGCTACCTCGTAAAATGGATTCGCAGATTGTTACCCGAAATGCCTTGTCTTTCCATAATGAATGCAAGACGTAAAGAATGCTTTGCTTGGAGCACTCACAAAGTAAGGGTGTGGAAACATATCCTTGCCGGTGAAGCATGCAGGTACACTCCATAAAGTGCAGATGATACGCAGAACCTTTTTTAATGATTTCGCTTTTAACGCCAGGCAGTTTGTTTGCTTCTGAAAAGAAGGTGTCCAAATCACCATTTGCTTTTTCATATAGTTCCTGATAGATTTGTAATGTTCCACATTTCACACAATTTTTCCCGCATTCCGAAAAGAATGAGGCGAGCTGTTCCTCGTTCAGACAGTTTATCCCTTTTTCGAATCCTTGGAACCATTCTGATAAAGTCATACTATTCCTTTTTTATTTCAAAAATACGGAAATATATTCAATATCTACATCTGAACTTATCCACCAGCCTGCACAGTTCATCCAGTTCCTGGTATAGAGCGGTTCGACAATAGGACTGATGATTCGTACTCTTTCTAAAATTTCAATTGTTTTCATTTGGAATGTTATGAAATATTGGTAACTTTGCGTTATTAAAGGTTTGATTATGAAAACAACATCTGTAGCACTTGGTCCCCATTTTGAGGATTTTATACAAGCCAGCATCCTGAGCGGTCGCTATAACAACGCCAGTGAGGTGGTTCGTACCGGCTTGCGTCTGCTGGAAGATCAGGAACAGAGAATCGCTGCACTGCGTACAGCCATTGAAGAAGGTATGACAAGTGGTTGTGTGGAGGATTTTGATTCGAAGGCTTACCTTCAGGAAATGAAAGCACGAAAACATGGCAAAATATGACATATCCAAACAGGCCCTAGAAGACCTGTACAAAATCTGGGAATATACCGTTGATACCTGGTCTGAAACACAAGCCGACAAGTATTATAAACTGCTTGAGAATGCCATGGATGAAATAGGCACAAATCCACAGAAAACCGGGAAACCGTACGATGAGATTATGACTGGCCTAAAAGGCTATCATGCTGGAAAGCATTTGGTATTCTATATCATTCAGGAGAATGGCCGTGCTTTCATTGCACGTATCCTCCATGAGAGGATGGACTATAAGCGACATTTCTGATATATCATCCATATCAGGCCATTCCCAAATGTTTGTACTTATCCACCAGCCTGCACAGTTCATCCAACTCCTGGTATAGAGCGGTTCGACTATAGGTGTAGTTCAGGGTACAGGAAAGGGAGGTTTTCGGACCTCCCTTTTCTTGTACACGCCGCCGGGGCTCGAACCCCTTCCTTTTTTTCGCCAAAGTGTCATTTTTGGCGGGCGAAGATGTTGGCAAGGATGGTGCCGCTGATGCTGTGCCAGGCGCAGGAGATGGCGCAGGGCACTACGGCCATGGGGTTGGTGGCTACGAAGAACGTCATTGCAAGGTTGGTGCCCAGACCTGCGTTCTGCATGCCGACCTCGATTGAGAGGGTACGTTTCTTTGCGGTGTTGAACTTGAACAGTTTGCCTACCGAGTAGCCCAGCACATAACCGATCGTGTTGTGGCAGAACACCATACCGAACGTGAGCAGGAACAGAACCAGACCGTTCTCCACCAGCGGATCATGAACCGTCGTGATGACACCGCCCACTATGCAGGCCAGACATATGACCGATACGCCCGGCATGCAGCCCTGAATCCTGCGGAACACCTCCTTGTGACCCAGCCAGACGTTCAGGAAGAAACCTATTGCTATAGGGATGATAGTCACGATGAGAATCTGACGGAACATGCCCCATGCATCCACATCCACCCTCTCGCCCGCAAGCATCAGTACGAGCAGCGGCGTGAGCACGGGAGCCAGCAGGGTCGATACGCAGGTCATACCAACGGAATAAGCGACATCGGCCTTACACAGGAATGACATTATGTTGCTCGATACTCCTCCGGGGCAGCAGCCTACCAGTATGATACCGATGGCCATAGCGGTGCTGTACGGCGCAAAGGCGGGCACTTGGCTGAAGAGCCATGAGAGCGAGAACGCCACCAAAGGCATGATGGTGAACTGAGCCACCGCGCCTATCAGTATATCCAACGGACGCTTGGCCAGCAACTTGAAATCATTCGGCGTAAGCGTAAGTCCCATGGTGAGCATGATAACACCCAGGATGATGGTCTGCATATTACCTTTAACCCAGGCAAAAATGCCCGGGAAAAAGAATGTCACCACAGCCGTCAATATGATGAACAGGCTGGCTTTGTCGCTTAATATGTCACTCAGCTTCTTGAGCATGACAACACCGTTTACGGAGTGCAAAAATAATTGTTGTTTACAGACAAATCAAATTGCTCCTCATTTAAAAAACATTTATATTTGCATTTTTCTGCAATAGGGTATATTTGAAATGAAGACAGAAATAGATGTAAGTTTCACTACAATAATGACAGCCGCCCTGTTTGTTTGCGGCATAATGTTATGGAAAAAACGTAAAGAAGTAAATGACAGATCCCGGACTTTCCTGAGTTTTTTATACCTCTCTTTCGGAATTGCAGCTCTCCTCTTTCTTTTTTCGTTGATTTGTTTCAATTTCAATCCCTTTGAAGGCAATGTCCTGCTGTCACCCAGCATATCAATAATGGGCTTATGGGCAATAACCATGTACATGCTTTACCCTATTGAGGTTATGCGCCCTAACGGCCTGCGTGGCAAATGGGCCTTTCTTCTGTTTCTGCCGGCAATCCTGGTGACTTTACCAGTGGCGTTCGGACTGGAATTCCGCCAATTATACTCCTGGTCCGATTTTACCGGACACTGGACTGAATTCAATGTAATCATCAGGTTAGTTGCATTCGTATTCCTGTTCATCATATCACTGCTGTTGCTCATAGTACCCTACAACTGGCGCAACACCAGCGCTGACATCAAATGGATACACAGGACCACCTTTATATCCCAAATAATGACAATACTGTTCACTTGCGATTTATTCACCAACATAACGGTCATCCTATACATTCACTTTTTATGGGCTGTTTTTGCGTTGCTATATTATACCTATTTCGAGTTGTCTGAGAGGATTCTGCCTCCACTCCAGGATACAGCAGAAAACGCACAGGCCGACATCAAAGAGACCGTTTTCAACTCAAATGAGCAAGACCTGTGGAGCAATATCAATACCATCATGGGCCGATATGAGGTTTGGCGCAATCCCGATACCACCGTTGAGACAGTGAGCCGGAACGTCGGAACCAACCGTATCTACGTTGCCGACAGCATACGCGAGCACACCGGACTTACCTTCAATGACTATCTCAACCAGAAACGCATATTGTTTATGGCAGACCAGCTCCGCAAGAATCCCCAGCAGGACCAGAAATCCCTCTATTTTGAAGCAGGATTCCGCAGCCGTCAGACCGCCTACCGTAATTTTGTGAAATTCATAGGCTGCTCCCCCACCGATTACGTAGCCTCTCTGGCCTAGCAACAACTCTCTGATTATAAAAGTTTTTCGTTTTTGATACGTCCCATTTCATTTTTGAACATGGGACTTTTCATTTTTGCAACGCGGTTTTTCAATATTGCAACCGCACTCCCGTATCGCGATTGTAATATTGCAGCCAGAACATCAAACAATTTTTCCAATAGCAAATGAAAAAGATTTTATTTCTGATGGCGGCAGCCATCGTTGCAGTAGTCCTGAACTCCTGCACAGATGACGGGAATGAAAACAGTCTGGTAATCAACAACGGCAACTCCGAGGTCACGATTAACCGCCTGGGCGGTATCGTTCAGGTTCCGATTGCCATTGACGGCGAATGGACAGCCACGATCTCTGACAATTCCGACAAAGAAGACAATGTCTGGAGTGATCTGGGAGCCGATAAAGGTAAAGGCGCCGGAAATCTGAATGTGTACGTCGATTATTTTGACCCTTCATTACAGCAGCATGAGCGCAAGGCAACCATTTCAGTTACCAGCGGTGAGGTGTCAAAGACCATCACACTCCGTCAGTATATTGGAATACAGGACGGAGAGGCAGCACCAAACGCTGATGTGGAATTCAGCGATGTATGGTTCAATAAAGGACTCGGTTCCGGATATAATATAGATCTAGCTACTTTTGCAGGCTGCATTATCAATATGCAAGGCGTAAAAGAAGCCATTCAGCAAACCGAATATGCCACAATGTTCAGACAGGATGCAAGACCCGGCATGACAGTTGATGCAATAATGCAGGATACCATGCAGAGCTCTTTGGATTCTCTACACGTCCATGGCATGATAAACATCAAATTCGCAAGGTTCAAATTATCTCTGGATGTTGACTACCACAACAATGCGACTATCATTGAAAATGCATGCTCATATACCGGCTCACAGGATCTGGAGTACCTTCATGCCTCTTTATCCTATGACGATATAGTTGCCATACTGGAAGATGAATGGGATGAGGACACTCAAACATTCCCCAGTGACGGAATGGCCAAGAAACTGGTTTCTATAGGATTTCTTAACAGATGGAAGAATGTCATGAAAAACCTAAACGATTCCGCAGAATTTACGAAAGCCGTAAAAATCCTTGTTTCCAAAAACGGTCCCGTGTTTGTAACCGGCTCCACACTTGGAGGAAGCATTTTCACAGCCATTGAATACGATTCTCTGTTTATGGCAGAAAAATACGGCGTTTATGGTGCTGTTAAAGCCAATCTCGCTCTGTCTGCAATACAGATTACAGGAACAGCAGGTGCCGGTTATGGAACCGAAGGATCAAGATTATGGGAAAACTCCCATTATTACTGCGCTATCACCGGCGGTGATAGGAATTCATACAATGCAATGCTGGAACAGCTTAACTCCAACAGGCCGGACCGTGAGAAACTTAAGGTAGCTGCACAGCAGTGGATGCAATCAATCAGAAGTTCAGATAACCAAAAGAGTGACAACACCGGCATAATCAGCATTGAATACACCGGTATCTGGAATCTGTTCCCATTCGAAATCTCCGATAGAATCAAGCAAATCGTTTTGGATTATTACAAGGACAAACGTACTTGCATTGACCTTGAGGATATGGGAATAATGATGACAAACCGATAAATAATGCAGAGTCTTGACAAAAGCATCATAAGAATCTTCCTGACAGTGCTGACAGCCTTAGGGTTGTCAGCCTGTTATGGAGATTATGCCGTTCCCTCCATACAAAGCGACATTCCGGAGTCGGGATCTCCCTTTACCCGTGCTCTTCAGCAGGATGCACTTACGATGCAGGATTTCCGCCGATGCTACGGCGTTGGATTCAGTTACGATGGAGTCTGGGGGCAACGATGCAATCTGAGGGATGTCCACTGCAGGGTGTTTGACTTTGACGCAGTTAAGAGAAAGAGCCAAGAGGTTCATGAAAGACTCTATCGCTTTTCGTCCAATAACCAAGTCACCTTTGAATGCAACACAGCTTTCAGTCATAGTCAATACAGGCAGTATTTCTCCTTTGATGCTGATGTGGAAGCAAAACTCATACTCTTTAACGGCGATGCCCAATCCCACGTGGAAATATGGGAAGAGGGACAGACAAACGATTTCTTCTGTGAATTCAAATACATAGCTCCGGCAATGAGTATGCAGCTGGAAGACGGATCAATATCGGTATTGATTAAGGATGGCGACGGTCAGGATATGCTTACTCCAAATTTTATTGAGGCAATCAGATGGATGGAAAAACACTCCGATGAGGCAACCATTGACTCCTTCCTGATATGCTACGGCTCACATGTCGTCACAAGAGCGAATCTGGGCGGCTCCATCATTCTTGAGATGACCATGAAGCGCGATTCGCTCCATGATGTTTACTCAAAGAAAAGTATAGGTAATGCAGTGTCATCTATATTCAAGCATATGTCGCAGAGTGAGGAGTATACCACCGAATACAACTTGCTGAACAGTGCCGATTGCTATGTCAAAGTCAAGGGCGGAGACTTGAGCACCATACCTAACGAGATACTGCATTTCCGATTCGGCGAGGCACCCGATATGTCACAATATGTCACCGGCTGGCAGAACAGTCTCAACTATGACCCCGAAGACTACGCCCATAACAACCTTGAGATGACCGACATGGAGATAACACCTATCTGGGATTTCATTCCCAATAAGGAAATAGCCAAACGTGTCATGCTTAGGGTTGAAGGAACCGCCAAGGACCTTATCTATGAGGGCGGTTACCAAAATTACTGCAACACAAGTTTCAGCCTGCCTCAAAAGGTAGAATGCAAGATGGGTGGAAGCAAAGTCTCTTTCAATCAGCCCGATGTCTGCAATATCATATCATCGGGACGTTATGTGGCAACCGTTTGCCGTGAAACAATAGAAATCCCTTACGTCGGACAGAAACAGGTACAGGTAGTCTATCCCATTTATGACCAGCATGTAAACCTAAGCTGCGGTTTCACATTTTACGGTGACACCACCTACAACGTCTGCTGGCTCAAGAACAGATGCATGGTTTATAAGGACACCCAAAACCCCGTTCCCACCGATGGCATGATCTACATGACCAACGGCATACCCGGCACCATCTGTTTCAACAACATCCGATACCAGCCCAGCCAGACCGTTATAGGCTACGAATGGCCCCTGGCAATAACCCAGGAGGGAACTCTGGACACCGGCAAGCCCTATTTCCTTACATACAAGAAAGGAAAGGATTTCTACCTCAAGCAGAAAAACGGAACAGACCAGAGCGGCCGTTTGGAAGGACTTCCGGGCTGGAACTACAGCAACGGACGCATGGTTCGCAAGAAAGAGAGTGAGTACTTTTATTATTGGAACCCCACTGAGGTCAGTCTGTAAACCAATATGAAACCGTCACTTAAAACATATCTGTATCTGACCGCCGCTGTACTGGCAGCCTCATGCTGTAAGGACAACAACATCCTGCCACCCGTTGAGACCGCACCGATAGAGATCAGCGAGCAGCGAATTGAGACAGGGTCCGATGCACGATACTACAGCGTTGACGTCCAGGTCAACACCCAAGACTATGCCCTCAGGGATATCAATGTCAGTACACAGACTGAGTGGATAAGTCTGGAAGCCGATACCGTAAGCAATCAGGGAAGGCTCACCTTCCACATAGACTCCAATGAAGGAGCCCGCAGCCGCGACGGCATCATCAACCTGAGCATCAAGGGCTCATCGGACCAACAGGTAGCACAGCTTACCGTCCATCAGCACAGCCTGTCCGAGGATGGCACCAACTCCCTTGCCGGTGATTCACTGAGCCGCAAGGCCCGTGTCGGCTATGGTTATAACATGCTCATTGACTACATGAATCCAGCCAGCGTCACCGAGCCCATACTGGACTACGAGCTTCTGGTTCAGGCCGAGCAGAACTGGGGCACCATCATTGCAGAGGAAGGTCGTGCACAGCAGGACTTCCAGTTCCACTGCTCTTACAGCATTGAGGAGATGTCATCATGGATGAGCAAGCAGACATCGACCGAGGTCGATTTCCTGTTCTGCAACAAGAGCGTCGAAAAATTCAAGAGTGTAAAGGAATATGACCTGTCACAACAGACCTTCGGTTACAGTTCACTCAGCAAGGTGGTAGCCACACGCTATGTCGATGAAGGAAAGATACAAAGCATCATTCGTGAGGGTCAGGACCTGTTCACCCCGCAGTTCCGGGAACTTTATGACCAGGTGAACGACAAGCCAACTGCCCAGAACGTAAAAAAACTCGTTTCAAAGTACGGCACTCATATGGTAATCTACACCGACCTGGGCGGACGATTGGACTATACCGTCAATTTCATCTCCAATGAGAGCTCCACAGAAACTGTCGAGAAATACCTCAAGGTCAAGAACGGTGTAGTAAAGGAGGACAATCAGTCGTTCCAATCGGCCAAAAACATATGCAGCAGCGGTGGCGACCTCTATTTCGAGATATTCGGAGGTACCGACCAGGCCTGCCGCTCATTGCGGGAACACGCAAGCACCAAAGACCGTTACGGACAGGTGGATCCCGGCATGCTGGGTGAATGGCTCAACAGCATACGCAACGATGATCCGCAGAGTGTCTCTATGGTACGTTGTATCATGCAGCCCATCTGGCAGCTTTTCAGTAACCAAAAGGCCCGCGTAGAGATAATCAATTACATACTGGCTCTCTCGTTCAGTGAGGCCGGCAGTGTAGGCAACCGCCTGCAGGAACTGGGACTTGACAACTACTACCAGATTGATATCAATGAACAGATGACCCAGTTCGGTACATCCGATAAAAGCACCCTGGCCAAGATCATCTACTATGACGGACTCCCCAAGGTCGAGGTTTGCAATGAATATGTGCCCGAGTTGCGCGGTGACCGCCGTATCACCGTCTTCTATCCCATATACAGAGGCATCACCAACATCCGTCGCGGTATCTTCCTTGGTGACGGAGAGAACGCCCCTTCATCACTCACCTTTGACGATGAGGGAGGCTGTTATGTCCAACCCCTTGAAGGCTACCAGCCCGGTGACCGTCTGACTACATTATATTATATAGACGGTGCCTTCTACCCAACCAGCATAGGAATCAATATCCCCAAATACAAGATGACCGTGGCCGATGAGTGGCTCAACCTGTATGATCACAACGGTGTAGACGGAAAGGGCAACTACCCCATCGTCAAGATAGGACCGGGATTCTGGTCCCGCACCTATATCAACGGCACATTGGGTTTCGTTGACCAGAACGGCTCATCCGTAGAACGTTTCTACAATGTAAAAGGATCCTCCATACTGTTCACCGAGGTATTCCATGAGGTCGCCTCATCATTAAAGAACCATCTCAACTTCACTGTCAATGACCAGAATCACTGGTACCTTCCCACATCGGACGAGATGTACGGTCTACTTAAATATGTGGGCAATAACCCCAAGGCGTTGTTCAAGAACCAGATGTCCGGATTCAATGCCGAATTCTTTGGCTATGTGGTCCGAAAGGATGTGCTCACCGGCGAGGTACCCAAGAAAGTCGAGCTCAAATATGTGGACGAGCTATGTGTAATACCCTTCCGTGATGACGGCTCATACGGAACAGCGCTTATGATCAAGCCCGACTACACCTGGCAGGAAGCCGAGGTAACCAAAACCCATCGCAACAAATATCCGGTGCGACCATACCGTAACAAGAAGTTTATACATAAAAACAGACAATAATGAAAAAAAGAACTCTATTCTCCATACTCCTGATGACAGCCTTAACCTGTCACCTGACATCATGTAAAGACGATGATAAGATTGTCGGGAATATCGATCCTGACGAAAAGGAAATGGCAGGCTACGATATGACCTCCGAGCAGGTCGATGAGTATGCCGCCATGAACTTCATCAGTCACGTATGCCAGGTTGAGTATGACACCCTTACATACGCCCTGAAATCATGGGAGCCTGACTATGGAAGGGTTCTCTTTGAAAACACCCCGACAGTCCGTTACACCAGAGCGCTCACCGAGGAAGATGCACGTAATGAATTCCTCTCCATGATCTGCTCTGTCGCCACTATTGACAGTACGGCGGCAGACGGCACCATGACTGTTTCAATGGGTAGCCACGGGTCCGTAAGATATATCCCGGACCATCAGAACGGTCATCTGGCATATATCGATGTCAACCTGAAAGAACTCCCCGATATCACCAGAATAACATTCTTCAGGTCCGATGCCTGGCCTGAGAATGCAGGTACCTGCGGCGGTATAAGCCCAGGAACTGTCCTTATTGGCCGAAGAGGAGGAAAAGATGTCTATTTCCTGTGTGTCAAGGGCTGCGGCGAGACAGGCACCGGTTACTTTATAGGCTTTGATACCTGGACGGTAACACCGGTTTCGCCCGCCGGTCATTCACACAAGAAACGTACCTGTTATGATGAATGGTGGGGAAATGCAGACGGAGGCAAACACCTGATTGAATGTTTGCGCGGATATATGTATTATTATGACGGAAGGAAAAACCCCGCCGCCGAATCTACGATCAGGCAAATATCCAAACTTCAGGGAGGTCATAGTAATAACGGCCGACTAGGAGGTGAGAATGCACTGCATGACTTCCTGTACGGCGAGGGCTGGTTCAGCGGAAAGACACCTTTCTTCAAAACCGGCGATGACCATTGCTGGGTCGATACACACGGCAGCAAGGACAACGATAAGTGGCACTTTGTAAGGACTCCCTGTACCAGGATAACTTCAGACCACAAAGGAGTGGAGTCTGTAATGGTATGCTATGATTGTGACGAGGTCGATCCCAATAAATATGACAGGAACAATTCCCATACCCGTGATGAGAACAAAAAGAAATGGGGTAATTCAATAGTTTTGGATCAGTTCCTGGATGAGTGGATATGGAAAGTCAAAGAATGGTACAGTTTCCAAAGTCCATGGGTCATTACCTTCCATGACACTGACGCAAGTACCTTTGATGAGTTCTGTCAAAAGTATCATTTAGAAGAGGCAAATTTTGACGATTGAAAAGGATAATTAAAACAATTACGGTCCTGCTCCTGCTGACAGCATGCAGCAAGGACCATTCAGATTTCCTTGAGGGAGTGACAAGGCAGGCCGCAGTAACCTACCTCGTCACTCCCAACGGCTTGGGTGACAACGGTTATAACGACGCAGCAGCCCAGGGTATCTTCTCTTTCATCATTGAGACATTCACACCCGTCCGTATGCTTCAGCCCCAGGATACCACCCAGGCTGAGCAGATGTACCGGCAGTGGCTCACAGACAATGCCGACAAAGACTCTGCCGTGCTCATTCTGGGTAGTTCCGTATACGAGCAGATGGCTCGCCGCATCCCCGTCACACTCTTTGGCAAGGGCAGCCGCGTGCTGTTGTTTGAGAGCAGTGCCCGCATAGATGGCCTGTCAACCGTCAAGGTAAGCCGATACGGGGCCAGCTACCTCTGCGGAGCTATGTCCGGCGGTTTTGACGCTCTCATTCTCTCGGCAGTCAGGAACAATCCTCTGTTGGACGAGAGCATTATGGGATTCATGGCCGGCTACAACGCCCACCATCAGGAAGGAAAAAACGCACAGGTCCTTTATCTGGCCGATGACGAATCCGGATGGGCCATGCCCGACTCGGCCTACCGCCTAATGGCCAGACGCATACGCAGCGGTTCAACCTTCCGTGAAATGGTATTCCCGCTGCTGGGAGGATCGGACATAGGTGTGCTGAGAGCTATGAATGACGAGCAAAACAATCTGGGACTTGTCATAGGTATGGATGTTGACCAAAGCGCACTCTCCCCGCGTGTACCGTTCTCCATGATCATACAGACCGGTCAGGTGCTGCATGACTATCTCAAGGACTGGCTGAGCGGCCGCGACTGGCCGGCAAGCCGCACCCTCGACATGAGCCAGGGAGCCGCACAAATCATGCTCCATCCGTCATTTTACAGGCACAACACACTAATGGACTATGAATATCGGGACCCGGATACGTTCCTGAACCTGTATAACCGGTTTATAGATGAAGCTGTCAGCAAAGAGCAAGAGTATGAGAACAACTGATTATATCCGCTTGGCATTACGCGCCCTCTGCTGCATTACTGCAGTATTGGTATGCTCCTGCGTCCCTGAGAAGGATGACAGCCTCTCTTCATCGGACCGCACATATAAGGTGGCGGTGCTCATGCATAAAAGCGAGCAGGCACGTTGGGAGCGCACAGCCGATTTCGCCCTTGGCAACATAGCCCGTGCACAGCGCGGTATGGACAACAAGATACAGCTGCAACTCACCTTCAAGGACCAGGATGCCCCGGACATAGACGATTACATGCAACAGATAGCCCGGGACACCACCATCATTGCCATAATAGGACCGACCACATCCATCAGAGCCGAGCAGATGGCCCTGCAACTCACCAGGATGCCCGAGTGCCATAAACCCCTGCTCACGCCATCGGCCACCTATGTACAGTATCAGCGCAAGTTTGCGAACATACCATACATCTGGAACCTGGCCGAGAGTGACATAACACAACTGGAGATCATAATATCCGAGATTGCCAGCCTGCATACCGACGGTCAGGTCACGCTTGAACTGCTTGCACAGGATGACGGCCGTAATGACGTCACCAGCGACTACGTGCAATGGTTCAGTTTCATAGCCGAGGAATACTCCCTACAGGTAAGTGGAGTACATCTTTACAGCAATACGGACGATATCCGGCGTTGCGTGGAGGAGATATGCGGAACCGATCCCGAAAAACAGTCTCGCATACTCCTATTCAGTCCCACGACCGAGGATGATGCAATAGCATTTGACCGTGAACTATGCAGTTATCAGGCTCAGACCGAAGCTCAAGGAAAGCAGTTCTTTGCACCCTTCAGGATATACTGCTCCGACGGATTCGTATCTGAGCGCATAGCCGATGCCGTACAGTATGACGGTTATGAAGGCGTTGACCTGTCGGCCACTCCTGAAAGCGGTTTCATACAGGCATATCAGAAAATCTTTGGCTCCGAGCCTCTGAACGGAGAGGCTCAGTTCTATGATGCCATCAATATCATAGCCTACGCCGCCACGCTCTACAACTCTCCGCTCCGCAACCGGTTAACCTCATTCAATGATGCCATTCAGGCTGTAGTAAGCGGTGAGGGCGGCAACGGAGGCACTTGGTTCCCGTTTGATATGGCACGCCACATCACCCTGCTCAGACAGGGTGTCACGCCCCATATTGAAGGAGTGAGCAGCGTCACCAACTCCACCTTCCGCCGTTGGCGCCTCTTTGAGGGAGAGTACGTAACCACCGAGTACATAAGTTCACAAGGCTCCAAACGAACCACCTCATCCAAAAACATAGGCGAATGGTTCGCCACAAAAATGGATGACCTATCCCTATCCGACAGCACATCCATTCCCCGTTACCCCACCCTTGACAAGAACTGGGCACTCATAGTAGCCGCCTCAAAAGGATGGCCCAACTACCGTTTCCAGGCCGATGCGCTGGCTATGTACCAGATTCTCAAGTATTATGGTTTTGATGATGACCATATAGTCCTTGTCTGCGAGGATGATCTGGCGAATCACACCTACAACCCTTTACCCGGCCAGTTGTTCGTAACATTGAACGGGCGCAATGTCTATGACCAGTCTGCCATAGACTACCGTCTCCATGACCTTAAGCCCGAAGATATAGGAGATATCCTTCAGGGACGCGCATCGGAGAGGCTTCCTCATGTACTTGAGCCCGATAATGACGACAACGTATTCATATTCTGGAGCAGTCACGGATCGCCGGGTTCACTCTACTTTGGAGATTCCCCGCTTATGACCTACAGCAAGATGAAAGACATACTGTCCGATACCCCTCACCGCAAGATGCTGTTTGTGGTCGAGGCCTGCTATAGCGGAGATCTGGGACAGGCCTGCCAGGGTATCCCCGGCACACTGTTCGTCACAGCCGCCAACCCCTATGAAACCAGCCACGCCGACGTCTGGAGTGAAGAGATAGGAGTATATCTGTCCAACGGTTTCACCCAAGGCTTCATGAAGGCCATATACAAAGATCCCGCAGTATCTCTGCGGGACCTCTATTACACACTTGCCGCGCATACCAACGGCTCACACGTCAAGATCTATAACAATCAGAAATTCGGCAGTGTCTACAACAACACCATGCAAGAATTCATCAAGCCTTAAATCATCTTGTGAGACTTGGCCGTCAGCGGGAAGAATACCGGCATGATGAGTACGATGGCTACTACCGAGAAGAGCATGCCGCTCATTACACCTATCGCAAAGCTGAACCAGAACTGGTTCTGCTTTCCGTCAAACAGGAACGGGATAAGACCCAGTACTGTACTCAGTATGGTAAGCATGGTGGGTATGATCTTGCGGTTGTATGCCTTGATGTAGGTCTTTATCCCGTACTCTCCTGTGGCCGCCGCTATGGTCCGATACTCGGACGTAAGGTAGATACCTGCATTCACCGTAATACCGTGGGGTACGCCAGGAACAGTCCCATGAAGCTTACAGGAATGAGCAGCACGACCATCAGCGGAACCTTGAACGACTCAAACAACGAAGCGCAGATCATGAAAATAACCAGTACCACCACGAATATGAGTGCAGTGCGCTGTCTCTGCTCGCTCCACCAGCCGTAGCTGTTGCCAACTCCCACATGAAATCCCATAGGCAGCCTTTCATTGAACCTTTTGGTCAACTCATTCTGCATTTTTGCCCTCAGATCATATGAGCCGATGAACTCGTAGCCCACTCCTATCCTGTACTCCTGATTGTTGCGCTCAATTGAAAGTCCGGTACGGCGCTTCTCAATCGATCCCAGATCGCTGAGACGGATATTCATACTGTCAATTACGACCATATCGTTGCGGATATGCCACAGGTCATAATAATCCTTGTCCGATGAAACCAGCCTTATCGGGGTAAAGTCGTGCCCGTCATAAACACCCTGACCGCCCACTTGACTGTCATAAAGCTGCTCGCGGATATAACCCAAATATCTGTTAAGGTTGGTACCCTGACGCACCAGTTTCTCGCGGTCCAGATCCATGTAGAACTCGTTATTTACATATGATCCGTAACCCCGGCCGGTAAATCCGGCCTGACCGTTTACGCGGCGGTTCTTCTTAAGGGAGTCAATCAGCTCCTCGGCATAACGGTACAGCAGGTCATAGTTATAACCGTAAATCTCCAGACTGTTTGACCAACTGGTCCTGTAGACGCTGTTACTCAGGTACTGGTCATTCTCTGATATACTGGGAATAGTCCATACCGCACCTCCAAACCTCATGGCCTTGGCCCACAGACGCTGCTTGAGTTCAAGCGGGAAGTTGGTTTTCTGAAACTCTTCCTTGAAATGAATCTCCAATGTACCGCTTGTACCTGACAGACTGGTGTAGAAATCACTTATCTCATCATACTGCTGTAGCCAGTTCTCCATCTCCTTGACAATCTCGTTGAGTTGCTGAACAGTCTGGCCCTCGGCAAGCGAAGCATAAACATTTAGTACGGTTTCACTGGCAACATCATCTCCGCGACTGAATGACATACGTCCGTTAGAATGCTTCTGGAAGATATTCATGGTACCTCCCAGAGGATACTCAAACCACTTCTTGTTACGCTGATACCACTTGCTTCCTATCGTCTTGTTATAAAGGCCCACCAAACCGCCCTTGGTATTATCTTTACCCTGTTCGGTATTCTTATGGTGAACCTGATTGGGCAGCAGCTGGATCGGAATACCGAACAGCAGTATCAGTGCCACGATATAAATCCATCGGTGATTGCGGTTCCAATCCGTAAAGCGCTCGTAGCGTGCAGTATGGCGCACCAGACGACGCCTACGCTTCATGGTGTTCCTGACAACGCCCTTGCTCTTAAGCGGAATATACTCCAAAAGTGCAGGCACAAACAGGAACGCAATTATGATGGATAGCGTCAGGTTTATTACTATTACCCATATAAAATCGGTAAGATTGGCTCTGGTCCCCTCGGGGAGGAAGAACACCAGCAGCAGGGCACCTATCGTAGTAAGCAACGCACCCGTAATGGAGAACATCACCTTACGGTCACCATAGTAGGTATAGTGGTCAGCAATGACAATCGCCGTATCTATGATGATACCCAACGAAACCGTAATACCCGCCATTGAGTAAACCTCGATGTCCACTCCAAAGAGTTTGTAGAATATCACGGCACTGAGCAGGTTCACCACGATAGTGAGACCAATCACAGCCAGGTATCTGAAATTGCGGCTTACCGCCAGTACAAACAGCAGCAGGATACCCAATGAAAGCAAGGCACGCAGGAATATTTTCTGCATCTCGTCGCTCAGATACTTGGACGCGTCATAGTTGTTTTTGATGGCAAAATTCTCGGGCAGTTCCTCTTTCAACTCCTCAACCTTTTTCTTTACCGCATCCGTAACATCAATCGTATTGATATCCTCAAGAGCTGTAACATACAGGTTAATGGTATTCAGACCGTTTATCCTGTTGTATGAGTTCGGAGTCTGCTCGCGGTACTGGACCGTAGCGAAATCGCCCATGTAATACATACGGCCGTTAACCATACCGATAGGAATCTGCTCCAGATCACCCTTCAGGTCACGGCTTTTAAGGCGTACCAGCATCAGTCGGTCCTCCAAGACCTCGGTACCCACAATACCGTTCTGGTAATAACGGCTCATGGCCTCACTCAGGTTACCTGGAGTCATTCCAACTGCACGCAGCGAGTTGGGGTCAAACGTAAGCACCCACTCAAATGCCTTTGCACCCGATGTATATACGCTCTCTATACCCTCAATCTTTGACAATGGCGGTATAAGATGCTTCTCGGCATAACGTACAATCTCAATGGCGGGCATATCGGCATTTATGGTATAACTCAGGATTGTCTGGCTGCCGCGTCCGCCGCCGCCCACCGATCCGCTCAATCCCACACTCGAGCCCTCAGGCAACTTGCTGCGGATCTGACGCAGACGGGTGGCCACATCAAAACGGGTGGTCTCCATATTGGTACCCTTCTTGAAGCTCAGGTTTATGTTACCGCCGCCGTTGTTGGTATTGGCAGTTATATTGCTGACGCCATCAACCGTATTCAGAGCTCCTTCTATGACCGATGTCACCTCAGTCTCAACTACTCTGGCCGATCCACTGCCGCTGAAATAGACCGACAGGTTCAGGTTCTCCTGCAGAGGATTGTACTGAACATTAAGCTGGCCGGTGAATATGAGTATGACACCCACCAGCATCATCAGGATCATTATCAGGATGATTGAGAAAGAGTGGCTCTTCTTTCCTTTCTGTGTGGTGTTCATCTATCGGACTTCTTATAGATTACATAATAAGCCAGAGGTACAAAGAACACGCTCACAAACGTACCGGCTATCATACCAGAAATAAGTGCAAGTGAGAGTGGGTATTGCAGGTCACTTCCCATATCACCGCGTACCAGGAACGGAGCAATGGCAAGTATAGTAGTGAGCGATGTCATTATTATGGCTTTCAGACGGCGCCCGCCGGCCTCCAGAATGGCATGTTTAAGACCCATGCCCTGCTCGCGCAGGCGGTTTATGGTATCCACCTTGAGTATGGAGTCGTTGATAACGATACCGCACATGACCACCATACCTATCATGGACATAAGGTTTATGCTCTCGCCGAACAGCCACAGTGTGCCCAATACGGCAAATATGTCAATAATCAGCTCGCTAAGTATTATAAACGGCTGTACCATACTCTCAAACTGGGCTGCCAGGATAAAGAACAGCAGCAGGATGGATATCGCAAGTACGGCGCAGAGTTCCTTGATCATCTCGCGGTTGCTGAAATAAGTACCGCTGAAACTTACCTCAAACCTGTCGTCATCACGTACCACCTTCTTTACCACATCCATCACACGACGGGCCTCACGTCCGCGTACGTCAAGCACCAGTGGATAGAACTCGCCGTCCACGCCGCTTGCTATCTGCTTGAGGTCACGGTTACGGGTCTCCTTGAGCAGGATCTCAAGCGGCACACGTCCGCCCTGGGTATTGATATAACTGCCCTGAATAAGGTCCTTAGCCTCCTTAGTACCAACGCCGATAACAACCGGCATCGAGAAATCGCCCCTGGAAATACGCAGTACCGAACCCGCATTCATGGAGTTCTGCAGGTAGCTCATAATCTGATTGAAACTTACTCCATACAGAGCCAGACGCTCCGGATCGGTAATAAGCTCAATATACTCGTTCCACTCCGGCTGCTGGATATAAAGCTCCGGCAGGGCGGCGCGCAGAGCATACAGAAGAGTTGACAGCTTCAAAAATGGCGAGACTTTCCGGTAACGGAAAAATGCAGCAGGATATAAACAATCTTGAGCCCGGCAATTACCGTTTCTCGTTTAATATGCTAAGCGAAAATCCCGGCACACCTCAAATTAGCCATGGTTTCAATCTCATTGACCTGGCTGATACCGTCGCTCTTGATATAGACGGTTGCCTCCGATATACCCATCTCGCGGGTATGGGACAATGCAAACTGCTGGGCACCTGTCATAGCTGTATATTGGGTCACCAGCTCCGGGAACTGAGCCACAATCTGCTCGCAACGACGGTTGTTCTCCTCGATGGTAATACGCTCGTTCCATTCAATATTGAGCAGGGTATCGCTATGTGAGAGTGTAGGCAGTTTCTGCTTGTCCAGGTTTATGAACAGCACACCTATAAGCACCACTGCAGCAGCAAAGATACCCCACATAACACCCCTGCGGCGGAAGAACCAGCTCAGTATCCGGTCATACCCCTTGGTCATGTTACCCACGCTTATCCTGCTTATGAACTTGTTGGGAGTAAAGCAGGGCTGCTTACGGTAGAACCTGTAATAGAACACAGGAATAACCAGTACCGACATTATCAGGGCCGATATCAGCGTAATGGTCACCGCCATAGCCTCATCATAGAACAGCGCACCTGCAATACCGCTCATAAAAATCAGCGGGATAAAGATAGCGCAGGTAGTCAGTACTGAACTCAGCATAGGTGTGAACACCTCCTGGGTACCATATACGCAGGCATCGGCCAGGGGCTCACCCTTCATCCAGCGTTGTGTGATGTTGTCTATGGTGATGATGGAGTTATCTACCATCATACCCAGTCCGAGCACCAAACCGGACAGCGATATGATGTTTATTGATATGTGCAGCACATAGAAGAACAGGAATGACAGAATCAGCGCCGTAGGAATGGTGATAACCACCAGCAGCGGACTGCGGAAATCCTGCATAAAGAAGAATATGATCAGACAGGCAAACAGTGCGCCGTAAATAAGGTTACGCACCATGTTGTTTATCGAGTAGTCCAGCAACTCCGTCTGGTCACGTGTAATCTGGAAATTCAGCTCCGGATACTCACGCTCAAACACATCCATCAGGCCTTGGATGCCATCACGCAGATCGGCCATACGAGCATCGGAACGCTTTATGACAGCCATCGATATGCACTGCTCGCCATCGGCAGTAACCATACCCTTACGGTTCTGCTCCTCCTCACGAACCACGGCCAGATCCTTTATCTGATAGGTGCGTCCGCCCAGTTTGAGCCATACGTTCTCCACATCCTCGCGTGTAACCACAGTCGATTCAAAACGAACGTCAAACCGGTACTCGCCGTCACGGATTGAGAGGCTTCCCAGAGATACGTTGGCATTCTGGATGGCACTGCTCAACGCGTTCTCATCAACACCTATTGCACGCAGTTTCTCCATATCGGGTATTATGAGCAACTGCGGATACAGTACGCCCGATATATCCACCATGGCCACCTGCGGCAACTGCTCCAGACGACGGGTAATAACCTGACGGCAAAAATCACTCATCTCAAGCAGACGGGTTCCGCCTGAATGTTTTGAGTCCTTAAGCGAAATATTGATAAAGAATGCCGGAATGTCCGTTGCGCTGGCGCGTGCAATCATGGGGCGCTCCTCACCTGCTCCCCAGCCTGAAGTGGCGCGGTCCACGCGGTCATTCACATCAATGAAAATGTAATCGGCGTCGGCACCATACTCAAAAGACATCTCAATCAGTCCGCTGCCGTCCTTGGCCGTACATACAATATCCTTAAGATGCGCCACCTGCGACAGTTGTGAGCGCAGGCCGTTCATCAATGCATCATTAAGCTCACGTGCGCTGCGGTTAGGCGATGTCACCTGCACCGTAATCTGCGGCACGTTTATGTCCGGCACCAGTGATACCGGCAGTTTCTTAATGGCCGCTATTCCCAGCACCATGACTGCAATGAGCACCATGGTAACCGCAATAGGCCGTTTAATCAATCCCTTGAACATGGCGCATCAATCCTGAATTACCACCTCTGCATCATCACCCAGGTTAAGGTTACCGCTGGTAATGATCTTATCACCGACTTTGAGGTCTGCGCCACGATCCGTGTTAGGCTCAACCACATGCTCCATGGTGTTTGACATAATCACATTCACGTAAGTCCACAGACTGTGTCCGGTCTCGGGATCAATGCGGAACAGCACCTCCATATTGTCACGTATAACAACGGCACTCTTGGGAACTACCAACTGGTTAGGTATGCTGTTCTCAACTGTGATGCGTACGTTCATACCGTCCATCAGTTCATCGGCTCCGGGTACCTGTGCAGTAACCTGTATCTGACCGTTCTGGTCAACAGTGGGGTTGATTGATACAATTGATCCCTTTATTACCAGTTCACTGTTTACAAACGGCGATACCAGCACCTGCTGGCCCACATGAACAAAACCGTACTCGGTCTCCAGTACACTGAACCTTACCAGATAACGGCTGTCATCAATCAGGGTGCAGAACTGTCCGCTCTGCTCATATACATGTCCCTTTACGCTGGCCACCTTACCGCTGAACGGAGCCTTAAGGTCACACTGGCGGAAAGTACGCTCTGCATTCTCAAGTGCCATCTTGGAATCTATGAAACCGGTGTTGATATAGATAACACGCTTCTGGTCAGCCGGTATCTTGGCAGTATCGGCCAGAGTGTAACCGTAATCCAGCAGGCGGTCGGCCAGGTTCATCTCAGCCTTGTCAAAAGCCAGACGGGCCTGCTCCAACTGACGGCGGGGCTGCTCCTTATCGAGCGATGCCAGTATCTGACCTTTCTGTATCTTCTGTCCGTCTCGTACATTAACCTGGGCAATCTTACCCTGTGCCTCAAACTGCACGGTCACCTTGCTCTGAGCCTCCAGTTTACCGTTGCATATAAGCTGTTTGTTGAAAGTCTTGAGTTGCAGCGGCTCAACGGTCACGATATTCTTATCGGCCTTAAAACTGCCGCGAGCCATCTCGGTAGTATCCTCCTCTGACTCATCCTTATCTTTCTTACCCTTGCAGCTGCAAACAAGAACTGCAATTACCAAAACACCAATAATTCTATATACTTTCATAATTCCGTTATTTTACCAGTTTGTCAAATTCGGCACTGATATCGGTGCCCGATATGTAATCATAAAGTGTAGCGCGGCGTATCCCAAAGTAGGAGTTCCAGAAACCGGCCACCTTACTCAGGTATGAGCTTACAGCCTGGTCGCGCTTATCCTTAAGCTGATCAAGTTGAGTCATCGTCATGGAACCGTTGCCAAAATTCTTAAGGGCCAGCTCATAACTCTCATCGGCCAGATCTGCAGCACGCCGTGCTATCTCACACTGACTGCGCTGGTCATTGAACTGAACCACCTGAGTGTAAAGGTCCTGACGGTAATCTATCATGGACTGCTCCAACTGGTTGCGTGTGGTCTGGGCCTGAGCCTCAGCCATACGTACGCGACCGCGACCCTGACCCCAATC
>CADCBO010000031.1 GCA_902799685.1 uncultured Bacteroidales bacterium
GCGCAGATGGCGCCCCAAAGCTGGTCCATAGCGCTGGTGGGGAAGTCCTGACCGGTGCGCTCCTTAACGGCAGCCTTGAACAGCTTGACCAGTTTCTTCAGATCGTCCACGCTCAGGTCCTTGTCTAGAACCACGCCGCTCTCCTCCTTAACCTTCTCGATGATAGCCTCGAACGGGTCAACATCGGTCTTGCTTACAGGCTTCATGCCCAGAACTACGTCACCGTACATCTGTACAAAGCGGCGGTAGCTGTCCCAAGCAAAGTGGGGGTTGTTGGTCTTGCGTGACAGACCCTCTACAACCTCGTCATTGAGTCCCAGGTTCAGAATGGTATCCATCATACCCGGCATTGAAGCGCGGGCACCTGAACGTACTGAAACCAGCAGCGGATTCTCAACATCACCGAACTTTGAATTCATCAGTTTCTCAATGTGACGGATAGCCTCCTCAACATCGTTCTTCAGAATGGCTACAACCTTGTCGCGGCCTATCTGATAATACTCGTTGCAGACATCGGTGGTGATGGTGAAACCCGGAGGTACCGGTACACCAAGCAGATTCATCTCAGCCAGGTTGGCACCTTTACCACCCAGCAGATTGCGCATTTGGGCATTTCCCTCAGCTTGTCCGTTTCCGAACTTGTAAACTCTTTTTTCGCTCATAAATTATTGATTATGTTATGTTGTTTATGTCGTTTTGATGTTTGAAAGCCCTTTGTTCGTTTTTAGCGGGTGCAAAGGTACTCATTAATTATTAAAAGATGTGTATGCAATTGTGCTTTTTGTTTAATTATTGCATAAATCTTTGCTTCTTGCACTAACTTTGTGCCGTAAAACGATATTTTATGTCCAGAAAGAGGCGTGAACAACCCATCATAGAGAATGTTACAATCACAGGTGTAGCCGCCGAAGGCAAATCCCTGGTCAGGATAAATGACCTTGTTGTCTTTGTGCCTTTTGTGGTTCCCGGCGATGTAGTTGACCTCAAGATTCTCAAGAAGAAACACAGCTATGCCGAGGCGGTAGCCGTAAAGTTCCATAAACTGTCCGATGTTCGTTCTGTACCGTTCTGTCGTCATTTCGGCATATGCGGCGGATGCAAGTGGCAGAACCTGCCGTATCAGGAACAGCTGCGTTTCAAGCAGCAGCAGGTGGTTGACAGTCTCACCAGGATAGCTAAGGTTGAACTGCCGGAGATAAACCTCATTCTCGGGTCCGAACAGACCGTCCGTTATCGCAACAAACTGGAGTATTCGTTCAGCAATATGCGTTGGCTCACACAGGATGAGCTTGCCCGACTTGATGATCCGGACAATGATGCACGGCGTAAACAACCCGGTCTGGGATTCCATATTCCGGGTGCGTTCGATAAGGTGCTGCATATAAGCGAATGCTGGCTACAGGATGATATATCAGACCGTATTCGCAATACTGCATACTCATATGCGATACAGCATGAAATACCCTTCATAAACCTTCGCTCACAAGAGGGAATGCTGCGTGACATGATGGTACGCGTGGTTACGACCGGTCAGATAATGGTACTTGTGCAGGCCAAGATAGAGACTCCCTCACAGAATGAACAGTTCATGGGACTGATGCAGTATCTATCCGATGAGTTTCCTCAAATTACCTCTCTGCTTTATGTCATAAACAACAAATGCAACGATACTTTCGGTGACCTTGATGTGCATGTTTTCCGTGGTCAGGAATTCATCTATGAAACCATGGAGAACCTCAGGTTCAAGATAGGTCCCAAATCATTCTTCCAGACTAACAGCCGCCAGGCATACCGCCTCTATTCCGTGGTCCGTCAACTTGCGGCCCTCTCTCCCGACGATGTAGTCTATGACCTATACACAGGAACCGGCACCATCGCCCAGTTCGTATCGGCCGGCGCCCGCAAGGTGATAGGTATAGAGTATGTACCCGAGGCCATCCTGGACGCCAAGGTGAATGCCGCCCTTAACAATATTCATAATACAGAATTCTTTGCCGGTGACATGAAGGATGTCCTGAATGCTGATTTCATAGCTTCTCACGGAACTCCACGCGTCATCATTACAGACCCTCCCCGCGCCGGAATGCACAAGGATGTGATAGATGTCATTCTGGCAGCATCGCCTGAAAGGATTGTGTATGTAAGCTGCAATCCCGCCACGCAGGCCCGCGACATCGCCCTTCTGGACCAGGGCTACAGGGTGGTGACTGTCCAACCGGTAGATATGTTCCCTCACACCCAGCACGTGGAGGTGGTCACTCTTCTTCAAAAGCGTTGAGCCTCAGTCAACCTTTTCAAAAAAACACAATTTGCAACGTTTTTGCAACGCATTTTTATTGTATCGTCAGTCTGTGGTGTTCTATTTTTGCAGTGTGGATTCTTTGGAAACGTAATCAGGATAGAAAAAATGTTAAGATTCCGTTTCCGGATTTAACCAAGCGCAAGATAATATATCAAAGTTACAGCAAAAATATGATTTACACAGGCAGTATGCATCCAACAATGAAAAAGAGATTATTATTATCTGCTGTCATTTTATTATCCCTGCTGGGCCAGGCTTATGCTCAGAACGGTGCAGACAGCGTTTCCAAGAGCACTCCCAATACCTATACCACAAAACAGGGAGATATTATTACGCAACCCGAATTCAAGGGCGGTGTTGAAAAGATGTATGAATACATAAATACCAATTTCATCTATCCCGAGGAGGCCGCAAGACGTTCCGTAAGAGGCAAGATGGAGGTAGAGTTCACTGTCGAGAAATCGGGTGACATAACATACGTAGGTATTCTTAAGGGTCTTGACGAGTCAATTGATGAGGAGATATTAAGGCTTCTCAAGAATATGCCCCGTTGGACTCCGGCCACAAAGAACGGAGAACCTGTAAGATACAAGGTTTCAATGCCCATAAACGTCCGTGCATCAAGAAAGGGTCAGAAGTCAAGCCAGGACCTCATGAACTATTATGAACAGTGACTGATGTCAAGGTTGTAATTAACAATTCTGCTCCTTATCCGTCCTTTACATAGAACACTAAAACTATTTTGTCATGAAGAAGATTGTAATTCCAATAGCAGCAATGGCATTGATGATATGCAGTTGCGGTGATGTCTATAAGACCTATGAGACATATGAGGTTGTAAAGCAGGGTGTTGATATGAGCACACATACTATCAAGGCTCCCAGAAACAACTGGCATGAGTCCAAGTATGGTGAAGGTAATCCCGGCTACTATGTATATCAGCAGTTTGAGTTTCCTGAAATCACGCCCCAGGTGTTCAAGAACGGATCAGTTCTGGTATATCTTATAGAGGAGAATCCTGAATATACCAGCAAGCACATCCTTCCGTATGTATATTCCAGAGATCTAACCGATGATTACGGCAAACATTTCCAGATAATGCAGAACATACGTTTTGAGGTTGAGCCGGGTCTGTTGACTGTAGCAGTCGAATGGCAGGATTACTTCAGCTGTCCGTTGGATGAGGATTTCACATTCAGTGTATGCATACTGTCCCAGGGAAAGCAATGATTTTTCCTGACACTTTCCATAAGGCCGCATCAGTGATGGTGCGGCTTTTTCATTGCTCTGGAGCCTGCAGTATAATTGTGGTCGCTCCCAAGGTGATTATCGCCCCGTCCTCAATCATAACCCTTTCCCTGTCACCAAGAATACGGTTGAACAGGAATGTGCCTGTCAGGCTTGGAAAATCCCTAAGGGTATAGCTTATCTCTCCCGATGTCTCTTTCTTAACCGTAATGACGCAGTGTCTGCGGTCCATGCTGCGGTCATTGGTGTCAATGGGAATGGTTATGTCGTCGCCGGGATTATACCTGCCTATGATGTTCTCTCCCTCCTGCAATGCAAAACTCTGTCTGTATCCGAAAACATTCTCAATGACCAGGATGGAGCCGAATCCTATGTCATTTACCTCTTTCTTGCGGTCTGCCTCTTTTTGTGTCGCTGCCAGTTTGCTGGTCCCAATTCGTATCCTGAACTGCTTGCGGCAGTTCTCGCATTCAAACACCAATGACTGTCCCTCCTTGTACAGGGTCTCGTCAAAGGTGTTGTAGTGGTCGCATTTGGGGCAGCGTACTCTTTTCATATATTGCCGGGATGGATATTCAAATTAAAGCTGACCTGTAAGCCGGGTTCTGTGGGGTCGGTACACGTACCTTCCCTGTCTGCCATTAATCTTGACCAGCCGTCACCGGCATGGCTCCGCAGCCTTACGGCTCCGCGCGTTCTACCCTCCGGCTCGGGCGGGCAGCCCTCTGACGCCGGTTTACATGAACTTGCAACTTCCAAGGCGCACAGCACCTGTGTCACCACAGGCCTGGTGGGCTCTTACCCCACCTTCTCACCCTTACCTTGCGGCGGTTGTTTTCTTCTGCGCTTGTCAGCCGTTGCCGGCTGCTTCCCGTTAGGAAGTGGAATGCCCTGTGTCGCCCGGACTTTCCTCTGCCCCGTAGGGGACAGCGGCAGACCGGTCAGCTTTCAGCCTGCAAAATTACTCATAATTTCCTACAAGATAAGTTTAATAAGCCTATCTTTGCACATTAAAAGAAAAAGGATATGAAAAAGACAGTTTTGTTTTTGCTTACATTGGTCTCATTGCCTCTTTTTGCCCAGAATGACGGCGGAATTACTGACAGCATGCTTGAGCGGATACGCAAAGGATATAGTGACACACCTGCCGAGAAGGCTGTAAGGAACGCTCTTGCCGGCCAGTCAATAGCCACTCTTGCCGTCAATGCCGACAACCTTGCCATGACGGATACCCATTTTTCGGACAAGGTTACCACCAAGGGTATAACTAACCAGAAATCATCCGGACGTTGCTGGCTGTTCACAGGCCTGAATGTGCTCAGGGCCAAGATGATAACCACCCATGACCTGGGCGAGTTCGAGTTCTCCCAGAACTACTGTTCGTTCTATGACCTGCTCGAGAAGTCAAACCTCTTTCTGCAGGCCATCATCGACACCCGTTCCAAGCCGGCCGATGACCGTGAGGTTGACTGGCTTTTTGAGAATCCCATAGGTGACGGCGGCCAGTTCACAGGCGTCTCAAACCTCATAATGAAATACGGCGTGGTACCCAAGGATGTAATGCCCGAGACCTATCAGAGCAACAATACCTCTGATATGCGCTCCATCCTTTCGCAGAAACTGCGCCAGTTCGGTCTTGAACTGCGTGAAATGAAACCAGCCGATGCTGCCGCCCGCAAGGTCGATATGCTAACGGAAATATATGGCATCCTGGTCAAGTGTCTCGGAGTGCCTCCCACGGAGTTCGAGTGGGCCCGTTATGATGCCAAGGGCAAGTTCGTGAGCCGTAAGACCTACACCCCCAAGAGTTTCTATGACGAATTCATAGGTCAGGACCTTGAGAACAATTACGTCATGTTCATGAACGATCCCGTACGTGAATACTACAAGACATATGAGATTGAGTATGACCGCCACGTCTATGACGGTGACAACTGGATATATGTCAATCTGCCCATTGAGCGTATCAAGGAGATGGCCATAGCATCCATCAAGGACAATACCGCACTCTATTTCTCATGCGATGTGCGCAAGTTCCTGGATTCTGACAAGGGAACCCTTGACCTGGCCAACATGGATTACGCTTCGTTGTTCAACACGGAATTCCCCATGGACAAGAAACAGCGTGTGCAGACTCATGCCAGCGGTTCATCGCATGCCATGACCCTGATGGCTGTTGACCTGGACGAGTCCGGCAACCCCAAGAAATGGATGGTTGAGAACAGTTGGGGCTCCACATCGGGTTACAAGGGCTTCCTTATCATGACCGATGAGTGGTTCAACGAGTATATGTTCCGCCTTGTGGTGGAAAAGAAATATGTCCCGGCCGACATAATGAAGCTTCTTGACAAGAAGCCGCAGAAACTGCCCGCATGGGATCCCATGTTCCTCCCCGAAGAATAATGTCCTAAAATAAAATGTTTAAATGAAAAAGTTCAATTTGTTTGCCGTGACAGCCCTTATGCTGCTCGGCGTAGTTTCATGTTCCAAGTATGAGACCGTAAAGGGTGACCCCATGAAGGTCAAGATCTATACCCTTGACAACGGGCTCAAGGTCTATATGTCAGTAAACAAGGAGCAGCCCAGACTTCAGACCTATATCGCAGTACGTAACGGCGGTAAGAATGACCCGTCCGACAATACCGGTCTGGCACACTATCTGGAACACATCATGTTCAAGGGCTCCGAGAGCTTCGGTACATCGGACTATGCAGCCGAAAAGCCTCTGCTTGACCAGATAGAGCAGCAGTTCAACATTTACCGTACCAAGACAGACCCGCAGGAGCGTCTGGCCTTATACCATATCATAGACAGTCTGAGCTATGCCGCATCCGAGATAGCCATCCCTAATGAGTATGACAAGCTCATGTCATTGATAGGTTCCCAGGGTACCAATGCGTTTACCTCCGATGACCAGACAGTCTATCAGGAGAATATCCCTTCAAACCAGATAGACAACTGGGCCCGCATACAGGCCGACCGTTTCCGCAATCTGGTAATCCGCGGATTCCATACGGAGCTGGAGGCTGTATATGAGGAGTACAACATGTATCTGAATGAGGATGCCGAGAATGCCATCTATGCAATGGATTCCGTTCTTTACAAGCATCATCCTTACGGCTCACAGCAGGTTATAGGCACACAGGAGCATCTCAAGAACCCCTCCATCAGTGCCATCAAGAAGCAGAAAGCCACCATGTATGTTCCCAATAACATAGCCATCTGCGTATCGGGTGACTTTGACCCCGATCAGTTCGTGGCAATAATAGAGAAATACTTCGGTACATGGGAACCCAACCCTTCAATCCCCGAGTTCAAGTATGAGCCCGAAAAACCGCTTACATCGGCTGTAGAGAGACACGTCTATGGCAATGAATCAGATTTCCTGCTCTTCGGCTGGCGTGTTCCGGGTGAGAAAGACGCTGATTTTGATATTGCCGGTATCGTGGAGTCCATCCTCACCAACGGCAAGGCCGGTCTGATAGACCTTGACCTCAATCAGCAGCAGAAGGTTCTTGCTGCCGGTTCCCAGCTGTATGACCGTATTGACTATTCAGATTTCCTTATTCAAGGTTATCCCAAGGATGGCCAGTCAATGGATGATGTCCGCGCCCTTATCCTGGCCGAAGTCGCCAAGCTGCGTTCAGGTGATTTTGATGAATCACTCATAGGTGCCGCCATTGCCAATATCAAGCTCAGCAAGATGCGTCAGCTGGAATCCAACAGCAGCCGCGCCATGATGATGGTCAACTCATTCATCAAGCGTTCGGAATGGGCCGATGAGGTGCATGAACTGGACCGCCTGTCCAAGGTTACCAAGAACGATGTCGTAGAGTGGGCTAACAAGTATTTGTCCGACAACTCTTATGTGGTAGTCTATAAGCATCAGGGCGTAAATCCCAAGAACAACAAGATCATCGCCCCGGCCATCACCCCGATTGCAACCAACCGTGACAAGCAGAGCGCATTCCTTACAGAGATATCACAGACCCAGGTCAAGCCCATCGAACCTGTTTTTGTTGATTATGAAAAGGATCTCTCCAAATCAGAGTTCAAGAAAGGCATCGAGATGCTCTATAAGAAAAATGAGAACAATGACATCGTGACAGCCACATTCCGCTTTGATATGGGAAAGAGCACCAATCCGGCCCTGGCCTTTGCTTTTGACTATCTCTCATATCTGGGAACTCCCACCCGCAGCGCACAGGAAATAGCGCTTCAGGAGTACAAGATAGCAGGTAACCACAGCTTTAATGTGGGCGATAACACCATGACATTCTCCGTTAACGGTCTTGCCGAGAATCTGGGTCAGATGCTTGATATAGTCGAGGACCTTATGCTCAATGCCGTCCCTGATGAGGATATACTTCAGAATCTCAAGCAGGATGAGCTGATGGCACGCCAAATGGCCAAATCCAACCAGAACAGCTGTTCAAGCGCCCTTAACAGCTTCATCATTTACGGTCCTGAGTATATCAAGTCCGTCACCCTCTCAAATGAGCAGCTCATGGCTGTCACATCAGAGCAGCTGCTGGCAATGGTACGTGACGTGCTCAACAAGCAGCATACAGTCCTGTACTACGGACCGCAGAATGAGTCCGATGCCAAGAGTGTGATAGCAGAACATCACAAGTGCTCCGACAACCTTGAAAAGCTTGTCAGGAAATATGCTAAAAAGCAGATTGTGAACAGCCCCAAGGTCTATGTGGCTCCGTATGACTCCCGTCAGTTCAACTATATCCAGTATTCAGACCGTGGTGAGAAGTTCTCCATGGCCGATGTTCCCGCCATTGAACTCTTCAACGAGTATTTCGGTGGTGGCATGAATACAATCGTCTTCCAGGAGATGCGTGAGGCCAGGGCATTGGCCTACAGTGCCGGAGCATACCTATCATCACCCTCATATCTTGATGATACCTACAGCTTCTATGCCCGCATCGGGTCACAGAATGACAAGCTGAAAGATGCTGTCCAGGCATTTGAACTCATTATAAATGACATGCCTGAGTCCGACAAGTCATTCCAGATAGCCAAGACCGGACTGGAGTCCGTGCTCCGCACCAGCCGCACTACCGGAATGTCAGTTCTCAACAGTTATCTTAATGCCAAGGAGCTTGGCCTGAAAGAACCTCTTGCCAAAGTTGTCTATGACAAACTGTCAGACATGACAATGGCCGATGTCCTTGCCTGCCAGCAGAAATGGGTAAAGGGACGCACGTATATATACGGTATCCTGGGCGATGCCTCAGACCTTGACATGGACTACCTCAAGACCCTCGGAACCGTTGAGCAGGTATCTCTCGACCGGATTTTCGGATTGGAATAATCATCAGCCTTATACATCAGATGCAGGTATGGCATAAAAGCTCATACCTGCATTTTTTGTCCTTGTAAATGTTAATTTGATGGTTTTAAGGTTAATTATTGGGAAATATTTGCCTTATTATGAAACAATGGCTTGGATATTGTATATATTTGAATGACAAAAGTGTTAACGCAAACCTATTATTTAACTAAAATAGCAGAATTAACTATGAAAAAGGCAACTAGAATCGTAGCTTATTCGATTGTACTTATTTGCTGCTGCGTAGGTGCATCAGTAATAACAACTAAGCTTGTCAATAAGAATAATGACAAGGTTGTATATGTGTCGGAGCAGGGTGCTCCTTACACAACACTCTCTCAGGCCTCTATGCCGTCCGCAGGCAGAAACCAGCCTGTAGATCTCACCGAGGCTGCCGAAAAAACCGTACACGGAGTGGTGCATATCAAGTCAACCATAAAGAGCCGCACCCAGACATATCAGGAGGTGCCTGATATCATCGAGCAGTTCATGTTCGGAGCCCGTCCCCGTCAGCGTCAGTACCAGTCACAGCCTCAGGTGGGCTATGGCTCAGGAGTTATTCTCACTACCGATGGCTACATAGTCACCAACAACCATGTCATTGAGAATGCCGATGAGATCCAGGTCACCCTTAATGATAACCGTGTCTTCAACGCTACGCTTGTGGGTGCCGATTCCAATACGGACCTTGCTCTTATCAAGATTGAGGGCGATGAATTCCCTGTCGTTCCCATGGGTAATTCCGATGACCTTAAGCTTGGTGAGTGGGTGCTTGCCGTAGGTAACCCCTTCAATCTCACATCCAGCGTGACCGCCGGTGTGGTAAGCGCCAAGTCCCGTAAGATAGGAATCTATGAGGGAGGCGAGAGCATAGAGTCATTCATCCAGACCGATGCCGCCATCAATATGGGTAATAGTGGCGGAGCCCTGGTCAATGTCCGTGGTGAGCTGGTAGGCATCAATGCCGCTCTCGAATCACCCACAGGTACATATGCCGGTTACGGATTCGCCATCCCCACCACCATCGTAAAGAAAGTGGTTGCCGACCTTAAGGAGTACGGAACCGTTCAGCGTGCCATGCTTGGCATCATGGGTGGCGATGTGCTTCAGATGCGTCAGGATGAGAGGAATAAGAATATAGACTTTGGTGATGTCATAGACGGTGTATATGTATCCGATGTTGTTGACGGAGGCGGAGCCCTTGCCGCAGGTATCAGGCAGGGTGATATAATCACCGCTATCAACGGAAAGAAGGTCAAGACCATGAATGAGCTTCAGGAGACCATCGTCCAGTACCGTCCGGGTGACAAGGTAACAGTCACACTCCTCCGTGACAAGAAGGAAAAGAAGTTCGATGTAGAGCTCAAGAACTCCCGTGGCAATACGGACATAGTCAAGGAAGCCGATATGGAAGTGCTTGGCGCAACCTTCCAGGACGTATCGGATCAGACCCGCCGTCAGCTTAACATAGGCTATGGCGTACAGGTGGAATCGGTCAAGAACGGTCTTATGAAAGATGCCGGCATACAGAAAGGCTTCATTATTCTCAAGATCAACAACCGTCAGATCAGGACCGCCCAGGAAATCGAGCAGATTTACAAGGAGGCAGCCTCTTCGCCCGATCAGGTACTCTTCATATCCGGAGTCTATCCTTCAGGCCGCAGGGCAAACTATGCCATCAGTCTTTCTGATGACTGACCTTACCGTGACTTATAACTGTAAAATTGAAGTGGCGTCAAAAACCACTTCAATTTTTTGCGTATAAATAATCAGACATATTTTTATTTTAAGTAAATTTGCACCCAATTCGCTTATTTCATACTGAAGATGAGACAACTCAAGATTACAAAGAGCATTACAAACCGTGAAAGCGCATCACTTGACAAGTATCTGCAAGAGATTGGTCGTGAGGAACTTATCACGGTCGAGGAGGAGGTGGAGCTGGCACAGCGTATCCGCAAGGGTGACCGCGCCGCTCTGGAAAAACTCACCCGCGCCAATCTGCGTTTCGTAGTGTCTGTTTCTAAGCAGTATCAGAATCAGGGCTTGAGCCTGCCGGACCTCATAAATGAAGGTAACCTTGGACTTATCAAGGCTGCTGAGAAGTTTGATGAGACCCGTGGTTTCAAGTTCATCAGTTATGCCGTATGGTGGATCCGTCAGTCCATTCTTCAGGCATTGGCCGAGCAGGCGCGTATAGTACGTCTGCCTCTCAATCAGGTCGGTTCACTCAATAAGATAAGCAAGGCTCTTTCCAAGTTCGAGCAGGAAAACGAGCGTCGTCCGTCCCCGGAGGAACTTGCCGAGGAACTTGACATCCCTGTTGACAAGATTGCCGATACCCTTAAGGTGTCAGGTCGTCATATTTCAGTCGATGCTCCGTTTGTCGATGGTGAGGATAACAGTCTTCTAGACGTGCTTGTCAATGATGATTCACCTATGGCAGACAAGACTCTTGTCAATGAGTCCCTGTCTAAGGAGATAGACCGTGCCCTCTCTACACTCACAGACCGTGAAAAGGATATTATCCGCATGTTCTTTGGCATCGGTTGCCGTGAGATGACACTTGAGGAGATAGGCGATAAGTTCGGCCTTACCCGTGAGCGTGTCCGCCAGATAAAGGAGAAGGCTATCCGTCGTCTGCGTCAGAACTCCCGTAGCAAATTGCTTAAATCATATCTTGGTTGATATGAGAGTATCTCTTAAACCGGTCCTTGTTGCCGTGATGCTCCTGTCTGCGCTCTCTGTATCCGCGCAAAGGTCAGGCCAGACCAAAGATCCTACACTGAATAGGGGTGAGGGGCTTGAAATGAACCGTTCTGACCTTGATAAGATGCGTAACCAGAATCAGGACAAGAACTCCCGTATTGTTGACATATATATCTTCGGAGCCTCTTTTTCACTCCTTGATTCGGTGCTGTACGTGTCCTATCCCCAAAAAATGGAGAACGTCACAGTCAATAACAGACGTTTCCTGAAAGGGCGTGCAGATTTGGAGAAACAGTTTGCTGACTATCTGAGTAACGGATCCGAATCCTCTCAGCTATCTACCATCTATTTTTCGGAGAAACTCAAGAAGCTGGAAAAGAACAGGACAAGACTGATTAAAAGAAACTCCAAGAGAAACCGTTTTGATCTTGTCCAGATGCCGGAGTTTCAGTTTACCGCTATTCCGGTAGAAGAGGAATAAACCTGTATCAGTATTGCAGGTGTACTGCAATTCTCAAGCCCCATTGGTCCACATCGGGGCTGTTTTTGTATGTCATTCTCTTGAACCAGTTGATTGACATCAGCTTGAAAATGTTCTCCACGCCTGCGCCAATCTCAACAAACGGCTCTGTCATTACCGTACCTGTGGCCTTGCTGCGGTCTGTGGGATAGAAGAAAATCTTGCCGCTGGTATCTATTGCCGGGTTGTTCTTGTCGCTCAATGAACCCCAGGTGCCTCGGCAGTAAAGAACCTCTCTCAGTTTCAGTTTCTTGAGTAAAGGTGTCCTGTTAAAGATCAGGCCGTTCATATAATATACCACATCCCATGTCAGGTGCTGGTCCATCACGAACTCCATAGGAGTCATCGTCTCAAACGTCTCTTTCCTGTACGTATATGACAGGTTCGCGTTCGGAATGATCAGCAGCGGGTACGGAGCCTGTCCCCATATCTTGCCGGCCCTCAGCATAACGTCAAAGTAACCAACAGGCGCAGCCATAATACGCTGTCTGTATGACAGCTCGGTATGTTGTATGGAGTAGTCGCTTCCCAGCAGTCCGGCTTTTGAGAAGGTGTGGTTCAATGTAAATACGGGATGCTCCGGAGTCTTGCTTTTTCTGTTCCATTTGTGCTGCACAAACTTCTCGTGAGGTGCATACCTCAGCCCAATCTCAAGCTCGGTCTGCATTATCTCGTTCACCGGTCCGCTGCCGTCGCTCCTCTCCATCGGAATAAAACGTGTGGCTTCATTCACGCGGTTCCTCAATACTCCGGTAAATGAAAAACCGCTGTGGCGTTCCAGAGTATATGTCAGTTCAGCATTCCGCACATAGCCAATCATGTTGTCCGGCAAGCGTTTTAGTGACAGCAGGGCGTTATCCTTGTTTGTATATAGGTATTGCTGTCCGTACTGATAGATGTCATCCTCGTATTGCAGCCTTAATGAATGTACCGGAAACTCATTCCATTGCTCCTTTTTTGCCGGGAAAGAATACTCCAGTCTGCCGTAGTATTTGAATCGGTTGTCGTCCAGGCCGTATATCAGATAACCCGTACCAAACAGATGCGGATTCAGGTTAGCCGTCGTCATGCCACCCAGTTTTATCCTGAGTTTCTCCATACCGTTGTAGCTCAGGATCGTATTGATAGGGCCAATGTAGAACGGGTTGTTCTCCTGTCTCAACGGTACAAACCCAGAGAATATCAGGTTAATCAGCTGTTCAGTCCAGTAATACAAGGGAACCTCTCGCAGCCTGCTAATCATTTCCTCCACATCCTGCGTCTTGCCGCCGTCACCACCGTCATCCATGCTGCGGTACTGAGCCCAGAATTCAGAATCCTTGCCCATTGCATCTTCAGTCTCTATTATTGGCTCCTGATGCGTAAACGGCTCACGGTCAACATCGTCGTTGAATTTGTAACCGGAGTAGAACACCTCTCTTCTGCCGTAAATACCGTCTATAAAGTCATACAACTTCAGCTCGGCAGTGATACATTCGTAGGTCAGCAGTCTGGGGTGTTCGCTGTCCCTGTCAAACTTCTGCTCCACATTCATGTACTCCACAAAGTTCAGGTTAATGTCGTATGGCACATTCATCTGAACCCATTTCACGAAATGCGTAGAATCCACTGTTATGTACAGGTGGCCTGTGAAACCAAATGATTGTAGATTTCTGGGCACAAAAGCCAGATCCACGCATTTCTCGCCTTCAACCACAAGTGTGTCCTGCAGATAGAATCTGTAATAAGTGGTGGCAATATCCGAGAACGGGCTTACAAACTCGTTTCTCATAATCATCACCTTGTCGTTAAACAGATCCACATCCTTAAGCGTGGCCTCTACCGATGCCCTGACCTCCTCGTCGGGCAAAAAATCCTCAATTCCTATCCATTCCCTTCCGTGAACCTTCTGCTTCTGCCTGGAAGGTCTCCTCTGGAAATAGTCAGTGGCGGCCAGTTCTCTCGATGATACATTAAGTATGGGCTTGCCCGATACCTGCGATGTATCTACATACTCCTTCAGGAACGGGAAATTGCGGAATGTGGCTTGCTGTTGTTTCTCCTCTGTAAAGTTATCCAGCGCAATCAGGAAAGTCTCATACCTGTCTCTCGATACAAACTCATTGTTAAAAGGATTGTCAGTGTTCCTGCGGTTTATGATTTCGGTAATCAGTTCCACTGCAGGATTCCCCTTTTTCTGGTATCTCTCTCTCGTGGGCTTTATTACAACCTCCTCCATGTCGTATGCTGACGATGTCAGAGTGATGTTCAGAGGGTATCTGGTACTTGAACTGAGCTTTACTTCATAATCTTTATATCCTATGCATGTAACCACAAGCGTCTGGCCATTGGCTTTCGCGTTGAACGAAAAGTTGCCATTGTAGTCTGTAATGCAGCCTGTCGATGTGTCTTTAAGTCTTACGGTAGTGTAGGGCAGTGCTTCGCCGTTCTCGTCTTTTACATTGCCGCTAATTCTGGTAAGGCTGCTTTGTGCAAACATTGCCTGTGCATTCATCATGATAATGGCAATAAGCAATACATATTTTTTTACCAGATAGTTCATACCTTATTATAAATATATCTTCGTTTCCCACTGCAAAGATACTGCAAGCCGAGAGTAGAAAAAAATAAACTTGTTTGTTTTTTTGTTCCGAGGCGCCGCGTATCTTCAATCTTTAATTAAAGATACTGCAAGCCGAGAGTAGAAAAAAATAAACTTGTTTGTTTTTTCTACAAAAAAAATCCAAATTGTTTGGTTGGTATTTAAACTCGCCGTATCTTTGCATCCGCTTTCCGTAAGGAATAGCATTGAACAGACGATCTTTGATACGATTTCATACAGACAAGTAGTACGACGGGCGTGCTCTATTTGTAGAGTATGTCCAAGGGTAATACGAACCGTCAATTAGAAGAAACT
>CADCBO010000032.1 GCA_902799685.1 uncultured Bacteroidales bacterium
CCTTTTGTAATGTGGCACATAAGCAAAAAATTAATTTGAAAAAAACTCCAAAATAGTTGGATTTCAACTGGAAAGGAGGAGTTCGACGTTTAGGGTCCGTAAGGGCTCGGAGTAGCCTCGGAACGTTGGTCCCCAATCTGAAAAACCGGCGGTGTAACAAGGAAAAATCCCCTCCAAAGTGTTAAAAATGACATTTTGTTTGCGAATTAAGAAAAATTCACATTATCTTTGCCACAACACTAACAGAATTATCAACTAAAACCGAACTGCCTATAGACTGAACTTTACTCCAAGAAACCAAGTAAAGAAGAAGTAATGCAGAATTTGATTCAGCTAACCGACGACCAGTTGGTAGCGCTCTATTCAGACGGAAACACAAAGGCGTTCGATACCCTTTTATCACGTTATCAGGACAAGTTGTATTCGTACATCAACTTTGTTGTGCGCAACCGCGACCTTGCCGATGACATTTTCCAGGATACATTCGTAAAGGCAATCGTGACCCTGCAGAAGGGTAGTTACACCAGCACCGGCAAGTTTGGTGCCTGGCTTACCCGTATAGCCCATAACCTTATTATAGATTATTTCCGCCAGGACAAGACCGAGAATACCATAAGCAATGATGCACAGGAGTATGACCTGCTGAATGATGCCAGTCTGGCGGAAGCCAACATTGAGGATTCACTCATTAACGAGCAGACTCTGCGTGACGTGCGCCGTCTGGTTGACGCTTTGCCGGATAATCAGCGTGAGGTGGTGTTCATGCGCTATTATCAGGATCTCAGCTTCAAGGAGATAGCCGATATTACCGGTGTTTCAATAAACACTGCGCTGGGCCGTATGCGCTACGCTCTCATCAACATCCGCAAGATGTCGGTAGAGAACAGCATATCTCTTGCACTGGCAGTCTGAAAAAAGAATTGGCATCTTATATACTATTTGTTTGAGGTCTGCGTTTTATAGGTGAACGTAATAATGTACGCCTATGGATCAGACCTCTACTACTTCTTCTTATCTTTCTGAAAACCTTATCCGTGCTGCCGTAAAGAGTGTTTCCTACGGTGAGCCTGCACAAAAGACGCTTGATTTCATCCGCAATTTTGCGGCAAGTATGTGTAATGTGGCATAATATTGACTACATTTGTGGCAGAATCCGTTTATAGGATTCATTTCATAAAACAGAAACTATGAGCACAATTGTAGCCCCTTCGCTCCTGTCGGCCGATTTCGGCAACTTGCGCAAGGACCTGGAGATGATCAACCGCAGCCAGGCGGATTGGCTCCATCTGGATATCATGGATGGGGTATTCGTCCCTAACATATCTTTCGGTTTTCCGGTTTTGAAATATGTGGCCAAGTATTGCACCAAGCCTCTCGACCTTCATCTCATGATAGTGGAACCGGAGAAATTCCTGGACCGTTTCCATGATGAGATAGGCGTATCTACCTATAATGTGCATTATGAAGCCTGCCGTCATCTCAACCGCACCATATTCGAGATAAAGAACCGTGGCATGAAAGCCGCAGTGACCTTGAATCCCTCCACACCAGTAAGCATGCTTGCCGATGTGATTCGTGACGTTGATATGGTGCTGCTCATGACCGTTAATCCGGGGTTCGGTGGCCAGAAGTTCATCGAACACTCTATTGATAAGGTCAAGCAGTTGCGCCGTCTGATATCAGAGACCGGTTCACATGCTCTCATAGAGGTTGATGGAGGTGTCAATTTTGAGACTGCCCCAAGGCTTGTCAAGGCAGGTGTAGATGTTCTGGTATCGGGCAACACCGTATTCTCCGCACCAGATCCGGAGCAGGCTATCATAGAACTGAAGAATCTAGGATAAGACGTGAAGCTCTCGGACTGGCCCTCTTTAAGGCTGGTCATCCCCTTTATTGCAGGGATATTCATATCGGATACCATTGAGAACACCCCCTTTCAGGTGCCGGTTTGGTGTGCCCTTACAGTAATAGCAATCCTTATAACCTTAATGATTATAACCGGTGACAGGAAACCCCGTGTTTCAGGGTTCTTCCTGTCCCTTTCTTTTCTGTTTGCCGGCATAGCCTCCTTCAGGAACCGGATGGAACAGGTCAAGGTGGAGTGGCCTGCAGGTTATGCCATATACCATGGCACTCTTACATCATATCCCGTTGAACGTGAACGTACCTATCGGTTAGATGTCAGTTTACGTGACAGTCTGTATCATGGGCGCAACATTTATCTTTATGTGCCAAAGGACAGCTCGGTACAGCATTTGGAACCGGGCATGATAATAGTGTTTGATGGCATGGTGAACAAACCTTCCAGCGAGGGTGCGGGATTTGACTATGAGTCATATCTGCTGAGCCATGGCATATCTGGTACACTTAGGGTCCAGGCCAAGGACTGGCATTTCCTGCCTTCCGATGGAACCGAGGGCATCCGTGTCCGTGCCGTGCTGTTCCGGCGCAGCATCATCCGCAAGTATCAGGAGTGGGGGTTGAAGGACAATGCGCTGGCTGTGGCATCGGCAGTGTCATTGGGCGAGAAACGCGCTCTCAGTGACGGCCTGCGGGAAATATATTCCACATCGGGGGTGAGTCATGTCCTGGCTGTTTCAGGATTACATGTGGGCATAATGTGTTGGTTCCTATATCTCATATTCCCGTCATTCCTTTTCCGTAAACGGGAATGGATGCGTGAGCTGCTGGTTATAGGAATCATGTGGGTATATGCATTTGTAATAGGTTTCCCGGTATCTATGACCCGTGCCTTGATCATGTTCTCCATAATTGCGGTCTGCCGTTCCGCCAGCCGTGAAAGCTCAGCTCTCAACTCGTTGGGTATTTCTGCCCTGTTAATGCTTGCCGCCAATCCGTCGGCTCTGTTTGACATGAGTTTTCAGCTCTCTTTCAGTGCAGTGCTTTTCATCGTAATATTGACTCCTCCGCTTGTTGAATCATACAAACCTGCCAATCCGCTTGTCCGATACGTATGGCGTGTGTCTGCTCTCTCTCTGTCGGCGCAGATTGGTACTGCCCCGCTCATTATGTATCATTTTTCCGGTTTCTCTACATACGTTCTGCTTGCCAACCTCTTTGTGGTTCCGGCCATGTTCGTTATAGTTGCGCTCTCCATGTCTCTATGGATAATAGGCTGGATACCGTTGCTGCGGGGTGTGGCGGTGAGTGTTCTCACTTGGATGGTAAACCTTCTCACCGCTTTTCTTACCCGTGTTGCGGCTTTGCCGTATTCCAACATAGAACTATCCATCCGTAACGGTTGGAATGTGCTGATCATCTATGCAGTGGTCATATTCGTGTTCCTATGGCTCAAGGAGGGACGTACACACCGGATAGTGCAGGCGCTTGCCGGCATTGCCGTCGCAAGCATCTTGGGCGTACTCCAAAACTTTGTCGTTTGAGCAAGAATAAGTAACTTTGCGCGGTTATGATAAAGAATATGTTATCCGGCAATGATGTGATGGAATTCCGCAACTGGTTGGAATGGGCGGGCCGTTACGTCATATTGACTCATATGGGGCCTGATGGCGATGCCATAGGCTCATCTTTGGCAATGCGCCATTATCTGGAAGGCAAGGGCAAACAGGTCGTTGTCATTGTTCCTGATTCAATTCCCGGTTTTCTCGAGTGGCTGCCTGGGGCAAATGACATAAAGGTCTTTTCTGACAATCCCGATGCCTGTGAGGAGTTGATTTATCAGGCCGATGTGATTTGCTGTCTGGATTTCAATGTCGTCAAGCGTATTGACAAGGTGGCCTCCGCTTTCCTTTTCTCAAAAGCCAAGAAATTCCTGCTGGACCATCATCCGTATCCCGGAAACACCTTTGATGTCCTCTTGTCACATCCTGAGGCATCATCTACCTCAGAGCTTGTTTTTCATCTGATATGTGCCCTTGGTGATTATCGGAAGATGGATTCAGAGATAGCCAAGTGTATCTATACAGGTATTATGACTGACACTGGTGCCCTGTCATATAAAAGTAACAGCAGCAATCTGTTCATGATTATTTCCCATCTGTTGGACAAGGGCATTGACAAGGATGAGATATATCGTCTGGTTTACCATGACTATTCAGAGTCACGCCTGCGTTTGCAGGGGTTTGTCCTGTGTGACAAGATGCAGCTGTTTCCTGATAAGTCAACTGCGCTTATAACCCTGAATGATGCAGAGCTTAAGCGTTTTAATTACAATAAAGGTGATACGGAAGGTTTTGTGAATATGCCGCTTCAGATTAAGGGAGTTCTCATGAGTGCTTTCTTTCGTGAAGACGCAGAGGCGGGTATCATAAAGCTGTCGTTCCGTTCAGTCGGTGATGTGCCTTGTAACCGTTTCAGCTCGGATTTCTTTAATGGCGGAGGACACCAGAATGCAGCTGGGGGCGAATTCAAAGGTACTATGGAGCAAGCTGTCAGGATATTCATTGACGGTTTGGAGAAATGGTCTGAGTCAACTGAAAAATGTATTGGGCAACTTTTTGTGAAATAATATGAAAGGCTTTTATTTTTTGATGCTTTCTCTGGTTCTGCCAATGTTTTTGTCATGTGATGAAGAGGAGACTTATGCAGATCAGAAAGAGCGTGAGGCAAGACAGATAAACGAATGGTTGGATAATAATGGCATTGACGTAATATCCATGTCTGATTTCCTGCAGGATACCATAACCGATAATCCTGATACAGGCCCTGATTTCAGCCGGAATGAGTATGTCCTGTTCTCTGATAACGGAGTCTATATGCAGATAGTACGCAGGGGTGAGGGACGGATGATTAATTCCGGTGAGATGTGGAATTTGAATGCCCGTTATGTGGAAAGATATATTGGTACAGGTGATACAATGACCATGAACCTTTATCAGCAGGAACCGGACCAATTCTATGTCCAGCGCAATGGAGGCAATTATGCCGCGTCTTTTACCAGTGGTATAATGATGACCGGTTATGGTAATTCCGTACCTAATGCCTGGATAATGGCCTTCCCGTTCATTAAACCCGGCGTGCTGAATGGTAGTCCGTCTGCAAAGATCCGTCTCATAGTCCCGCATAATCAAGGCACTCAAACGGCGGCTTCGGAGGTATATCCCACATTCTATGAGATAATAATCAGTAAACAAAAATACAATTAGTAAACTATGGCAATGGTAAAATCAATCTCCGGCATACGCGGAGAGATAGGTGGCCCGGCCGGAAACGGCCTTACTCCTCTTGATATAGTCAAATTCGTCTCGGCATACGCCACTTGGGTTCGTGAGGGTAATCCTCAGGTTAGCCATATCGTAGTAGGCCGCGATGCGCGTCTTTCGGGTCAGATGGTTCGTCAGATTGTATGCGGAACGCTTATGGGTATGGGATTTGATGTGACGGATATAGGTCTGGCTACAACTCCCACTACCGAGCTTGCCGTCACCTGGCTCAAGGCTGATGGCGGCATCATCCTGACTGCCAGTCACAACCCTCGTCACTGGAATGCTCTCAAGCTTCTTAACCATGAGGGCGAATTCCTCAGTGCCGCCGATGGTAACCGTGTCCTTGAACTTGCCGACAAGGAGGCGTTCATTTATGCCGATGTTGACCATTTGGGCCATTATCATACTGATGACACCATGAACCGTCGTCATATTGAATCTGTCCTGGCTCTTGATCTCGTTGATGTTGAGGCTATCCGTAAGGCAGGTTTCAAGGTTGCCATAGATTGCGTCAACTCGGTGGGTGGCGTCATTCTTCCTGAGCTCTTGGATGCGCTTGGCGTAAAGAGCATAGATAAACTCTATTGTGACCCCACAGGTGATTTCCAGCACAACCCCGAACCTTTGGAAAAGAATCTGGGTGACATTATGAATCTCATGAAGAAAGGTGGCCGTGACGTGGCGTTTGTTGTTGATCCGGATGTGGACCGTCTTGCGTTCATCGATGAGAAAGGTGCCATGTACGGTGAGGAATACACTCTCGTAACCGTGGCCGATTATGTTCTCAAGCATACTCCGGGTAATACGGTCTCCAACCTCAGTTCCACCCGTGCTTTGCGTGACGTGACCCGTCAGTATGGAGGTCAGTATAACGCAGCTGCTGTGGGTGAGGTTAATGTGACTACAAAGATGAAAGAGACTGGCGCAGTCATCGGAGGTGAAGGAAACGGAGGAGTCATCTATCCCGAACTTCACTATGGCCGTGATGCTCTGGTAGGCATCGCATTGTTCCTGAGCCATCTGGCACATGAGGGAAAGACAGTCAGTGAACTCCGCAAGACCTATCCTCCATATTTTATCGCCAAGAACCGCATTGACCTTAAGCCCGGGACAGATGTCGATGCCATCCTTGCCAAGGTCAAGGGCATTTACGCCAAAGAGGAGATAAATGACATAGACGGAGTTAAGATAGACTTCCCCGACAAGTGGGTCCATCTGCGCAAGAGCAATACCGAGCCAATCATCCGCGTCTATTCCGAGGCATCTACAATGGAGGCTGCCGACGCTATTGGCCAGGATGTGATGAAAGTCATAAATTCAATGATCTGACCCTTTGGCGGGCATATACGTACATATCCCGTTCTGTGCCCGCCGTTGTATATACTGCGGCTTCTTCTCAACCGTGCGTGAGGAAGAAGCCGCACGTTATGTCCGCACCCTGTGTGCTGAGCTTGTCCAACGTAAGGATTATCTTGAGGGCGAACAAGTCTCAACCATATATTTCGGAGGCGGGACTCCTTCCCGTCTCAGTCCGGAACAGATAGGGCGCGTGAAGGATTGCATAGAAAGAACTTTTGGTTTGGATAGTCTCGAGGAATTCACCGTTGAGTGTAATCCTGACGATTTGAACGGCCAGTATGTCAGTGCTCTGAGGTCTCTTGGGGTTAACCGGATAAGCATGGGGGCGCAGACCTTCAATAATGATATGCTCCGTTTCATGGGTCGTCGCCATACTGCCGCCCAAGCTCTGGATGCCGTGCATGTATGCAGTGATTCGGGCATATCGAACATAAGCATTGACCTGATGTACGGGTTGCCCGGCCAGACTCTTGAGATGTTTCGTGCAGACCTTGAAACTGCTCTTGCGGCAGGTGTGCAGCACATTTCATCATACTGTCTATCATATGAAGAGAATACCCCCTTGCAAGCCTTGCGTGAGCAGGAGAAACTTACCCCGGCAGGTGATGAACTCTGTGCCCAAATGTTCTCTCTGATATGCAAAACTCTTCGTGAAGGAGGTTTTGAACACTATGAAATCTCCAATTTCTGCAAGCCCGGCTACCGTTCCCGACACAACAGCAGTTACTGGGACGGTACTCCATATCTGGGCATAGGCGCGGGAGCCCATTCATACAACGGGCATTCCCGCCAGTGGAATCCAAATGACCTTGATGCCTATATGAACGGAGTTGAGGCCAGCAATCCGCAATATGAACTGGAGCACCTTTCTGTCATTGACCAATACAATGAGAGAATCATGCTCACCCTCCGCACCGCTCAAGGCCTCAATCTCTCTGTCCTCACTCCCCAGGACCGTCTCTCTGTCTTGAACTCCGCCCATGCTTTCATAAAAGATGGTCTGCTGCTTTTTGAAAACAACACCCTCCGTATCCCTGAATCCCACATGTTTATCAGCGATTCCATTATCAGCTCCCTTTTCAAGGACTGATAAGGTCGGCTAATTGAGCGAAAACTTGAAGTATATAGTCTCAAGAACCGTCGCCACCCTCGGCGCGTTAGAGGGAGGGGCCCACTACAAGGGAGCTTTTCGCGATAGCGAAAATAAAAGAAGGTCAACCCATTGGCTATGGACAATGGGATAGCGCGAAGCGCGTAGTTCTTGGGACTATATACTTCAAATTTTCCTGTCCAAACATTAGAACTTCTAATGAAAAAGTTTGTTTTTCTTCTTATTATTGAATAAATTTGCGAGCCTTTGCAAAGAAGGCCCTAACTGATAGACAAATCAATAATCAACAATATGAAGAATTATAAAACAGAAGACATCCGGAACATCGCCATAATCGGCGGAGCCGGATCAGGAAAAACCACTCTTACCGAGAGTATTCTTTTTGAGGCCGGCCTCATCAAGCGCCGTGGCTCAGTCAACTCCAAGAACACCGTAAGTGACACCGCAGCAGTAGAGCTGGAGTATGGCTATTCAGTCTATTCTACAGTATTCGCAGTTGAGATGTTCGGCAAGAAGTTCAACTTCTTTGATTGCCCGGGTTCAGATGATTTTTCAGGTCAGGCAGTAACCGCCCTGAACATCTGTGATTCAGCCTTATTGGTTGTTAACGGTTCACGTGGTGTTGATGTAGGCCTTATCAACAGCTATCGTCTTGTCAAGAAACTTAACAAGCCCGCATTCTTCGTGATTAACCATGTTGACAGCGATAAGTGCGAATATGATAACGTTGTAGAGCAGATCCGTTCTACTTTCGGAACCACATGTGTGCCCATCCAGTTCCCCGAGCAGGCCGGCCCCGCTTTCAAGAGCATAATCGATGTACTGCTCAACCAGAAGCTTACATTTGCTGATGGTTCAGCCATGAAGGCTGAGGATATCCCCGGTGCAGTGGCTGATAAGGCTCAGGCAATGCGTGATGCCGTTACAGAGTCAGCAGCCGAGAATGATGAGGAACTCATGGAGAAATTCTTTGATCAGGGTGAGCTCTCAACCGATGAGATCCGTGCCGGTTTCCGTAAGGGTATCGAGTCATGCGGTCTGTTCCCCATTGTATGTACTGCCGCAGCTCCCAATATCGGTGTAAGCCGTCTCATTGAGTTCCTTGGTAATGTGGCTCCTTCACCCCTGCAGGGTAAGGAGGTTAAGGACGCCAAGGGCGATGTCGTTAAGCTCGATGCTTCCGGCACATCACTCTTCTTCTTCAAGACAACCATTGAGCCCCATATCGGAGCCGTTTCATATTTCAAGGTAATGTGCGGCAAGGCCCATGAGGGTCAGGATATGATCAATGCCGACCGTGGTTCCAAGGAGCGCGTAGCCCAGATTTTCGTAAGCCAGGGTAACAACCGCGTTCAGGTTCCTGAACTGCTTCCCGGTGATATAGGCTGCACAGTAAAACTCAAGGATGTCCGTACCGGCAATACCCTCAATGAGGGCGCTGATTGTTCATTCAACTTCATCAAGTATCCTAACTCCAAGTATTCACGTGCTCTCAAGCCCGTAAATGAGGCTGATATGGAAAAGATGATGACCATCGTGAACCGTATGCGTGAGGAGGATCCCACACTTGTTATCGAGCAGTCCAAGGAGCTCCGTCAGGTTATCCTCTACGGTCAGGGTGAGTTCCATCTGCGTACTTTCAAGTGGTGCATTGAGAACAATGATAAGATGATGATTAACTTTGAGGAGCCCAAGATTCCTTATCGTGAGACCATCACCAAGGCAGCCCGCGCTGATTATCGTCATAAGAAGCAGTCAGGTGGTGCCGGTCAGTTCGGTGAGGTTCATCTTATCGTTGAGCCTTATGAGGACGGCAAGCCCATGCCCGAGATGTTCAAGTTCGGCAACCAGGAGTTCAAGATGACCGTTAAGGGTGTTGAGGAATATCCGCTGGAGTGGGGTGGTAAGCTTGTTTATGTAAACAGTATCGTCGGTGGTTCTATCGATGCGCGCTTTATGCCCGCTATTCTCAAGGGTATCATGCAGCGCATGGAGCAGGGCCCGCTTACCGGTTCGTACGCACGTGATGTACGCGTTATAGTATATGATGGTAAGATGCATCCCGTTGATTCAAATGAAATTTCCTTCCTGCTTGCAGGCCGTAACGCGTTCAGCGCAGCTTTCAAGGAGGCTGGTCCTAAGATTCTTGAGCCTGTTTATGATGTTGAGGTGCTTGTGCCTGCAGAGTATATGGGTGATGTCATGAGTGATCTCCAGGGTCGTCGCGGTATGATCATGGGTATGGAGAGTGAGGGTAACTATCAGGTGCTTCGCGCTAAGGTTCCTCTCAAGGAAATGGCAACCTATTCAACTTCACTCAGCTCAATCACTGGTGGTAGCGGATCATTCGTAATGAGCTTCAGCAGTTACGAACTTGTTCCCACTGATGTTCAGGACAAGCTCATCAAGGAGTTTGAGGCAAAGCAGAAAGAAGAGGAATAATAACTATAATTGTTATTTTGATAACTTCAAAAGGCGGAATCATCCAGATTTCGCCTTTTTTATCTAAAAAATGTACAAAAAATTAAGTTAACTATTTGCGTTTCCGGAATCATCTGTATATTTGTCCGTATGAAAAAAACAGTAGTTTGGGTTCTGAGCGCTGTAATGTGCGTCTCCTTTATTATCCTGCTCTCTTTGCAGTTCAGATATATTAAGGTGATGAGCACTATGCGCCATCAGGAGTTTGACGATAAGGTCAAAAGTGTTTTGGCGGAGGTCGCCCATCAGCTTGAGGTGGCAGAGGCTCAAAGGTATCTTGAAGAGGATATCCGTGAGATGGAGGAGCGTAACTCCAATTTCGGGAATATCCAGTTGGATGGATTCTACAACCAGACACAGACATTCTCATTCCAGAATGGTACTTTCTCATTCAGTCAAACAATTCAGACACCTTCCCAGTCTCCTAATTCTTCTTCACAATCACAATCTGTCCAGACAACGCCGCCTACCATGCCTTCGTTGCAGGTGCCACGCTCGCAGTCTGACAGCAAAAATGAACTTTCTGAGCGTTCCAGAGCATTGCAGCAGCGTCAGTTGGAACATTATCTTGCCAACAAATCGCTTGTTGACGAGGTTATATACAATATGCTTAACAGTTCTAATTCCAGACCTCTCTCTCAGCGTATTGATAATACGGTTTTGGCAAATGAACTTACATATCGGCTTACCAATAACGGGATTGAGATCCCGTTCCATTATGTGTTTACCACCAATAGAGGTCGCGTAATATATGCCTGTTGCAAGGATGTTGATCCCAATACGGTTGAAAACAGTTACTCTCAGCCGGTGTTTAAAAGTGATAACCCCAACAATACCGGTGTTATAAGAGTTTATTTCCCCACTCTTGATGATTATATAGACAAGTCGGTTGATTTCATGATACCGTCACTCATTTTCATCGCCATTCTTATGATTACATTTGCATTTACCCTTTTCGTCATAATGCGACAGCGTAAGGTGACTGAGATGAAGAATGACTTTGTGAATAATATGACACATGAGTTCAAGACCCCTATATCTACCATCTCTCTTGCGGCCCAGATGCTCAATGATCAGTCGGTAGCCAAGTCGCCGCAGATGTTCAAGCATATATCGGGAGTAATCAATGATGAGACCAAGCGACTTCGCTTCCAAGTGGAAAAGGTTCTTCAGATGTCTATGTTTGAGCGACAAAGTAACACGATGAAGCTCAAGGAGATGGATGTAGATGAACTCATAAATGGAGTGGTCAATACCTTTAAGCTTAAAGTCGAAAACATAGGTGGCACCATAGATGCCCAGTTTGAGACCGAGGACCCGTTCGGTATGGTTGATGAGATGCATTTTACTAATGTAATCTTCAACTTGATGGATAATGCCGTAAAGTACAAACGTTCCGAGGTCCCGCTTCATCTTGAGGTACATACATGGAATGAACCGGGAAAACTAATGATATCAGTTGCTGACAATGGCATAGGTATCAAGAAAGATGACCTTAAGAAGATCTTTGATCGCTTCTATCGCGTTCATACCGGTAACCGCCATGATGTCAAGGGATTTGGCTTGGGATTGGCGTATGTCAAGAAAGTTATCGTGAATCATAAAGGCACTATTAAGGCTGAGAGTGAACTTGGAAACGGAACCAAGTTCATAATAATGTTGCCGCAAAATAATGAATAACCCAAAATAATATGATTATGGAAGAAAAACTGAACATTCTTTTGTGTGAGGACGATGAGAATCTGGGAATGCTTCTTCGCGAGTATCTCCAGGCCAAAGGCTATAATGCAGAGCTATGTCCCGATGGTGAGGCCGGATATAAGGCTTTCATCAAGAACAAGTATGACATCTGCGTGTTTGATGTCATGATGCCTAAGAAAGATGGTTTTACCCTTGCCAAGGAGGTTCGTGCCATCAACTCAGATGTACCAATCATGTTTCTTACCGCAAAGAACCTTAAGGATGATATCTTTGAGGGTTTTAAGATAGGTGCTGATGATTACATTACAAAACCTTTCAGCATGGAGGAACTCACGCTTCGCATGGAAGCAATCTTGCGTAGGGTACATGGCAAGAAGAATCGTGAAGTAACATTATATCAGATAGGAAAATTTACATTTGATTCCAAGAAGCAAATACTCTCCATTGGTGACAAGTCAACTAAACTCACCACAAAGGAGTCGGAGCTTTTAGGTCTTCTTTGCGCCCATCAGAATGAGATACTCCAGCGTGATTTCGCGCTTAAATCCATCTGGATAGATGACAACTACTTCAATGCCCGCAGCATGGATGTCTATATAACCAAACTCCGTAAGCATCTTAAGGAAGACAACACTGTAGAGATAATAAATATCCACGGTAAAGGCTATAAGCTTATCGTTCCCGAGGTTGAGTAATGTTGCAATTGGGGCCTGACTCCTTTTGTACATGCGCGCGTATATAAAAAAGAGGTGTGACCATCGGTCATACCTCTTTTCTTTTCCTACGCATGTGCCGTCCCCATTGAGTTCCAGTCAGTTATATTTATTAACAAAATATTCGCAAAAATATTTGTCATTTTGTTTGGTTGTAATCTGCGGAAGCACTACCTTTGCATCCGCTTTCGTCAAGGAA
>CADCBO010000033.1 GCA_902799685.1 uncultured Bacteroidales bacterium
CATCTATCATTTCAAGGTCAGGATAGTGGCGCTTGGCCTCATCAAACCACTCCACAATGGCCTTGTACTGCTCGGAAGTGGACAGGTCGTCCATCCACCCGGGATACTGTCCGCCCCAAATCAGCGTGTGGAACTTGAACGGGAAGTTGTGGCTCCTGGCATAGTTGTAGGCGGCGTCATTCCAGTTGAAACGGCCGCGGGCACTACCTTCTACCGAGCCCCATTTGGTCTCGTTCTCACAGGTAATCTGATTCCATAAGGTGTGATACGGCTCGCTGCCGTAGTCAACCTGATAACGGGTGGTTATGTTGCCCAGGAACTTGTCCGGGTTTGAAGATAGCTGTGCATCGGAAACAGAAGGCACCAGACAGAGCAAGCCCCAGACAACGAAGCGGAATCTTCTCATATTATTCAAATAAATATTCATAAGCACTCACGCAAAAATAGTAATAATAAGGTTAGTTTCCAACCGTCTTACAAATATAGGTCATTTAGTTTAACTCCAACCGATGAAAATCCCAAAAAATGCCTATATTCGCACGACGATATCTATCATAAAATATAAAAGGAACAAATATGAAAAAGAGTTTGATTCTGGCAATGATGGCTTTGGTAATGGCATCTTGCTCAGCAAAGGATCCTAAAGTACTGGTAACCTATTTCTCTGCCTCAGGAACCACCAAGTCCCTGTCACAGGACCTGGCAGCAGCCACCGGAGCAGACCTGTTCGAGATTGAAGGAGCACAGCCGTACACGGCCGAAGATGTGAATCTGGGTAACCGCGAGGCCCGCGCCTTCAAGGAGATGGCCGACAAATCTTTCCGCCCCGAACTCAAGGAGAGCCCCAAGAACCTTAAGAGCTACGATGTGGTTTACATAGGATTCCCCATCTGGGGAGATGCAGCACCCAATATCATCTACACCTTCATCGAGAAAAATGACCTTAAGGGCAAAACCGTCATTATCTTCTCAACTTCAGGCAGCAGCAATCTGACCAACTCATTCAACAAACTCAAGGAGCAATATCCGGACCTGAATCTGGTAGAAGGCACAACTCTTAAGCGCAACCCCACCCCCGAGGCACGCCAGGCAGTGATTGACAAACTCAAAGCAGCTATTCCGGCCAAATAAATGGCACAAGGACGCACATCGTGGGCATGGGTGCCCACACTCTATTTTGCCGAAGGACTGCCTTACGTGCTGGTAGTCACCGTTTCGGCCATTATGTTCAAGCAGTTGGGCATAAGCAATACCGATGTGGCTCTCTACACCAGCTGGCTCTACCTGCCGTGGGTTATCAAACCCTTCTGGAGCCCGTTTGTGGATCTTATCAGGACCAAGCGCTGGTGGCTGCTGCTCACGCAGATAATCCTGGGAGCAGGACTTGCCGGCGTGGGGCTGACTCTTAACACCACAAACTTCTTCCGATGGTCACTTTCCATAATGTGGCTGCTGGCGTTCAGTTCGGCCACTCATGACATTTCCATTGACGGATTCTACATGCTGGGGCTGGACGAGGGAGAACAGTCCATGTTTGTGGGCATAAGGAACACCGCATACCGCATAGCGATGATAGCAGGTCAGGGCGGTCTGCTGATACTGGTAGGTACGTTTGAGAAGATGTTCGGAAACACAGCCCGTGCATGGAGCCTTGGATTCCTGATTGCAGGCGGCCTTATGATTCTGCTCTGGCTCTACCATTCATATATCCTGCCCCACCCCGTAGCAGACTGCACTACCGGCGTATCGGGCCGGAACATAATGAAAGAGTTCGGAATGACCTTTGTAAGCTATTTCCAAAAGCCTTACATTATTCCGGCGCTGCTGTTCATACTACTATTCAGGTACCCTGAGGCTCAGATAGGCAAGATTGCCCCCCTGTTCCTGATTGACGATGTGGCCGACGGTGGTCTGGGACTGACCACGCAACAGATAGGATTCGCACAGGGCACACTGGGTGTCATTGGCCTGCTGCTGGGAGGCATCCTGGGTGGAATAACCCTATCCAGGTTCGGACTCAAGAAATGCATCTGGTTCATGGTAGCGGCCATTTCAGTGCCTGACCTTGTGTATGTCTATCTGAGCTGGTTCCCCACACAGAACCTGCCCCTGGTAAGCAGCTGCATATTCGTGGAACAGCTGGGCTACGGATTCGGATTTACCGCATACACCCTGTTCCTTATGTATTTTGCACGTGGTGAGCATCAGACATCACACTATGCCATAAGCACCGGCATAATGGCTTTGGGTATGATGCTGCCAGGCATGATTTCTGGCTGGCTGCAGGAACACATGGGCTACCAGTGGTTCTTTATATGGATAATAGCGTGCTGTACCGTGACCTGCGTGGTATCGGCCTTAATCAAGTATGAACCTGATTTTGGAAAGAAACAATGAAACTAACAGTTGACAGCGGCTCCACCAAGACCGATTGGGGATTCTTCAATACAACCGATGACCTGAAGATATACAAGACCCAGGGAATCAACCCGCTCCATCAGCATACCGATGAAGTGAAAGCCATCATATCGCATGAACTTCTGGACACTAATCCCGAAATATCGCCTGACAACGTAGAAGAGTTGTATTTCTATGGTGCCGGATGCGCCAATGAAACCATCTGCGGACAGATGGCAGGCATACTGAAGGAATACTTCCCAAATGCGGACATATTTGTTGACAGTGACATGTTGGGTGCCGCCAGGGCACTGTGCGGAAACTCAGAGGGCGTAGCATGCGTTCTGGGCACAGGCTCCAATTCATGCCTTTACAACGGCCGTATCATAGTGGATCAGGTCCCGTCATTAGGCTACATATTGGGCGATGAGGGCAGCGCCGTAGCTTTAGGCCGCCGTCTCATAGGCGACTGTTTCAAGAGACAGCTTCCCGAATCAGTCTGTACGGAGTTCATGCAGAAATACTCCCTGACCAAGGACATCATAATAGAGAACGTGTATCGCAAGCCCCTGGCCAACCGCTATATTGCAAGTTTCGCCACGTTCCTTATTGACAAACGTGAGATACCGGGTGTACACAAAATGCTTGTCCAATGTTTTTCGGAGTTCTTTACCCGTAATGTCATAAGCTACCACAAGCCATGGATGCCGGTACACTTTGTAGGCTCGTTGGCCAAAAGTTTTGCCGATGAACTGCGAGAGGCCGCCGATTCGCTGGGTATGACCATCGGCAATATAGAGGTAAGCCCTATGAAAGGCCTTGTGGAATACCACAGTCAGCCAGGATAGGCTATTTATATTCCTTTGTGTTAACATATTAGGCAGTTGCCGCTGTTTTAACTATTATTTGTAGTTAATCTAACGGCAGCTGTTTCAATATTTAAATAATAAGTGTATATTTGCATCAGAACATGCTGTTAAATATATGCTTATGGGAACAAATTCTGACGTCGTCCGTTTCATGCATTTGAAAAGGGTTTTAACGTACTGCCTACTGTTTCTTGCAATATGGAATATCCCGTGCAAGGCAGCCCCTGCAACCATTGACTCACTCAGGAAATTTGCCGGCAACATACACCAGTTCAATGCCATCTTCCCGCAGGAGAAAGTCTATCTGCAGTTTGACAACACATCGTACTACACAGGCGAGACTATATGGTTCAAGGCGTTCGTGACAAGTGCGTCAGACCTTTCACGTGCCAAAAGCAAGGTATTGTATGTGGATCTGGTCTCTCCAGCAGGAGAGGTACTGCAACAGCAGAAACTCATGATTGTGGCAGGCCAGGCAGACGGTTCCATGTCACTGGTTGACGTATCCACGGCTCAGGCCCGTGACAAGCGCGGCATGCTGGAATACCCCAGCGGTTTCTATGAGATACGCGCCTACACCAGCTATATGCTTAACTTTGATCAGAACATAGTCTTTTCACGTGTATTCGCGGTGTTTGAAAAGCCTAAGAAAGAGGGCGATTTCTATGACTCCAACCCCACCATAAGATTACGCAAGACCGATAAAAACACCGACAAAAGGCCCAAAACCGAAAAGACACATGACATAAACTGCTCATTCTACCCTGAAGGGGGACATCTCATAATAGGCAAGCCTTGCCGCGTAGCTTTCAAGGTGACTGACGAAACCGGATTCGGCACTGATGCCCAAGTCACTCTCCAGGACAGCGGAATTACATTCTACACCGTTCATGACGGCATGGGCGAGTTCACGTTCACGCCGCAGCAGAGACGTAACCAGGTGACCATTACAGCCGGAGGGAAATCCGGCACGTTCAGTCTGCCGCAGGCCGAGGCTACCGGCTTAGCACTGAAAGTAGAGCCACAGGAGAACGATGAGATACTGGTCACGGTCAATGGCACGGATGATTTCAAAGGCGCCACACTGGGTATGACACTTACCTGCAGAGGCGAACTTATAGACTTCGGGACCATCATGACAGGTTCCGCTCCGGCCCAAAGGACCGTTTCACTTAATGGAGCGCCCGAAGGTGTTTGCCGCATCCATCTGTTTGACAGCAACGGCACGCTGTATGCAAGCCGTTCAATCTACCACCACAGCCTGATGGCCAAGTCACCTGTATTGGAAGTTACTACCGATAAGGAGAGCTACGCTCCTTTTGACAAGGTGAGCATGAGCTTTAAGCTGGATGACGGCCATGGCAACCCGTTCCGTGACCGTTTCTGCCTGGCTGTACGCGATGTACGCACCCAGGGCAGTTCCCTGGCCGATGACCTGCGAACCTCAATGCTTCTGTCATCCGACCTGCGAGGAATGATTGAGTCACCGTCATGGTATTTTGATTCCGATTCCCCTGAACGGCTCCATGCACTGGACCTGCTCTGCATGGTACAGGGTTGGGAACGTTATGACTGGACCACGATGACCGGACAGAGGGAGTTCACCGAGAAGCACCGCATTGAAGAGAGCCTTACCGTGAACGGCTGGATAATGAACTCATCCGGAAAGAAGCCACTTAACGATGTTGAAGTAAACGCCGCACTTGTGCCTAAGGACAAGAAACTGACCGAAAAATACAGGCTTAAGACTGATTCAACAGGATATTTCGGATTTGACTTGGGCGTGGATTTCTACAACAAGGCCAAATTCAGCATAGGAGCCCATCTTAACAAGAAGAAACGCAAGCTGTTCGGACCCGAGGCCAGGATAGTGTTCGAGCGTTCCATTAAACCGGCCGTCCGCGCCTATCAGCCACAGGAACTGGTGCTTAAAAGCAACCTTGCCAACAACAGGAAGGCCGGCATCACCCGGAATGAGGCCGAAGATGAGGCTTTGCCGGCAGTGATAAGCCAGGAGAAAGGTTACACCCTTCAGGCGGTTGACATTGAGGAGGAGCGCATGTACATAGACTATTTCACTTTCAAGGCATACGATGTAGTAGCCGATGCCGAAGCCGACCTGGACAAAGGTGAATACACCACCGACCTGTATGGCTACCTGCAGGAAAAAGGATACAATGTACAACTGGATTTATCTGGTGTCATTGACACAATCAACGGATTCAAACCTTTCTTTTATTTCCATACCAGCACCAGATACTTTGACAATGGGCTTTCTGATTTCCCCACTTCAGTTGATGCCATGGATATTAAAAGCATCATTGTCTATGACCATCCCATGACCTATTGGGAGATAATACAGGTGTGTCCGCTGTTTGATGATTTTCTGAACAAAGGCCAACTGACTCAACTTGGATCCATTACCTATCCTAGAGACAAGCAACCCGGAGCTCCACTCGAATATGCAGACATGCTGATGGATGATATGCCTAATTCATTTATAAACAACGATACTATAATTGATCCCAGGCAATTGGAACGCCGCAGGATACTTATTGACATACTCGTTAAAGAGAACAGGGAGCAGAGCCTTTACTCGGAACTGTTCAATATAAACCAGCGCATAACCACTGTTGACGGCTATTCCCAACCGTACGCATTCTACGCGCCCGAATATCCCGACGGACCCATCCCTGGCGATGTGGATTACCGCCGCACCATTTACTGGAATCCTAACGTGATAACCGATGCCGAAGGCAAGGCACAGGTGGAGTTCTACAACAGCTCCATCACAAGACGCTTCAGCGTATCGGCAGCAGGTATTACCGCATCAGGTGTGCCCTACATTCTGGAATCACAGTTCTGACAGATCCTCAATTCTGAATACCGCAACGGATACGGCATAACCCTTTTCACGGTATATGTCAGTGTGGATAACCGTCTTGTTGGTCAGTATGCCGTGCAGGTCATCGGTAATGCCTGTACCTATAAGCTTGAACACCGCCTCCTTACGGGTCCAATAGGCTGCAAATGTCTCTTCAGGTACTCCCGATGCCAGTATCTCCGCTTTTTCATCAGCGTTCATGGTCTTTTCCAGAAGCCCGTTACCAAAACTGCGGAATGACTCCACATCAATGCCTACCGGCCGGTCACTCACAGCCACCGCAATGGCTTTCCGGCAATGGCTTATATTGAAATGTATTTCTGGATGATCTGCAAGATAGGGTTTGCCGTGCTCCCCCACCTCAATGCGGAAAGCCCCGATACCGAACTCCGTTTGCAGAAGTTCGGCAAGCATAAGATATGACTTAAGGCAGGCAAAACGGCCGAATGTGTGACTGAAACGCAGCGCTTCGCTGTGACGCGGCTCCGGAACCAAAGACAGCATGCTTTCCACCTCCGCATCGGTGCAGAGTGTCATGTCATCAAAAACCTGAACACGCATCATCCCTTCTTTACGGCTATCTTGAACATCCTGCCGGGAAGGCTGGTCACAAATATGATGCCAAGCACTATGGCAATGGTCACGCCAAGTGCGGTAAACCCTGTTGTTACAGCCGTACCAAGTTCCTTCACCACCACCCAATATGCAGTCCAGAATATACCTGCTCCCGGTATTAGCGGAAACACACCGCAAATCTGGAACACTATTACCGGGCAACGGCGACGCACCGCCATGAACCTGGAGACAATCACTACTGCCAGCGTAGCCACAAATGTGGATTCTATTACCGATGCTCCGGCCGCACGTATCATGAGCAGATAGACTGCCCATCCTGCCAAGCCGCACAATCCAACCGGCATATACTGGTCACGCGGCACCCCAAACAGGACCGCAAAACCTGCAGTGCCAAGGAACGCAGCAATCATCTGTATAGGCCATACAGCTGTCACAGGGTTTGTCCTCATACCATCCAGTACAATGATTCCGTTCTCAATCCGGCCATCGACAAGGAATGTGAGCGCCACTCCGGCGGCTATGCAGAAAAACACTGTCAGAGCATCTATCAGACGTGTTGAACCCGCTATGTAGTCCTCATTTGCCAGATCACGGATTCCGTTGGTAAAAGGTACTCCAGGAATCAGAGGGATTATGGAACCTATAATCATATTGCCTGGATTCTCACCGAATCCCAAACGATAGAATATGATACATAGAGCCGTTGCCAATGTGCTGCCCAGAATGTTGGTCACTATCTTGGACAGGCCCCACCTGCATACCATGAGTACAAACGCATAGAGCAGCAATCCAACTACAAATGACACCAGACAATCCATGGGACTGCCGCCGAATATGGCACAGAAAGCGCCGCTTCCCACCGCCGAGGCCATGACCTGCTCCCAGAAAGGTTTTGGTTTCATGGACCTAATTTCAGCCAGGCGTGAACGGGCGTTCATAAGGGAACAGCATCCAGCCTCTATCTCACGTGACAGACGGTTAACTTCTACAACCTTCTCCAGCTGTGCTCCCTTGAACGGGATGAACTCCACATTCGAGTAGCTTGTACCTCCCGATGTTATGATGCCGTTGCTCAGGACAAAGAAATGACCAGAATCTATGCCGTAATGGCGGGTAATGCGTTCCATGGTCTCCTCCACACGGAATATCTCGGCTCCGTTCTCAAGCATGATATGCCCCGCATCGGTAGCCACCTGCATCACATCGGCCAGGGAATAGTCCTTTTCAGCGTCCATCAGAACAGTTATTTGCCGTTTGCAAAGTATTTCTTCTTGACCGGGTCACAGGTAAGGCCCACGCCCAACTTTCGGAAAATCTTGCGGTCCACCTCACTCAGCAGGACCGTGCAATGCACCTGACATCCGCGCAGTTCCGGCAGCATATCCAAAGCCTTGCGGCAGTTATCGTCCTGCTGGCTCAGGATTGACAAGGCCACCAGGACCTCATCGGTATGCAGTCGCGGATTGTTACCGTGCAGATAATTGACCTTGGTTTTCTGGATGGGCTCTATCATGTTCTGGGGTATGAGCTTAGTATCATGGTCAATGCCAGCCAGATGTTTTGTAGCATTGAGTATCACCGCTGCGCTGGGACCCAGCAGAGCCGTGGTCTTGGATGTTATGATGGTTCCGTCCGAAAGCTCTATCGCGGCAGCCGGAACGCCGGTCTGCTCCTGACGCTGCTTTGCGGCCACAGTACAACGTCGGGTGGCAGTGGTTATGCCGGCCTTGTTCATGAGCAGCGCTATCTTGTTAACCTCGGTCTCACTGTTCTTGCCGCTGGCCATGTCACCCAGTGCCGTATAGTAACGGCGTATCACCTCATCCTTGGCGGCACGGCAGCACACATCATCGTCACTGATGCAGAATCCTGCCATGTTCACACCCATGTCGGTAGGTGATTTGTAGGGGTTCTCGCCGTAGATTCCCTTGAACAGGGCGTCCAGCACCGGGAATATCTCTATGTCACGGTTGTAGTTCACAGTGGTCTTGCCGTACGCCTCCAGATGGAACGGGTCTATCATGTTCACGTCGTCAAGATCGGCCGTAGCGGCCTCATATGCAATGTTTATGGGATGCTTCAGGGGCAGGTTCCAGATAGGGAATGTCTCGAACTTGGCATAGCCGGCCTTGACACCGTGTTTCTGCTCCTGATAGAGTTGGCTCAAGCAGACAGCCATCTTGCCGCTTCCGGGACCGGGAGCCGTTACAACCACTAGAGGACGTGAGGTAACGACATAATCGTTACGGCCGAATCCCTCATCGGATGCTATCAGTGAGACATTGTTGGGATAACCTTCTATGATATAGTGGACATAGGTCACGATACCCAGCCGTTTAAGACGTTCACGGAAGGCATCGGCGCTGGCCTGGCCGTTGTAGTGGGTTATAACCACCGAACCCACCAGAAGGCCACGGCTCTGGAACTCCTCGCGCAGACGCAGCACGTCCATATCGTAGGTGATACCCAGGTCACTGCGTACCTTGTTCTTCTCAATGTCAACGGCACTGATCACGATAATAATCTCAGCGCAGTCACTCAACTGGTTGAGCATTCTCAGCTTACTGTCAGGCTGGAAACCGGGAAGCACGCGGCTGGCGTGGTGGTCATCGAAGAGCTTGCCTCCGAACTCAAGATAAAGCTTGTCTCCGAACTGGGCTATGCGCTCCTTGATGTGTTCGGACTGTATCCGCAGATACTTTTCGTTGTCAAATCCGTATATCATAACGGATTGCAAATATAATTAAAGATATCATATTATGTAAACCCGGTTGGTATCACTTTTCCACATTTTTTCTAATTTTGCCGCAACTTGCCAAACAATTTGTCACGACAGGATGCATACTTTTACAAGAATACTCAAACGCGGCCTAATACTGACCATTCTGCTGCTGTCCGCAGCCATTCCATGCCACTCTGAATCCGAAAGTGTGGATTCACTCATGAGGTTTGCAGGCAACATACACCAGTTCAACGAGATCTTCCCGCAGGAGAAGGTTTTCCTACAGTTTGACAACACATCATACTATACCGGCGAGACCATCTGGTTCAAGGCATTCGTAACAAGTGCAACTACCCTGAGCAGGGCACAGAGCAAGATTCTTTACGTAGATCTGATCTCTCCTACCGGAGTACTGCTCAAACAGCAGAAACTCATGATAGTGGCCGGTCAGGCTGACGGCTCGTTCCCTCTGCTGGACGGTTCCACCGCACAGGCCAGGGAGAAGCGTGGCGTGATAAGCTATCCCAGCGGATTCTATGAAATACGCGCCTACACCAGTTTCATGCTCAACTTTGACCAGGACATCATTTTCTCAAGGGTTTTTGCCGTTTATGAGAAACCCGATATCGATGGTGATTATTACGAATCCAACCCTACCATAAAGATACGCCGTTCCGATAACAACGAGCCTCGTCCCAAGACAGAGAACATGCGTGACATAAACGCGTCATTCTATCCCGAAGGCGGGCATCTTATCATAGGCAAACCGTGCCACGTGGCTTTCAAGGTCACGGACGATACTGGTTTCGGGATTGATGCGCAAGGCACTCTTGAGGAGAGCGGCATATCATTCAGCACTGTCCATGACGGAATGGGTGAATTCACCTTCACTCCCCAGGAAAGGCGCAACCAGGTCAGGATAACGGCCGGTGGCAACACACGCACTTTCCAGTTACCGCAAGCCGAGACATCAGGCTATGCCGTACATGTGGAGTCATGCGGTGCAGACAGCATCCTCATATCGACCGACGGCACGACCGACATGGGTGGCAAAGTGCTTGGAGTTACGCTTACCTGCCGTGGAGAGCTGATGGATTTCGGCACCATAGACACCGGCTCAGGAGAGTCTGAAAGGATAATATCCACATACGGAGTACCTGAGGGAGTATGCCGTATCCATGTATTTGACAAAGACGGAACCCTATACGCAAGCCGCTCGATTTACCACCACAGTCAGGTGACCAAAAGCCCCTTGCTTGATGTAACTACCGACAAGGACACATACGGTCCGTTTGAGAAAGTGACCATGGATTTCAGTCTTGAGGACGGTTCCGGCAACCCGTTCCGTGACCGTTTCTGTCTGGCTGTACGCGATTCCCGCAGCCAGGGCAACGCCTTTGCCGATGACCTTAAGACATCCATGCTTCTGTCATCAGACCTGAAAGGTCTCATTGAGACTCCTTCATGGTATTTTGACTCCGATTCGCCGCAGCGCGAATATGCGCTGGACCTCCTGTGCATGGTACAGGGCTGGGAGCGTTATGACTGGAACGTGATGACCGGCCAGAAACAGTTCACCGAGAAGCACCGTATGGAGGAGAACCTTACCATCAACGGCTGGATAATGAACTCTTCGGGCAAGAAACCGGTGGAGAATGTTGAAGTTACGGCTGCCCTTGTTCCGCAAGACAAGAAACTGACCGAAACCTATTCGTACAAGACTGATTCCACAGGCTATTTCGGGTTTGACATAGGAGTGGATTTTTATGACAGGGCCCGTTTTACCATAAATGCACATACCGAGAAGGAACGTAAGATAGGTCCAAGCGCCAGGATAGTGTTTGACCGCTCAATGATTCCGGGCATACGCGCATACAAGCCCCAAGAACTGGTTTTCGGCAGCGTGCAGGACAACAAGAGAAAAGCCGAGAAGAAACAGACCGCACCTGAGGATGATGTACTTCCCACCGTAATCAAGGCCGAGACAGGATACATACTGCGTGACCTGGACATCACCGAAGAAAGAATGTACATAGACTACTTTACGTTCGATGCATACGACGTGGTGAAGGATGTGGAACTGGAACTTGACAAGGGCGAATACTCCACAGACCTTTGGGGTTATCTGCTTGAGAAAGGATATGAAGTGTTCCAGAATGACAGCGGCATACTGGTAAACGGGTTCGAGCCGTTCTTTTACGTGCATGACTCCAAAAAGTTCCTGGATCAGGGAATGTTTGAGAACCCCACTTCAATCGATTCCAAGGACATTCGCAGCATCATTGTATATGACCGTCCCATGTTCCTTATGAATATTCTCACGCAATGTCCGCTTTATCAGACACAGCTCAACAAGAGGATACAGATCATCCCTACCGACAGTCTGTATCAACGATATCTGCTCATTGACGTGCTGGCCAAGGAGGAACATGAACGGAGCACTCGCGACGAACTGTTCAACATCAACAGGCGCATAACCACCGTTGACGGCTTTTCAAGGCCTTACGAGTTCTATTCACCTCAGTATCCGGACGGCCCCATCCCAGGCGATGTGGACTACCGCCGTACACTCTATTGGAACCCTAATGTGATAACTGATGAGGAGGGTCATGCCAAGGTTGAGTTCTACAACAGCTCCATAACAAAGCACTTCAACGTGGAGGCCGCAGGTATCACGTCATCGGGCATACCCTATACCCTTGATGCCGGATTCTGATTGCAAATCCGGTTTTTACCGCAAAATTTGAATCAAAACACGCTTTATTTAAATAATAAAGTGCTAACTTTGCGCCCGCCAAAGCCGCAAAGGCCTTGGTACGTGTTTACAACATATTGTCCAACTTTATTTTAGTTACAAGTTTTACTAAATGGAAGATTTAAAGAATGTAGCTCCCCTTCAGGAATTTGACTGGGATGCTTTTGAAAACGGAACTGCCGCAGAAGGCATGTCAAAAGAGCAGCTCGAGCAGGCTTATGACACAACCCTCAACAAGGTTGCCGACAACGAAGTGGTTAACGGTACTGTCACAGCCATCAACAAGCGCGAGGTTATCGTAAACATCGGTTACAAGTCCGATGGTATTATCCCCATCAGCGAATTCCGCTACAACCCCGACCTCAAG
>CADCBO010000034.1 GCA_902799685.1 uncultured Bacteroidales bacterium
GAAGAACCTGCCCAGCAAATGCCGTGACCCCGCATCAAGCCTGAACTCCAGACCTTCACGCCTGGCCCTTTGTCTGGACATATCCCAAACGGTCTTGAATGCCGCACAGAACACCACTGAGCAAACACCTGCCACAATAAGGAATGATGACCAGTCAGCATCTCTTACAGGATTTATCCAAGCCCCCCACAGCGGACTGAAACTTCCATATACCCAGAAACTGACCACCGCAGCGCCCAGCAGGGCCCACAATCCGACTACCATGCCTGCAGCTCCGTCCAGAAATACAACCTTCTGTGACCGCTCCATCAAATCCTTGATGTCACTGAGAGTCTCCTTAATCTCTTGTTCTTTCATATTAAATTCAGAATTGAAAAGTACTTTGCGCTACAAAGTAAAAGCATATATATCAAACAACCAAACAAAATCAGAAAAACTTTCCCTTTGCACAAGCCGTATTATCCTCTTTGGGGACCATCAGTGAAGTGGCGTAAGCGGAGGGGCTTGGAGGATCCCGTTAAGAACGGCGCTTCGTTCAACGACCGTTAAGTCCCGAAGGGAATTAAAAGGGAGGCGTTCGCCGTTTAGGGTCCGGAAAGTTCCGGAGTAGCCACGGAACGTTGGTCCCCAAAGAGGATAGTACGGCGTTCTCTAAAAGAAAAGCCCTGCAAGCCGTTAGCAAGCAGGGCCTAAACACAGGGAGAACCGTCCCCAATGTGTTATTTTACAGAGAGCTTGTAAATCACAGTGTGCTCATACTTCTGTCCGGGACGAAGAGTTGTGCTGGGGAAGAAGTCGTGGTTAGGTGAGTCCGGATACATCTGTGACTCAAGTGCGATAGCGGTACGTGCACCGGTATAGACCTGAAGTCCCGGATGGTTGTTCCAAACCTCCATGAAACGGCCTGACTTGGGAGAGTAGAGAGTGGCAACCTTCTCAACCTTACCCGGCTCTTCATGAACCAGGCAGAAGTTGTTGTCATAGTTGCGGACCATACCCTCGGGCACCTGGCCAAAACCGCCGAATCCACCGCGTGCGCCACCCTGACCGGGCTGTGCGGGAGCAGGTGAGTACTGACGGTCGCCAATGCGTACCGGCTTCTGGAAATCATAAGGAGATCCTTCAACCATACCGAAATCACCGGTAGGTATGTTGCTGCGGTCAGTTTCAGTAAAGAAACCGGCATTGATGTAAAGCTCATGATCCATGATGTCGCCATTGCCTACACCGTCCAGATTGAAATAGGTGTGGTTGGACAGGTTGACGACTGTAGCCTTATCGGTAGTGGCCTCATAGCTGATCTGCAGGCCGCCGTCCTTTGTGATGGAGTAGGTAAGGGTAGTGGTAAGAGTGCCGGGGAATCCGTCCAGACCATCGGGCAGTACGCAGCTCAAGATCAGCTTGTTTTTCTTAGCCTTGACAACCGTCCAAGCAGTGTGGTCAAAACCTTTGGCGCCGCCATGCAGTGTGTGCTGGCCGCTGTTCTTGGTAATGTTATACTCCTTTCCGTCCAGAGTGAACTTGCCGTTGGCAATACGGTTGGCATAACGGCCCAGAGCCGGACCTACCATACCCATGTTGTAACGCATGTACTGGTGGATGTCATCATAGTGGGTAACCAGATTGGCGTACTCGCCGTTCTTGTCGGGTGAATAGAGACCTACCACAAATCCGCCGTAGTTGATTATCTGTGCAGCCACCTTACCTTTCTTGATAGTGTAAAGGGCCACTTTCTGACCGTCAATCACAGTGTCATAGGGTGCGCTTGGCAGCAGCGGGAACTTGGGCTTTGCAGCCATAGAGGGCAGACAGCATGCGAATGCGGCTGCCACAGCCAGGATAAATCCTGCACTTTTCTTGATGTTTCTTTTCATATATAAGCATTAACTGTGTGTTCATTCAGGACGTAAAGATAGTTGTTAATTTGTTTCAGCGTATAGTTAAAGGGCATAAATAAAAAACTCAAGTTGCCTTGTAAGGCAAAGATTGATTTTTATTCAGTATTTTTGCAATCAGGAGAGGTCTGTCAGATGATAGATGATGAATAAAGGACTGTCAGTATTTTTAAAATCATTGATGATTATGGTCATATTGTCGGGATGTGGCTTGACAAAGAATGTCGCATCCCATAACGAAAGCGGTACTGGCCAATTGACAACCTTGGATTATGATGAGGAGGAGTTACAACCGGAGATACTCCTGCTGAATGGCACCATAAGCTATGACTCGGCAAAGGCGGTTTACAACATGGCTGTGAAGAATCGGATGCGTGTAAGCGGTTTTCTTAATCTTGATAACGGACCGGTAAATGAGAAAGATGTGCAAGGGCTTAACTATGTACAGCTTGCTCAGGACAGTACGGTACTGAGTATCCACAGGATGGATAACCCTCTGGTGCAGCAGATGGAGTATCACGACGGGGATTCAATGGGTCGTAAGACTGTACATTTCAAAGAGGCACCATTTTATATGAGGTTACAGCTTAACCCGTTGGCAGACAGGATTCTTTTCCGAAACGGCGGTGATGCCATAATGACATTGGGTGTAAAAGATAAGTAGAAATGCATAAGAGACTTTGTTTATTAAGGTTTTTGCTTGCTGTAGTGTCAGGAATGCTTGTTGCCGCTCCTTGTGCAGCGCAATATACTCTTGATACGCTGATATACTCAGGTGACAGCAAGAATATCACTGACATTGTCTTTCTGGGTGACGGATACACCAGCACCCAGCTTTCAAAGTTTGTGCGCAACGTGAAGGAGCATTCTAATTACTTTTTCAAGAAAGAACCTTGGAAACGCTACAAGAACATGTTCAATGTTTTTTATGTCCAGACCGCTTCCAATGTAAGCGGTGCGGGAAAGACCCCTGACGCACCTATAGACAATTTCTACGGAACCACGTTCGGTTGTGCGGGAGTTGACCGTATGCCATGGCCTACAGATATGAATAAGGTCTTTGAGGTCTTGAACAAAACCAAACCTGATTATGACATGGTAATAATATTGGTCAACTCAACCAAGTATGGCGGTGCCGGGAATGAATATTACAAGATGATGTGCGTATCGCTGGAAAGCAGCTCAAAGGAGACCATCTGCCATGAGGCAGGTCACTCTTTTGCCGGGCTAGCCGATGAATACTGGTATGACAGGACCACCGAATGTCCCAATGATGCCAGAAAGATAGATCCCGTGAAATGGCAGAGATGGGTTGGCACTGAAAAAGTGGGAGTCTATCCGTTTGAGGATACCCAGGGGTGGTACAGACCTCATGAGAACTGCCTGATGCGTTACCTTGACCGTGAGTATTGCGCAGTATGCAGGGAGACTATCATAGAGAAGATCCATTCCATAACCAAAAACCTTGTCTCATATACCCCTGCAATACGCAGGAACACAATAGAGACCGACAGCAGCCTCACATTCAAATTGAATCTGTTGACTCCGTCGCCCAACACTCTGAAAGTGGATTGGAAACTGGATGACAGTCTGATAGCACGCAATATCGACACCCTGCGACTGTCTTGCAATGACATGACAGTGGGCAGTCATAGGCTGGTGGCGTATATTGAGGACACAATCCAGCTGGTACGCGTTTCCGGGCATTCCAAAATACATCTTTCTACAGTTACATGGAGAATAATCAATGAAGGATCGTCGGGCGTAGATGCACTGGAATCATACGATGATACGTTTTCTGTAGGTCCGCTCCCATTTTCCGATGAGCTCACGTTCAGTAGCATAACCAACTTGTCCCAGCCTGTCACGATGGCGCTTTTCAATATCCAGGGTGGCCTGGTGGCTGAAAGCACTTTCGCTCCCGACACTCCGTGCAGACTTTCAACGGCAAACTTAAGTCCGGGCATATATCTGCTTTACGTACAGGTGGGCGACCGTATGGTATATTCACGTAAGGTGGTGAAAGAATAAAAATTGGGACGTGATGCCTTAATTGTTCTGACCGGGACGGTTGAACTGTGGCTGGCCGGCGGGTCTTTGCTGTTGGCCCGGACGTGGCTGGCCCTGCTGGAACTGGTGTCCGCGGGACTGCTGTATGTCTTTTAGTATCTGGCTGTTGAACTGCTCCTCGGCATTCTGGACCTTAAGGATCTTGGAGGCGGGGAGTACCTGCTTGAACTTTTGCAGATATTCTTTTTCCAGTTCTGCAATCTTTATGTTGGTCTCTGCTTGGGCGTCTATGGCCTTGAGGCTCTGCTCCTGGGATGCTTCCGGACCTGCTGCCTCACGCATGACGCGGCGGATCTCGCGGTTCAGTTCACGTTTTTTCTGCTGAAGCTCATTGTAGAGAGGAAAGAATGCGGCTGCCTCATCTTCAGTGAGCCCGGCTTTATCAATAAAGAACGCTTTCTGCTGATTCCAATATTCTGCTGCAGAGAACTGGTCGATGCGGTTGGGGACCTGCTGCTGGCCTGCTCCGTTAAGCTGTGGCGCTGCACCGTTGTTGCGCTGCCATGCACGTTGCTGCGTACCCCAACGCTGTTGACCGCCTTGCCCCGGCTGATTCTGGCTAAAGACAGGGCATAGTGCAATTATTGCTATCAGAAAAAGAATAAGCTTTTTCATAGGGGTCAGTTGGCATTCACAAATGTGTAGTACAATGTAAAGTCATCAATCATGGCTGTCTCAAGGAATGAGTCTATGTACTCATCGGAATAGATGGTTGTCTCCTCGATATCAGCAACCTGTGCGGCGTTGTTGCGGGAACTGATGCCCACGGCAGCCTTGATGCAGAAGAATATGCCTGCAAACGCTGCGGCGGCATACAGGTATGGCCTGATGCGCATCCACGGGGTGACAGTAATCCTGGTGGAATAGACGGACTCCTGCTCAGGCAGCGCGGCCATGATGTTCTGCGTCAGGTTCTCAAAGTAACCTTCCGGAACAGTGAACGGGCGGCGGGGCTCGTGCTCATCAATCTTGTATATTCTATCTTTTTCCATCCGTTGTTTAGACTTGTTAACAATAAAATGGTTTAATCTATATTGTTGAAATACTCTTCAATTTTTTTTACTGCAATATGGAATGATGCCTTGAGTGCTCCTACGCTTGTTCCTAGAGCTTCTGATATCTCTTCATATTTCATCTCGTTGAAATACTTCATGTTGAATACCATGCGTTGTTTGTCAGGGAGGGTTGCTATTGCCTCCTGAAGCTGGCGCTCGGTAAGGTCTCCGTCAAAGTAAGGGTCGCTTTCCAGACGGTCGGCTATGCTCATCTCGCCTTCATCGTCGGTTTCGATGGGAACTGTGACTTTCTGGCGGTTCAGGAAAGTCAGAGTCTCGTTTATGGCTATGCGATAGAGCCAGGTGGATATCCTGGAATAACCCATGAAAGAATCAAGGTTGGTCCAGGCCTTGATGAATGTGTTCTGGAGTATGTCATTGGCATCCTCATGCGACAGTACCATGTGGCGTATCTGCCAGTAGAGCTGCTCGCTGAAATTGCGTACTATGGCCTCAAATGCACGGTGACGGGACAACTCATCCTCATGGAGCATATCCAGTATCCTGCGTTCATCATAAGCCATCATTGCCATAGCCGGTCTGTGTCAGATTGTTACTGTCAGGTTCTCCTTAGCCAGGATGGTATCCTTGAATATCTGCTGTGCCTCTTCAAGCAGTATGTTCTCATCGGGGTAACGTGCGGAGAAATGGCCCAGCATGAGTTTGCCTGCACCTGCCTCTGCAGCTGTGCGTGCTGCATCGGTTGCGGTACTGTGAAAATGCTTCCTGGCGCGGTCTGCATCATCTTCGGAGTATGTGCAGTCGTGATAGATCATGTCCGCCCCCTTGATGACGGGAATCATTGAGGGATTGTAGGCAGTGTCACAGCAGTAGGCATAACTGCGGCCGGGATCTGCCGGCTTGGTCAGGCGGTCATGCGGTACTACGGTGCCATCGGGTGCGGTAAAGTCACCTCCCTCCTTGATACGGTTGTAGTCCCACTGTGGTACGCCGTAGAAATCGGCGGCGGCACGGTCCAGATGGTCCGATGTGGGTTTCTCGCGAAACAGGAACCCGGCGCACGGCACACGGTGACGCAGCGGGAATGAAGTCACGGTAAGTGAACGGTCATCATAGACAACCGTTGTTGCTGCCGGGTCAAAACCTTGGAACTCTACCGTAAACTCCAGGTCACGGCAGTAAAATGCCATCTCCTGACTAAGCATTGGTTCCAGCTCCTGCGGAGCATGTATATAAAGAGGTGCGGTACGGCCCAGAAGTCCGAATGACGATATCATGCCCAGCAGCCCGAAGCAGTGGTCTCCGTGCAGATGTGATATGAAAATGTGGTTGATACGGGCAAACGCCACGCGTGAGCGGCGCAGCTGTATCTGCGTGCCCTCTCCGCAGTCCACCATGAACAGCTTTCCGCGTACCTCTACCACCTGAGAGGATGTGTAGTGCTTGGGGCTGGGAGTGGCCGAGCCGCATCCCAATATGGTGATTTCAAACTTTTCCATATCAACGCTCCAAAAATACAAAAAAGGACCGCACGCGCGTGCAGTCCTTTTATTAAAAAGTAATAATCAGGGATTACTTGTTACCACCTTCCAGCTGCTCCTTGAGAGCTGCAAGAGCGTCGATGTCACCAAGGGTGGTTGAAGCGGCCTGGTTCTGGATAACCGGCTCCTCCTTCTCCTTCTTGGCACCAGCCTTGCGTGCAGCCTTCTTCTCGGCCTTGGCCTCTGCCTTGGCGATATCCTCGAATATGCGGCTGTGTGAAAGGATGATTCTCTTTGAATCCTTGTTGAACTCTATAACCTTGAACTGGAGAGTCTCGCCCTGCTGAGCCTGTGAGCCGTCCTCTTTTACAAGATGCTTGGGAGTAGCAAAGCCCTCAACGCCCTCGGCCAGAGAGATGACTGCACCCTTGTCCATCATCTCGGTGATCTTACCCTCGTGGATAGAATCAACGGTGTAGATTGACTCGTATGCATCCCAAGGATTCTCCTCAAGCTGCTTGTGACCCAGGCTGAGACGACGGTTCTCCTTGTCTATCTCCAGAACTACTACATCGATGGGAGCACCGATGGTCGTGAATTCTGACGGATGCTTAACCTTCTTGGTCCAGCTCAGGTCGCTGATGTGGATCAGACCGTCAACACCCTCCTCAATCTCAACAAAGATACCAAAGTTGGTGAAGTTGCGAACGGTAGCGGTGTGCTTTGAACCTACAGGATATCTCTCCTCGATGTTCTCCCACGGATCCTGCTTGAGCTGCTTGATACCCAGGGACATCTTGCGCTCTGCGCGGTCAAGTGTCAGGATGACTGCCTCAACCTCGTCACCAACCTTGATGAAGTCCTGAGCTGAACGCAGGTGCTGGCTCCATGACATCTCTGATACGTGGATCAGGCCCTCTACGCCCGGAGCAATCTCGATGAATGCACCGTAATCGGCCATAACGACAACCTTGCCCTTGACAACGTCGCCAACCTTGAGGTTAGGATCCAGAGAATCCCATGGATGGGGAGTGAGCTGCTTGAGACCAAGAGCTATGCGTTTCTTCTCATCATCGAAGTCAAGAATAACCACGTTGATCTTCTGGTCAAGCTCAACAATCTCCTTAGGATCGCTTACGCGGCCCCAGCTGAGGTCTGTGATATGGATAAGACCGTCAACACCGCCCAGGTCGATGAATACACCGTAAGAGGTGATGTTCTTGACGGTACCTTCGAGTACCTGACCCTTCTCAAGCTTGCTGATGATCTCTTTCTTCTGCTGCTCAAGCTCCTCTTCGATAAGAGCCTTGTGTGATACTACTACGTTGCGGTATTCCTGATTGATCTTGATGACCTTGAACTCCATGGTCTTGCCCACGAATACATCGTAGTCGCGGATGGGCTTTACATCGATCTGTGAGCCGGGCAGGAAGGCCTCGATGCCGAATACATCGACAATCATACCACCCTTTGTGCGGCACTTGATGTAACCCTTTACGATCTCCTGTGAATCCAGAGCCTCGTTCACGCGGTCCCATGAGCGTGACTCACGAGCCTTCTTATGTGACAGAAGCAGCTGACCCTTCCTGTCCTCTGTGTTCTCAATGTAAACTTCTACCTCGTCACCTACCTTGAGGTCGGGGTTGTAGCGGAATTCGCTGATGGGGATAATACCATCGGACTTGTAACCGATGTTTACGATAACCTCGCGCTTGTTGATGGCTGTGAC
>CADCBO010000035.1 GCA_902799685.1 uncultured Bacteroidales bacterium
CAGGAGCTGTACATTTCTTTGGGATTTCAAACATAGGAACTTATCGTCCCTACGGGCCGAACGTTCGTCAGACATGCGCCGTTCTTAACGGGATCCTCCATGGTCTTACGCTTTACGCCCTCCGCTAATGGTATCCAAATCTGCTAGTTCGGCTACCGCAAACGGTTTTGCCTGCCAATACCCCCAAAAGTTCCGCTCGCTTTGCAGATTTACTGCAAAAGGTCTGGTCGTAATCTTTTGGTTCTTTCCAGGGATTGTTGGAATTCCCAATCATCAATTAAAGCTTGATTTCCTGATAATAGGACGTCGGGGACCTTCCAGCCTTTGTATTCGGCGGGACGGGTGTAGACGGGTGGGGCTAGGAGGTTGTCCTGGAAGCAGTCGGATAGGGCGGACTGCTCGTCTGACAATACTCCCGGAATCAGTCTTACTATGCTGTCAGTCATTACGGCGGCGGCTAGCTCGCCTCCAGTCAGGACGTAATCGCCTATGCTGATTTCGCGAGTTATAAGGTGTTCGCGGATGCGGTAATCTATTCCTTTGTAGTGACCGCACAGGATGATGACGTTGTTTAGCAGTGAGAGGCTGTTGGCGGTCTTCTGGTTGAACTGCTCGCCGTCAGGGGAAGTGTATATTACTTCATCGTAGTCACGCTGGGACTTGAGGTCCGATATCAGACGGTCAATGGGTTCTATTTTCATTACAAGGCCGGCGCAGCCGCCAAATGGGTAATCATCGGTCTTGTGGTGCTTATCGGTGGTGTAGTCCCTTATATCGTGCAGATGTATCTCTGCCAGACCGGCCTTCTGGGCACGTGACATCATTGAGCAGTTGAAGAAACTCTCAAGCATCTCAGGGAATACAGTTAATATGTCTATACGCATAATTATGTGGCTTTAGCCGCCGCAAAATTACAAAATTATGCGTAAATTCGCGGTCGGAAAACCACACTTTCAGCGGGTATCACAAAATGAGCGAGACTGACAGGATAATTGAGCTACGTGAACTGCTCCACAAGTACAACAACCTGTACTATGTGCAGAACGCTCCTGTCATTTCTGATATTGAGTTCGACGGGCTCATGCACGAGCTGATTGACCTGGAAGCCAAGCATCCGGAACTTTACGATCCCAATTCTCCCACACAGCGCGTAGGAAGCGACCTGAGCAAGGGTTTTGAGCAGGCCGAACACCGTTATCCCATGCTTTCCCTGGACAATACCTACAGCGAGCAGGAGGTGCGTGATTTCTTTCAGCGCGTAAGCGGATTGCTCAATGAGCCGTTTGAGATTTGCTGCGAGCTTAAGTATGACGGCCTTTCCATTTCGCTTATTTATGAGGAGGGCAAGCTGGTGCAGGCTGTGACGCGCGGAGACGGCGTCAAAGGCGATATTGTGACCGATAACGTTCGCACTATCAAGTCAGTACCACTGGTTCTGCAAAAAGGTGACTGGCCAAAGAACTTTGAGATTCGCGGTGAAGTTCTGATGCCCTGGACATCATTTGAGCGTCTGAATGCAGAGCGTGAGCGCCAGGAGGAGCCTTTGTTTGCAAATCCGCGCAACGCGGCATCGGGCACTCTCAAGCTGCAGAACCCGCAGGAGGTTTCCCGCCGTCAGCTGGATTCATATCTATATTATCTGCTAGGCGAGCAGCTGCCTTGTGACGGCCATTATGAGAACATGATGGAGGCTCAGAAATGGGGCTTCAAGGTATCTGACCACATGAAGAAATGCACCACCATCGATGAGGTGCTGGACTACATAAATTATTGGGACACAGAGCGTAAGAACCTTCCGGTTGCAACCGATGGCATTGTGCTCAAGGTGAACTCTTTAAGGCAGCAGCGCAACCTGGGATTCAAGGCCAAATCACCCCGTTGGGCAATTGCATACAAGTTCCAGGCAGAGCGTCAGCTTACACGCCTTAACAGCGTATCTTATCAGGTGGGTCGTACCGGCGCCGTTACTCCGGTTGCAAACCTGGATCCCGTACAGCTTTCTGGAACTATAGTAAAGCGTGCCACACTACATAACGCCGACATTATCAAAGGCTTGGACCTACATGTAGGTGATATGGTATATGTGGAGAAAGGCGGTGAGATTATACCCAAGATAACAGGCGTGGATATGGATTCACGTTCACTCTTGATGGGTGATCCGGTAAAGTTTGCCGATGTATGCCCTGAGTGCGGCACCAAACTGATACGTTATGAGGGTGAGGCCGCATACTATTGCCCCAATGCCATAAGCTGTCCGCCCCAGATAAAGGGCCGTATAGAGCATTTTGTGAGCCGCAAGGCCATGAATATAGACGGTCTCGGTACCGAGACCATAGACCTGTTCTACCAGGCAGGTCTGATAAAGGATATCGCAGACCTTTACACACTTAAGGCAATGGATATCTGCCGCCTTGAGGGATTGGGAGAGAAATCGGCCGTAAGTATAGTACACGGAATTGAGGACTCCAGGAAAGTTCCGTTTGAGCGTGTGCTGTTTGCCATAGGGATACGTTTTGTAGGCGAGACTGTGGCCAAGATACTGGCGCGGGCCTTCAAGTCTATGGAGGCGCTTGAAAACGCTACAGTAGAGCAGCTTACAGCTGTAAATGAGATTGGTACCAAGATTGCACAGAGCATAGTGAGCTTCTTTAACGACGAGCGTAGCCGTGAGCTGGTGAACCGTCTTAAGGAGTATGGCCTGCAGATGGAGCTGGCACAGGAGGAGCAGGAGGGAGGAACTGACTTGTTGAAAGACAAGATTATCGTGATAAGCGGAGTGTTCAACTACCACTCACGCGATGAATACAAGGCGCTCATTGAGCGTCACGGAGGCAAGAACTCCGGCAGCATATCGGCCAAGACGTCATTCGTGCTGGCCGGTGACAATATGGGACCCGCCAAACGTGAAAAGGCGCAGGAGCTGGGCGTAAGGCTGGTCTCTGAGTCTGAGTTTCTGGAAATGATTAATGAAAAACCTTCAATAGTAACCAATGAATTACTCTTACCCTTTTAAGGGACTTGGCGTAGCACTTGTTACGCCTTTCAGACAGGACGATCAGATTGACTTTGACACACTGACCCGCATCGTTGAAAACCTTATTGCAGGCGGAACGGATTTTCTGTGTGTGCTTGGAACGACAGCCGAGACTCCCACACTTACTCCCGATGAGCGTCTGAAAGTTACCAAACACGTCATAAAGCAGGTAAACGGCCGTATTCCTATCATGGTTGGTTGCAGCAGCAACTGCACCGCTACGGTCGTTGAGCAGATAAAGCAGTATCAGATAGACGGCATTGACGGCATACTGAGTGCTGTACCTTATTACAACAAACCCTCTCAGGAGGGTATCTACCGCCATTTTGCCGAGATTGCCAAAGCATCAGGCAAACCCATTATACTCTATAACGTTCCCGGCCGTACAGGCATTAATCTGACAGCCGATACAACCCTGCGCATAGCACGTGAATTCAAGAACGTGATTGGCGTGAAGGAGGCATCGGGCAAGATGGATCAGGTCAAGGAGATAATTGCCGGAGCTCCTGAGAGTTTCCACGTTATAATAGGCGATGACAGCCTTGCAATGGAAGCCATACGGAACGGCGCTACCGGCGTTATTTCGGTGATAGGCAATGCTATACCCCAGATGTTCGGTAAACTTGTACATCTTTCTATGGATGGAAAGTATGATGAGGCTGCAGCTATCCAAAAACAGCTTGAGCCGCTTTACGGCCTGCTGTTCAAGGAGGGGAATCCCTGCGGCGTCAAGGCTGTAATGTCTGATAGAGGTCAGCTTGAGAACGTGATGCGTCTGCCGCTTGTGCCGGTAAGTGACGCCCTGCACAAGGAGATTCTTAACGGATTTGCAGGTATAGAGGGATGAACAGAGGCTGGCGCAGTATAGTAATCCTGACGGCAGCATTTGCCATTCCGTTGTCCTGCAGGCAGAACAACACAGCATCTGCGCAGGATTCACAGGAGATTGCCCAGACTGAACCGGAACCCAACCTGCGTTGGGGCTTATACATAGACAGCCTTGATGTTGTTGACGGCACTATAGGCCGCAATGAACTGCTTTCAAACATTCTTGTCAGGAACGGTGTATCGGCTCAGACAATACATTATCTGGACCGGAATTCCGACAGCATCTGGAGCGTACGCAAGATTCAGGCAGGCAAGCCATATCACATTATCCGTGACCGGGACTCTGTTGCAACCGCCCGGTACTTTGTCTATGACATAAACAAGACAGACTATGTGATCTATTCCCTGACCGACAGCATATACAGCTACAGGGGAACTCTGCCTGTAGATACCATAGACAACTTTATAAGCGGAAGCATACAGTCTTCACTCTGGAACGCCATGATAGATCAGGGGGCCTCACCAGACCTTGCCGGAATGCTGGCCGATGTCTATTCATGGACCATAGATTTCTTTGGAATACAGAAGAATGACTCATTTGCAGTCTATTATCAGGAGCTGTATGCCGACAGCGTCCGAGTGGCTACAGGTCAAATCCTGGCAGCAAATTTCATTACCGGAGGCAACAATCACTACGCATTCAGATACATATACCATAACGAGCGGGGCGAGTACTTTGACGAGAAAGGCACAAGTCTGCGCCGTGCATTCCTTAAGGCCCCATTGAGTTACTCACGTATAAGCTCCAGGTTCTCAAACGCCCGTGTGCATCCTGTAACCAAAGTGGTACGCGCGCATCACGGTGTTGATTACGCGGCTCCTGCCGGTACGCCAGTATATTCAGTGGGCGACGGTGTAGTCATAACCAAAGCCTGGGACAGCAAGGGTGGAGGCAATTATCTTAAGATAAAACACAACTCCACCTATACAACAGAATATATGCACCTGCGTGGTTTTGCAGCAGGAATCAATCAGGGAACACATGTGTCACAGGGCCAGCTGATAGGTTATGTAGGCGCCACAGGAGTGGCCACAGGCCCGCATCTGGACTATCGGGTGTTCAAGAACGGAACAGCCATTGACCCGCTCAGTATGGATCTACCGGCCGTAGATCCCATCTCGGAATCAGATATGCCTGTGTACCTTAGTACGGTAAGCGGATACATGGACAAGGTGGGATGCACGCTACCCGACAGCTTGCGTCAGATCATGTTGCCGGATACCATAAACATCACAGATTCAAATGATTAAAAGCGTAATATTTGACTACGGAAACGTACTTGTTGACTGGAATCCGGCATATCTGTTCCTGCCAGTATTCGGTGGAAATGAAGCTGAATGCAAGTTCTTTACAGACAATGTCTGCAATCGTGAATGGTTCACTAGGATGGATCGTGGTGAGGATATGGACAAATGCGTTGCCGAACTCCAGACACAGTTCCCAAAGTATGCTGATGCTGTAGCCATGTTCCGTGACCGCTGGTTTGAAATGTGCCATGGAGATATTCCGGGAATGCTGGATATAATCAATGGACTTAAGGTAAAAGGAGTAGGGGTATATGGCCTTACCAACTGGCCTGCGGCAACATTCGCCGAGGCCCGCCGCCGTTTCAAGACTATAGCCAGTATAGACAACTATGTGGTTTCAAGCTCAGTAAATCTGGTAAAGCCGGATCCGGCCATATACAAGCTGCTGCTGTCAAAGTTCAATCTTAAGGCACAGGAATGTGTTTTCATAGATGACCGCGTGGATAACGTTAATGCTGCAATAGCACTTGGTATGAGCGGTATTGTCTATCCTGGTTCTGCCAAAGCCTTACTCAAGAATCTGGCTGAGTTGATACGCAGATAACAGCCCGCCAGATATCATGACCAATTGACAGTTCTTTTTAGTATGTTTGTGACTAAAAGGATTATGGTATGCTACAATATGAGAAATTAAAAAAGAAGGATATTAAGGTGGCTTCTGAACTGGCCGCCAGAGCATATTTTGATTATATCTACATAACCATCTTTTTCCCTGGCCTTAAGGAGCGACAAAGGGGGTTGGCTCGGTTCCTGGCCATTAACAGGAAAGGAAACTTTAAGGGCTCACATTTGTTGACCGCACGTTTGGACGGCCGGATGGTGGCTGAGGCGGCACTTGAGCCACCAGGCTACAAGCAGCCATCGGTACTCAAGTTTATTCTGAGCGGTTATCTAAAGATGTATTTTCTTACCAATTGGAACCACCTGCATGCTTTCTTAGCAAAGGATCAGGAGGCCGGCACCCCTTGTCATGATTATCAGAAGAACAATCCCGATGTATGGTACCTGAGTATGATTGAGGTTGATCCGCCGTTTCACGGTCAAGGCATAGGCACTCAGTTCCTGTCTTATCTGGAGGATTACGTACGCCAGCACGGAGGCAAGACTATGGTGCTGTTCACCAACAACAGGGAGAACCTGAGTTTTTATACAAAACGCGGCTACGAGGTGTTCCATGAGTATGAAATTGGCCATAACTGTCAAACCATGGGCAACTGGAGTCTCAGAAAATCACTGTAAGCCTTAAGTTTTTTTTATGACAGTCTTTATTGAGCCTGTCTTCTGCTCTCCCTTTCCCTGGATTCGTTGACTCTATTCCTAGATAAGATAATAACGGAAACTTTTTGTGTTTAAGATGAAAAAAATGCATCTAATTTGGCAAATTCCGAAAAATAGATGTAACTTTGCACCGCTTTAAAGGAAGCAGGGATTGGTTGACTTCGTCTTCCTCACCACGCCACGACAATGTAAGCTTGCGCTTACTTGATTCTTTTGAATCAACGTCAAAAATGAACAAGTTCCTTTTTGCCGTCAATTCAAAAGAATTAAAGAAAAACGGTTTTTTTCTTTGTTCGTTTGGCTCAAGGTTCGGTTCCGTAGCTTAACTGAATAGAGCATCTGACTACGGATCAGAAGGTTCCGGGTTTGAATCCCGGCGGAATCACGACAAATCGGCCTCAGAGATACTTCTGAGGCCGATTTCATTTACCAAAAGTTACTCCGTGTGCCCCATCTGTGCCCCATTTTTCAATCACCCTTACTTTATAACACCTATTTAAGGCCACTCAGAAGTCATATTTTGCCCATTTGAGCCTATTTTGCAGTTATGCACAAATTACTTATCTTTGTGCAAATACTAATGCAAAACACATACTCAACCATGAAAGCAAAGCACATAAACTGCATCATATTCATTGTATCAGTTACGCTCATAATCTCAGCCTGCCGCACCAGCAAGCACACCACCGCCACAAGCACATCAACCACCTCCATCACCCAGAACGCCATAGACAGCGCCACCCGCAGCCTCATGGCCAGCCAGAGCCACAGACTCACCATAACCTACATCCCAGGCTTCCAGATAACCTCACCGAACTTTCCAATCCCTCAAACCACCAGTTCCCTTCAGGATCTAACCAACCAGCTGATAGAGCAGGGAGGAGGCACCCTGATAATAGAAGAGGAGTCCACCACTAACCAATCAGAAAACACCGCCAAATCACACATATTAACCCAAGACACAACCACCACACAAAACACCCAGTAC
>CADCBO010000036.1 GCA_902799685.1 uncultured Bacteroidales bacterium
GTAACATTTGATGCTGTTGATACCATCCATCGGCTCATCGCATATGAGCGGAACTATGCTTATGTCTGTGGCAACATCCTCAAACGCCACCTCCTGGCTTTCGCTGGAATTGTTTATTGACAGGACTCCGTTATGAACGGTATTCTCTTTCTTGCACTCTGCAAACAACATGACACAGGCTGTCATGCTAACAAGCAATCTTAAAGTCTTCATAATTATTAATGTTTTACTTCTTACCGGGAGTTGTGTTGGAATAGATTAACAGCAGTCCCAAGACTATCGGGAAGAAATCTATGAACTCTATGGCAGTTTTTGTGATAAGTAATTGGGCTACGGGTATCAAGGTAATCACTATTGCAATTATTGACAAAACAATAATGACCTTAGCCAGCGTTCTAGCCTGACCCATTCTGATCTTTTTCAGGAAGAAACCGTCAATTACCATTGCAATGCAGATTATTATCATTCCGGCTCTGGAGCATATAGCCATCAGGTCAATCTGACCGGTTATGACATTCTTGGCATAACCTATTATCATGATGATGAGTATCAAAGAAAGAATTGATGACAGGACCCAAAGATAGATTCTCCTGAACATTCCGGGTTCTGAGACGTCGGCTGAGGCAGTGAGTGTTCTCAGGTTAATCCCTTTCTTGAAGAAATCTGTCCTGAACAGGATTGACAGGAAGAAGAATACCAGGGATAGTATTGCAACGGTGGTATTGAGGAACATGAAGTTGAATACCGTCCAATATATGCATGTAAAGCACGCAATACCGATATCGGCTTTCCTATAGTTGCTTTCCTCCTGCAACAGGGTTTTCAGGTCAAGTGCGGAAAGATCGGCGCGGTTCATCTTGCGTATCAGCAATACACGGAGCGTAAATTCAATGAGAACGTATACGCCCAGCACACATATAGATGTGACAGTCAGGTCATGGTTTATGGCAAGATAGATGAACAGTATGGGAATAAAGGCCAGATATGACCATGAAAAGTCTCTTTTAAAGGCTCTCTTGAAGAAACTTATTTTTTCGAGCGTAACTGTGCGGATCTGCTCGGGAGTTACAATCTCCTTGCCGTCCAGTTTCTCATCAATAAGCTGATAAGCCTGCTTCAGCTCGTTGAGTTCGTCGAGGTTGAAAGTATTGTCTGTCATAGGATTAACGGATTAATTGTTAGACATAGATTTGAGTTGCTCCTTGATGCGGAACAGCCTGCTGGTTACGGCCGATGCCGTAATGCCCACGATGGCTGCAATCTCATCATAACTCATACTCTCCAACCACAGAAGGATAATGGCGCGGTCAAACAACTCCAACTTGTTGATCCTGTCATACAGCATCTTGATCTGCGCGCTAGACTGATCGTTGTCGCTGACTAGAAGATCCTTGTCGATGCCAAGCGGGACTGTTGGCACTCGCCGCTTATCGGCCCTGTTTATGGCACAGCATGTGTTCAGGCTGACGCGCCAGACCCAGGTCTTGACACTGCTGTCGCCACGGAACTTGGGATAACTTTTCCATAGATTTACCAACACTTCCTGGAAAAGGTCATCGACTTCTGTCGGATTGTCCGAGAAAAAGTAGCATACCGTATATATTGTCTTACGGTGCTCACGGACCATTTTTGTGAATTCTAACTCTAAATTATCCATCTGTTTTTGAAGTTCGTTCATACAATTAGTATCCGAACCTTCAGATTCCTTTCGGGAAAAATCAAAAAATTTTCAAAGTCTTGAAGAATTATCGGCAAGGACGTCATGAACAAGGGTGGTGACCATCTGCTTGAGTTCTTCCATGAAATGGGCGGGCTGGTATTTGCCACGCTCAATCTCACGCAGACGTTTCTCCCAGATGCCCGTAAGTTCGGCGCTCTTGAGCAATTCCTCATGGATAAGGTCTATGAGGCCGATGCCCGTGGGGGTGGGATAAAGGTTTTTCTTTTCCTTGCGCATGTACCCGCGTTTATATAAGGTTTCTATTATTGCGGCTCGTGTTGAGGGGCGGCCGATGCCGTTCTCCTTCATTGCGTCACGCAGCTCCTCATCGTTCACCAGCTTGCCGGCGGTTTCCATTGCACGCAGCAGGGTGGCCTCGGTGTAGGGTTTTGGCGGGGTGGTCCACTTCTCCTGGAGCTCAGGCAGGTGGGGACCGCTTTCATCGACCGTGAACTGGGGGAGTATGCGCTCGTCATCATCGGTCTTTTCGTCCGATTTCTCTTTTTCAAAGAGCACACGCCATCCGGGCTTGAGGATTTCGCGGCCGGTGGTCTTGAACTCGGCGCGGCCGGCCTTGCCAAGGACGGTTGTCTGGGCGTAGAGGCAGTCGGGGTAGAACACCGCGATGAATCGGCGTGCTATCAGGTCAAACACCGCGCGCTCCTGCTGGCTCAGGTTGTTGGGGTAGACTCCGGTGGGTATGATGGCGTGGTGATCGGTCACCTTGCTGTTGTCAAACACCTTCTTGGACTTGGGGAGTTTCTGTCCCTCCAGCGGGGCGGTGAACTGGGCGTAGTCCTTGAGCCCCTTGAGAATGCCCGGGCATTTGGGGTAGATGTCATCGCTCAGGAATGTGGTATCTACACGCGGGTATGTGGTTATCTTCTTTTCGTAGAGTGACTGGATGGTCTTGAGGGTGTCATCGGCCGAATACCCGTACTTGCGGTTGCACTCCACCTGAAGCGACGTGAGGTCAAACAGGCGCGGGGCAAAGTCACGGCCCTCCTTGCGGGTTACATCGGTAATGACAAAGTTGAGGGGGCGGATCTCCTCCAGCACGGCCTGGCCGTCCTCAATCTTGGTGAACTTTCCCTTTGTATATGAGAAAGAGGTGTCGCGGTATGTGGTCTTGAGCTCCCAGTACTGCTCGGGCTTGAAGTTGTCTATCTCCTTCTGGCGGTTGACTACAAGGGCCAGAGTGGGGGTCTGTACACGGCCGATGGACAGCACCTGGCGGGTGTTGTTGTTCCGGTACTTCATGGTGTACAGACGCGTGGCGTTCATGCCTAATAGCCAGTCACCTATGGCGCGGCACAGGCCGGCCTCATAGAGTGACTTGAATGCATCCTGGTCCTGCAGGTGGCTGAATCCCTCACGTATGGACTCCTCGGTCAGTGACGATATCCACAAGCGCTTTACGGGACATTTGGCGCCGGCTTTCTGCATCACCCAGCGCTGAATGAGTTCACCCTCCTGGCCGGCATCACCGCAGTTGATAATGCCATCGGCCTTCTGCATGAGTGACTCTATTATCTTGAACTGTTTCTCTATTCCCTTATCCTCAATCAACTTGATACCGAACCGGGGCGGAATCATGGGCAGGCTGCCCAGGCTCCAGTTCTTCCAGTTCTGTGTGTAGTCATGGGGCTCCTTAAGGGTACACAAATGGCCGAAGGTCCAGGTTACCTGATAACCGTTACCCTCAATGTACCCGTCGTGTTTTGTCTTGGCACCCAGCACATCGGCAATATCCTTTGCCACGCTGGGCTTCTCGGCTATACATACTATCATCGGTCAGATTTTGTTTTTACAAATTTACAACAAAAAAATGACACAATAGGGGAGAAGCCTTTTGGACTACGCTTTTACATAGACCTTGTGAGAGCCGCGTCCCTGGGGCTTGAAACCGGCATCTGGCATCTGGCAGAGATCACGCAGTTCTATAGATGCCTTTGACTGCGACAGGCCGGTAATGGCGGCATAATCCGATACCCGCATATAGGTGTTGTGTTCCACAAAATCTCTTGCCAGCGCCATACGCTCATTGAGTGTGTATCTGGATTTTCTGAGACGGCAATCATCGCCCCTCTCCAGTTCACACTCACGGTCAGTATTGCGGATAAACTCCTTGTCGGCTCTGAAACTGATGCCGTTTACCTCTATAGATTGGGCGTTGCGCTTGCTCTCGCCCTCCTGGAAACTCTCCTTAACCTTGTCTTTCTTTACTCCAAGTCTTGTGCTGAATGTGCCCAAACCGTCTATGCTCACCGAATAGCCCAAAGCCAGAAGTCGGGGCAGCTGGAAGGCCAGAGTTCCCAGAACAGCCTTCATCATGGCGCTGGTCACACCGCTTCCGGGATATGCGCATTTATCGATAAACTCATCCTGACTCAGGTTTCTCAAGGTCTGCAACTTGTAGTACGCCTGTGTCTTTCCTGTGCCGTTAAGGTCGGCAATCTCCTTTTTTATATACTTAGCCATAGCAAAACAGATTTAATTACTGAACAAATATACAAATAAAGGTGCGGAAAGTCAATTTTACGACGTGAAATGTACATTTCTCGACGTAAAATATAAATTTCACGACGTAAAACGTATATTTCACGTCGTGAAATAAAGTTTTCCTGGCACAGGGAAACGATACTATTGTGTCAACGCATTTGTATTATAGCTGTTGGATTAGGGAGACCATTTTATCTACGGAAATGTCTTTTTCATTGATTTTGATTTCATATGTGCCGTATTGGTTTTTGCCGATTATCGGTTCGGTTACAAAATAGACGGCATTGGATATATCTCCAAAATCTGATTGGACATACATCCAATAAGCGACCTGTTGGAGAGTTTTCTCATATTTCTGGAGATAGTCTTGTTTGTAACTGCGTCTGTATTTTAATCTTTTGAAATTGAAAGTGAGTTTTAAATCAGTTCTCAAGAAGTCAGATAATTCTGTTACTGCCAACAGACTTAATATTACATTGAAGGGATTGGAACCAAATGATGATTTTGATATTACTATATCTGCAAAATCCTCAGGATAGTAGGTCTTGAATTTTTTACAGATGGAATCTGCAATTGCTTTCTGCTGTTCCAAAAGTGCATTGTCGTCTGCTTCTACTGCATGCATAACATTCCAAAAGACATCTACGGTTTGTCGGCATAACCCTCTAGGTTGCCAACTGTGCACGCCATCGGATTTATAGAACAAATAGTAGGTCATTCCGTCAAATCCATAATGCTGATTGGTGTAGTAATTGGCAGTCATAACGGAATGCTTTGCCAAAAACACTAATGATGAATATAATTTCGAGTCACATTCTTTCAAGTGTTCCTTTTCCCCTGTTACTACTTTGATTGTTCCATTATTGAAAGATAGAGCCGGACTTCCGGAATGGAAAGGTCCAAACATGAAATTCACCTCAGCTTTGCTGTCAAATAACCGGTCAATTTCTTCACCCCATATTTTATAATCCATCATGGACATCGGTCTGAATGCTTTCTGGGCATTTACATTGAGGCAACAAATGGCCGATGCAATAACGCTGATTAATATGAATCTTTTCATTTCCGTTTTTGTTTGAATTACAGGGACAAACATATTTCTATTTGTTTTTCAGAACAACAACTTGGCGTTGCAAAACTGTTGCATTTTGGTTTCCCGGTGACTAAATGAGAAAAAGAGGATGACTTGAAAGCCATCCTCCTAAAAAAGTACTAAGCAGTGCTCAGATTGAAGGGGATAGTAAGCTGTCCCCTTCGGTGCTATTTCTCGTTAAAGATAAGGTTGAGTCCTTGGCGGGTATAGTAGGGAAAGCGTGTATCACTTGATATGAGAGGGATCCCTAACGTCATGGAGTGTGATATTATCACATGGTCCGATGGGTCCTTGTGGTTCATAGTTTTGTTTACGCTTAAACGTGAGTACGTCTGCATCACATCTTTTGCGATGGGCAGAATCTCTACAAAGTGTGTCTCCTCTATGGAGCGCACCATATCCTCAGCAGTTTTCCATTTCTTGTTTCCCCATCCCTTGTTATTATATGCTACAATAAGTTCACGGACACTCTCAGCACTTATGTACATAAGAGTCTCTGGCTCACTTAAAATAGAATAAACATTTGGGTCAAGTTTATCATGGTCAGTGTTCAGGTATATGAAGATATTGGTATCAAGTAAATATCTCATAACAACAGCATTGGATCTTTAACCCATACTTCTCCAAGATGTTCAACAAATGATTTCATACTCCTGTTTTGTGGTACAATAGTAGCCTTGATGGCTCTCCTCTCTTCAGGGGTCATCTTCTTCCTCTTTTTTGAGGTGTTTTTAGTGGTTTTGGTTTCCATAATATTATAGTTTTATAACTGTTTGTGGCAAAGATAATGAAAAATCTGAAACTTGTTCATGACACAGGGAAACGATACTATTGTGTCCTGATACTTTTGTGAGTCTATGAGAGCTCCAGGAATGGTTGGTCACCAAACAGTTTCTTTAGGTTCTCAAACTCTTCCACCAGTTTGTAGCAATTCGTGTTCTTTTCGGGAGAACAGGTTTTGGCCATCTTATCGGGCAACATGAAAAAGTAAGTTGTTCCGTCAAAAACTAATCTGTCCAAGCCATTAGGTTTTACAGCCTTGCTGATGGCATCGGTAATAATTGCAGTCAGGCGGTCAGCTTCTTCAGTGCTTATTCTTACGGTATCACTGGATACCTTTATGTTCTCCTCCTTTTTACTATGCCCACGCCTAGAGACAGAATAATTGCTCTTGAACCTGCTGTACACCAGCATGGGGCCATCGTTGTCCTTTATAAGGAATATGCCGTACTGGCCTGATAAAGAGGGTGAAGCAAAATAACCAATTGACCACTCTTGAGGAAATAAATACTTTACGACCTCATTGTCATATTGATTCTGCGAATTGCCGTCTTTATTATTGCCCATAAAGCGGTCGCTGGGCTCCAGGAAATCTTGAGCCATTACATCAAGACTGACTGCCGATGCACAGCAGAAAGCCGATAGGAATAATAAAGTATGTAGTTTACTTTTCATAGGTCCAAATGGTTTTTTGAGAAGGTCTCCTGAAAATCAGGTAGTCACTGGGACTATAAGCGAATGATTTGAGTGGAACCCTTGCGCTGAAATCATATTTCCACGTGTTCACACTCTGTTTATGGAACTTGCCGTCCTTCATCATATATACTACAATCTTGGTCCTCAATCCGTTTTTATACTTTTCTATGTATTTCCAGATTGGTTCATTATGATAACTGCCGTCACGGTATTCCTTTTTGCTTTCTATCCTTATTACTTTACCTCTACCGATATATTTATATGTATCTGTAATAAATGTAGGATGATCGTCATCAGTCTCATCGGGGTCAAATGCTTCCCTGCTGAGTATTCTGCCTTTATTGTCATAGACATGAATTGCCTTTCCTGTAATAACTTTAGAATCAGAGTTTGTCTGGACATAGTCTGTCCTGACAGACTGGAGGCCATCATCAGAATAATCTATTTTTTGGCCTGACTTTTGGATTGTGCCGTCATCTTTTATAAACGTATGCGTATAGCCGGTAGAGCGGCCCTGTGAATCATAAGTGTGCAACAAATGAGCATCGCCGGTTCGGTATTCAATCTCCCTTCCTTTCTCATCTGTTTTTAGGAAAGATATCTCTTTCCATTCATCACCCACAAGGCGATATGACCTTACAGAACCGTCACTGCTTTTTATACGTCTTCTGCTGCTGTTGATTGTTTCAATGGTATCGGTTGTCTGACCGTTACGCCTAATTTCATACTCTGTCCAAGAGGAGTCCGGAGTGTTGTTGAAATAAATGACACGAGTAACCAAAGCAAGTTCACCATCAGAATAATGATACTCTTCACGCTGAAATACACTATTATTCTGATACTCAACCTTGCTCAGCAGATTGCCACGGGAACTACTACAAGAAGCGATTAGCATAGCAGATGATAATAATGCAAATATCTTCTCCCTCATAATACAATTGTTTTTTATCTAAACTGATTTATACGGAAAATGCGTCTTGTGTAAAAGGTGCATTTTCATATTTGTGCGTTTTTTATGCAGACAAAAGTAATTGTCAAAACGACAAACGGCAAACAACAGGCGTTGCAAAACTGTTGCATTTTGGAGAGTAGGCCTGCTAAGAGAAACATTTATTTAACTTTACATTTACGAGGATTATACAATGTATTAGGAATCCAAAACTGTTGAGTTTTATATGAATAAGATCCTATTTATATTACTTGCACTGATAAGCTTTACCGAATTGTCGGTAGCTGGTCAGACCAAAAAGATAGGAAATGACCGCCGTATTAAGAATGCAATGACATTTGAGAGGAAGCTCAGAGTTGATGACCAGATGGAATGGGAGTATGTGGTGGAACCGTCTTTCTCTGGACCTTATTCCGTAGGTTGTAACAATAATAAAAGTCCAAAGCTCATTGCAACCACAACTGTCAGGACATTTATAAAGTCAAGACTATTCAAATTCAGCAGCAATTATTACAGGATCGGAACAAGCCGCATGAAAATAAGCCCCTCTCAGGATTCCATAATAGCCTGTTATTTCAAACTGGCTAATAAAGCTGCACAATTAAGAGAATCACTGTCACAGGTTATAATGTTCGACGGGACCAATTATTGCTATTATATAAACGGACAGCCATCAAGCACCGTATCACCATCAGACCAGACGTTTGTATATGTAAACCAGACCTGCGATTCCCTGTATTATGCGACAAGGCACAAGGACAGGGAAATGTTTGACAGAGTACTGGAAATGATTCAGGTTTCTACAGACCAACTGAATGAAATTATGCCTTCATTGATAGATGGTACCTATTATGTTGAGCAAAACATCATAAAAGTGAAACCGGCAGAGTGAGCAAAACTTGAAGGGTATGGTCTCGGAAACCGAAAAGGTTTCCAGTTGCAGTAGCCGGACTATCCTCTTTGGGGACCATCAGTGAAGTGGCGTTAAGCGTAGCCCTCCGGAGGATCCCGTTAAGAACGGCGCATGTCTGACGAACGTTCGGCCCGTAGGGACGATAAGTTCCTATGTTTGAAATCCCAAAGAAATGTACAGCTCCTG
>CADCBO010000037.1 GCA_902799685.1 uncultured Bacteroidales bacterium
TAATAACAGAGCGTCTGTTGAAGAAGTCTTCCGCAGTAATCAGGACTTCGTAAAGTTTAATGATAACGACGTATTGATGATAAAAGGAAACGAAACGCATCAATTACCTGAAAACAGCGAGGTAGTATATAGTGAGGAATCTCAGGGAGTAGATAAAAATAACTACCCTGAACATGAATACGTTGACCTGGGCTTATCAGTAAAGTGGGCCACCTGTAATGTGGGTGCTGAAAGACCACAGGATAAAGGCTTTCTCTTTGCCTGGGGTGAGACTGAGCCCAAGTCTGAATACACTATGTCCAATTATAAGTTCAGCATAAACGGCAGTTATGATAACTTTACCAAGTATAACTATAAAGACCGTAAGAACAGACTGGAACCAGAAGATGACGCGGCCCATGTAAATTGGGGCGGAAACTGGCGTATTCCCACAACAGGAGAGTGGAAAGAGTTGATGGGCAAGTGTACCTGGAGTTATGCAAAGATGAAGGATGGAACTGAAGGATTCCGTATAAGAGGAAATAAGCGAGGCTATAGAGACCGCTCCATTTTTCTTCCATTTACCGTGTATAGAGATTCTACGAGCGTTGTAGAGGGTGAGTCTATAGGTGAAGGTCAGTTTGCAGGCCTCTATTGGACATGCTTCCTTGTTGAACAACCAATTGTACTGGAGCTGAACGGAATCTGTGATGCGTGGGGTATGTGGCTTGAGCCGGATGTGAACTTTACAACCTCAATAGTCCAACGCAACTTAGGCCGTGCTATCCGTCCCGTCTGCGAGTAATTACACAAAATGATACAAAAGGGGTCTGTCCCCTTTTGTACCATTTATGGTTTATTATGAAAATGCGCCTTTAACACAAGACGCATTTTCACTATAAATCAGTTTAGATAACAGATAAACCAATCAAATGCATTATGAGAAAGAAAGTCCTCTTGCTTGCATTGACATCCATGCTGATATCACTCTGCGTTTCAGCCTATGCACAGCAAGGTGCGTCGTTAGAGGATATTGCACGTAAACTTGGTGCAGAATTAAGTGATAGCGGTGTCCTCATGGTGAACGGTCAGGAATTGAAGAAAGAAACTCGCGCCATAACTCCCAGTGATCGCGGCCTTGTCACAAATGAGAATTATTTGGCACAGTTGCTTGAATATGCACCCGAAGGTCTTGTCTGTGGATATATTATGCGTAATGCATGGAGAAAGAACCTATGGGGTATATTCCTGGTAAAGGAGAAAAAGAAATATTACCTGGTTTACAAGGAAGAAGATAAAGTACAGAAAAGGAAAATCAAGTCTGATCAGGCAACCATTTTGGAAACATCGGTCAACACCCAAATCTCCAAGATAGAATTTGACATAAACAATCCCGTTTTCACAGAGGTATATGCAGGATTTCCTGAAGTTTTTATGGTTTATGAAGGTGATATATCCTTTGCTGTCACTCCCTCAAAGGCGGCTCATTACCGGGCTTGGAAAGGTCATGAATACATTGGTATAAATGATGAATACTGGCAGGCAGAGGTAGACCGGTTCAAGCAGGAAGACACTAATGATGACAAGCCCGTTGCTCTGTCACAACTCACAGCCGAGATGATCTTGAAGGTCAAGGCTTATGATAACTATTACTGTAAACTGGAGAAAGGGGAGTATGTCATTGAGATTGAGCCGATATCGGATAAAACCGGTGCAAAGCCTGAATACAAAGAATATCCTGATGGCGTAAAAACCAGCATAATACCTGTGGGTACTACAGTGAAAGAGTTGCTCTCCATTCTGCCCGATGTTGAAACTGATAAAGAAGGCAAACTGATTACCAAAAACGGAAATGAGATTGTTACCAGCATAGTTTTTGATGATCAAATGTTATATCCCAAAAACAACAATCCCATATACACAGATGATTATAAACTGGAGGAAGGTATTATTCATATCCAGATAATTGATTTGGATTATTTCAAGGAGAGATCATGGTCTCCTTTACCGGGTGACCCCACTGAAGGGACTGCAAGAATAAGGATCAACTACCACCCCGGCAAGGATGCTACATTCATTATCCGCCACAGCCCGGACGATATACGTCAGAGCGGTCAGGATGATAGACAAGCCAAACAAGATAAATAGTACATAGCAAACTACTATGATAATTAGAAAGATTAAGATATGGCTCTCACGCGGATGGTGGCATGTAGTATCCTGCGTGTCGTTTTTTCTGCTGTCGGTGTTGTGCAACTCTTGTAAGAGCTCTTCGGCGGTCAATCGTTCTCAGAATGAAAATAGAGAGATTGTTTCTGCAGATAATGATTCTACTAATATGGAATTGGAACAACTCACTGCTATGGAATTGGAACAGCTCACTGCCGATATGATAGAAAAGGTCAAGGCGTATGAGAAAAATAGCAACCCACGTGTGA